>CAYNWK010000083.1:0-10145 GCA_964400875.1 uncultured Anaerolineaceae bacterium | reverse complement strand
ACCTGCGCTTTGCAGCTCCCAGGAATCGCGAAGAGCCCTGGCCTCATACAACCAGGTCCCTCTCCCCCGATGGCGTATTCTTCCACCCGCGACGCTTTGCGTCGCCGGGATAGGTTAGGTGAGGGGGAAACCTGCTAACTCAAACGAATTTCAAACTGGCGATCTATGAATAGCTCACAGACCGCTGACCGAAGGATCCGTCAAAACACCCTATCCCGGTCTCTAACCGGGAGGACTAGGAGCCTTGTCTCCGTACGGCCAGATCCCTCTCCCCCAACGGAAGAATACACCGTTGGGGGAGAGGTTAGGTGAGGGGGCGAAATCCAGACTAACTCAATCATACTTCAACCAGGTAACCCATGAATGGCTTACAGACAGCTGGCCGAAAAAATTCCTCAAACCACTCTCACCCAGCCTCTCCCTCAAGGGAGAGGAGTATTGGCTCTACGGTTTTATCGCCTTGCCTGGATGAGAATAGCTCACTTTCTGGTAGGCTAGCTGCCTATCATCCAAGCGGCTTCTCTTGCGGGAAAGTTTACATGAGGAGAAGCTGCCTGCCTAAATACAGTAGATTTTCCTCTTCATCAATGCCAATTCCTCCTGAATTCGTACACAAGGCCCTGGAAGGCGGTAAAATCAAGATCTGGTAACCCGATGCCAGAACCTAAACATCGTATCCCCTCAAAAACCCGCCAAAAGGCCCGCCAGCTGCGCAAGGTTCAAACTCCCGCCGAACAGAAGCTGTGGTCCATACTGCGCGGCCGCAACCTCGGCGGATACAAATTCCGCCGACAACACCCAATTGGCTCCTTCATCGTCGACTTTTATTGCCCCGCCGTCAGGTTGGTGGTTGAACTGGACGGAGATATCCATGCTGCCAAGATAGAAGCTGATACTGTGCGGACGGAGTGGTTGGAAAGTCAGGGCCATCACGTTATCCGGTTCCGCAATGAGCAAGTGCTCGACGATTTGAACGCAGTAGCAGCAAGGATATTGGAAGTTTGTCAAGCAGGAGAATAATCCCTCTCCCTGGGAAGAAGATAAGCCAAGGCTCCATACAACCAAATCCCCCTCTTCCAGCGGCGTATTGTACAGCTGGGAGGACGCTGGGTGAGGCGGAAGCTAATTTTCGATATGAATCATGCTTTTTGGTACAATTAATGCACTAATTCGGAATGAAACTTCAAAAGGCGGCGTCCGGCCGCCTTTTCCACAGGAGTGAATCGCCGCCGGGGCCCGCTTTCGGGAACCAAAGCCCCGCCCCGGCCGTCTAACAACCTATGCGCCAATACGCAACTACCTCTACCTTGCAGCGCCCGGGCAGCTTCATCTCGCAGGCGCTCGCCGCGCTGGTCGGCGGAACGCTGATCTTCACCCTGCTCATGGTTGCCCTGATCGTGGGCTTCCAGCTCAGCCACCGCGGCCAGATCTATCCCGGCGTTTCCGTCATGGGCGTCGATGTCTCGGGACAGAGCCCGGAACAGGCCGCTGCAACGCTGGCGGAACGGCTCAACTTCCCCGAAGACGGGCGCATCTTGCTGCGCGATGGGGATAAGCTCTGGGTCGCGGCCCCGGCTGAGACGGGCTTCTTCCTGGACCCCGAATCGACCGCCCTATCCGCCTACAACCTGGGACGCCGCGGCAGCCCCATCCTCCGCCTGGCGGAACAGTTCTACGCCTGGTATTACGGCAGCAGCCTGTCGCCCCAATACGTGTTCGATCAACGCGCCGGGCGCGCTTACCTGGAGCAGGTCGCCGGGCAGACCGACCTGCCCACCGTCGAAGCCTCGCTGCGCGTGGACGGGGTCGAAGTCGTCGTGCAGCCGGGTCAGGTCGGACGCTCCCTCGACATACCCGCAACCCTGAGCGCGCTCCAGGCCCAGCTGCTCAGCCTGCAGGACGGCGAAGTGCCCCTGACCATCCACGAGAATCCGCCCGTGATCCTGGACGTGGAAGAACAGGCCGCCCTGGCCCGCCGGATCCTCAGCGAGCCGCTCACCCTGAAGGTGCCCGACGCCATTGAAGGCGATCCCGGTCCGTGGACCTTCCAGCCGGACGTCCTGGCGCAGATGCTGACCATCGAGCGCGTCGTGGATGAAGCCGGCGGCGAGCGCTACCAGGTGGGTTTGCAGGCCGAAGGCCTGCGCTCCTTCCTGGAAGGCATCGCCCCAAACCTGGCCCGCCAGAGCCAGAACGCCCGTATGATCTTCAACGACGACACCCGCCAGCTGGAGGTCATCCAGCCTTCCGTGACCGGGCGCTCCCTGGCAGTGGACGCCACCATCCAGGCGATCAACGAAAAACTGCTGCGCGGCGACCACAACATTAACCTGGAGCTGGTTGTCACTCAGCCTATGGTCGGCGACGACGCCACCGCCGAGCAGCTCGGCATCACGGAGCTGGTGGACGCCGAAACCACCTATTTTTACGGCTCCATCGGCGAGCGCCTTCAAAACATCAGGACCGCCGCCGGCAGCTTCCACGGCATATTCGTCCCCCCGGGAGGGACGTTTTCGATGGCCAATGTGTTGGGCGACGTCAGCCTCGATAACGGCTACGCCGAGGCCTGGATCATCTTCGGCGACCGCACCATCAAGGGCGTAGGCGGCGGGGTTTGCCAGGTCAGCACCACCCTGTTCCGCACGGTCTTCTTCGCCGGCTATCCGGTCGTCGAACGCCACCCGCACGCTTACCGGGTGTATTATTACGAGCAGACTCCCACCGGCGGGCACGACGCCAAATGGGCCGGCCTGGATGCCACCGTGTACGTGCCGCTGGTGGACTTCAAGTTCACCAACGACAGCCCTTACTGGCTGTTGATGGAGACTTATGTTTCGAACAACAGCCTGACCTGGAAGTTTTATTCCACCTCCGACGGGCGCACGGTCGATTGGACCACCACCGGCCTGAACAACACCATCGATCCACCCGAACCGCTCTACGAAGAGAACCCCGAGCTCTCGAAAGGCGAGGTCAAACAGGTCGATTGGGAGGTCCAGGGCGCCGACGTGACCGTGACCCGCACGGTCTACCGGGACGGCGAAGTGCTCTACGACGATGTCTTCGCCACCCACTACCTTCCCTGGCGTTCGGTCTACCAGTACGGTCCCGGCACGGAGGGTATGCCGCCCGACGCCGATAAACCCAACAAGAAAAAGAAGAAAGATTCTTAATCGATCGGGTGTGCTCCTTGGTAAAATCCAAAGGCACACCCTTTTTCTATTTCTTTAGCCTTGGGGAATTTGGGCGGTTTGCCCGCCCACCCCCCCTTCTCCATCAACCTTGACAATTAAAGAGTAGAGGCCGCCCCATGTCCAAAGGTAACCAATACGACCTTGAATCGCTGGACCTGCCCCTTTTACGCGGCGCGGCGCTGCGGGTTTTTGCCGGGCTGGTTGAGAACCCGCTGGGCAAGGAGTTGTTGATGGGCCGCCTGCTGCGCGACGGCGGCATCTACAAGCTGCGAGGGCTGCAGCTGGAAAACGGCCCCACCTTCCTGCCGTACGCCGGCCAGTCTCCCGCCGGCGAGGTGCCGTCCAGGGCTCCCTTGCCGGAGCTCGAGCAATTGCCTGCCCAGGCCGGGCCTCCCGCGGGCTTCGCCTTTGCCCGGGTGCGCGATTACGCCCGGGCCTATCGCGACGGTCGCCTTACGCCGGAGGGTGTCGCCGAACGGGTCTTGAACGCCATTCAGCAGAGCGACGCCGGCGACCCGCCCATGCGCTTCTTCATCGCCTGCGACGCGCAGGAGGTCCGCAAACAGGCCCGGGAATCCGCCCAACGTCTGCGAGCCGGACGCCCGCTCAGCCTCTTTGACGGCGTGCCCGTGGCGATCAAGGACGAGATGGACATGACCCCCTACCCGACCACGGTAGGCACCCGTTTCTTGGGCCGCCAGCCTGCCCGGGAGGACGCTACTGTGGTGGCGCGGCTGCGCCAGGCCGGGGCCCTGCTGCTGGGAAAGACCAACATGTACGAAGTGGGCATCAACCCGCTCAGTTTCAACATACATCACGGCGCGGTGCGCAACCCTTATAACGTCGAACACAACGCCGGGGGCAGCTCCAGCGGCCCGGCGGCGGTCGTGGCGGCGGGGTTGTGCCCGGTGGCTATCGGCGCCGACGGGGGCGGCTCGATCCGCATCCCGGCCTCTTTTTGCGGCGTAGTCGGCCTGAAAGCGACCTTCGGGCGGGTCAGCGAGCACGGCGCATTCCCGCTTGCCTGGAGCGTGAGCCACATCGGCCCGCTGGCAGCCACGGTCGAGGACGCTGCCCTGGCTTATGCCGTGATCGCCGGGGCCGATCCCCAGGACCCGTATTCCCAGCGCCAGCCCGCTCCGCAGCTGGATGGCTGGCGGGAGCGCGACCTGCACGGCCTGACCCTGGGGGTCTACTGGCCTTGGGCGCGCCATGCCACGCCGGCGATGGCGGCCGGCTGCGAGCGCATGCTCTCCGAACTGGCTAAATGCGGCGCAGCCATCCGTGAGATCACCCTCCCCGAGCTGGACGCCGCGCGGGTGGCCCACGCCGTCACCATCCTGGCGGAGATGGTGGCATGCCTGGCCCCGTACTTCGCCGAGCACCTCAAGGACTTCGCCCCGTCCGTGCGCACGAACCTAGCGGTCGGGCGCGCGCTGAGCGCCGTCGATTACCTCCAGGCTCAGCGCGTGCGCCGCCGCGCCATGGCCCACTTTCAGTCTGCTCTGGGTGAAGTGGACGCCATCCTCACCCCCTCCACCGGCCTGGTCGCCCCGCCCATGCACCCCGCGGCCATCGCCGGGGACGAATCCGACCTGGGCCAGGTCACCGAGATCATGCGTTTCATCTTCCCCGGCAACCTCACCGGCCTGCCGGCGATCTCCTTCCCGGCCGGGTACGACGAGGCCGGGCTCCCGGTCGGCGTTCAGGCCATCGGCCGCGCCTGGGAGGAGCCCACTTTGCTGCGCATCGCCCTGGCCGCCGAGCAGCTCGTCGAACGCCGCCAGCCGGCCGTGTATTACGACATCTTGAACGCTTAGGAGGCCAAAGCCGTGTTCAAAACCCGATTGGTGCAGCTGCTCATCAAAATTTCCCCCGCCTTCGATTGGCTGGCCGGGCCGGCGATTTTTCAGGCCATCTGGCGCCGGCTGCTGGATACCCGCTCCCTGACGGACGAAGAGCGCGAGGCCGCCAAGGCGGTCCTCGGCTCGGCGGCTTTGCAGTACGATCGCGTGCGGGTTTGCAGCGGCGGTTTTTTGGATAGGATCTTCGCCCGCAACGCCAGCCGGGCTTTCACCACATTCCATACGCTTAATTTACCGAAGGGCACCAAGCTGGAGATCGTGGTCCACGAGCTGACCCACGTCTGCCAGTATGAGCGGGTGGGCACGCGCTACATGTTTGAAGCCTTGCTGGCTCAGTTCGAGCTCGGCGGGGATGCTTATCACTATGGGGGCCCCAAAGGTTTGCTGGACGACTTTCGCGCCAACAAGCTGTTCGCCGCCTACAACCGCGAGCAGCAAGCCCAGATCGTGCAAGACTATTACCGCTGGAAGGTCGAAGCGAAAGGCAAGCTGGACGAAGAACAAGACCAGGCTTACCTGGCCTACGTGGGGGACCTGCTCAGCGGTAGGGTTTAAACAGGCCATCGCCTTTGAGCGACTGCTCCGTGGCCTGGAGAATGGGCCTCACCCCCCTCTCGAGGGGCTTTTACCGGCATTTTGAAGTGGGAGCGCTCGCCCCTGAGAGTTTGAGGCCTCCACGTTTCCAGTATAATTGGGGGCATCACGACAAAGCCAGGATTTACGCATCCAGGGATGAACTGCGTAACTCCTAAAAAGAGGAGCTTTTATGGTCAGCCAGGAATTGTTAGAGATCTTGCGTTGCCCGAACTGCGTGCGCGAGAAAGATGGTTTGCTGGAATACTATAAAGAGTCCTGGCTGATCTGCCAGGACTGCGGGCGCAAGTACCCCATTCGCGACGATATCCCGGTCATGCTGATCGACGAGGGGGATAAGTGGATCGAGGTATCTAAAGAGGACCTGCCCATCCCTCCGCCCGAAGCGTGACAGCCGCAGAAGAAGACCGTCGCATCCAGGCCTGCCTCGCCGAGCTGGATAGCGGGGACGCCGAGCGCGCCGAAGGCGCAGCCCTTGATTTGATCGCCGCCGCTCGCCGCGATCCGCAGCAGGCGGATGGCGCCATCCTGGAGGCGCTGCACGGTCGTTTGGGTGGGGCTTCCGACCCTGAGCAACGCTGGTGGGCAGCCCGGACCTTGGCCGAGATCCCCGACCCGCGCGTCCCCGCCTGGTTGAGCCGGGCGCTGGACGACCCCGACGCCGGCGTGCGCCGCTGCGCCGCGCTGGCGCTGCGGCTGCAGCCAGACCCGCTCGCCCTCCCCAGGCTGATCGCCCTGCTGGAGTCGGATGACCGCTTGCTGGCGCGCCTGTGCGCTGATGCGCTCGGCGCCCTGGGAGCGGCCGCCGTGCCCGGCCTGCTGGAGGTGATGCAAGACGGCCCCCAGGCTGCCCGCCTGGAGGCCGTGCGCGCCTTGGCCGAGATCGGCGATCAGCGCAGCATCCCGGTCCTGTTCCACGCCCTGGACGACGATTCCGCCCTGATCGAATATTGGGCCGAGAAAGGTCTGGAAGACATGGGCATCGGCATGACTTTTTTCAAGCCGTAACGCCTCGGTCAGCGGGTGAAAGCCCAAACCAGCCACAGCCCGATCATCCCCAGCCCGATCCCAAAACGCACGAAAAACGACAGACCCCAGCCCACAGCCAGGCCGCGGGTAGCGCGCCAGGCGGCTTCGGCGTCCCGGCCCCGCCAGTATTCCAGCAGGAAGACCGCTGCCGGGGCGGCGATCAGCCCGCCAATCGGGGGCACCAGGATCGTACCCAGGACCCCGGCGACCAGGCCGACCAGGATGGTAGCCCAGGAGGCGCCGCCCTGGCGCGCCCCGGCCCCCATCAGCAGGTTATCCACTGTCACCCCGGCGATCATCAGCACGGTTAAAAGGATGAAAAGCACGATTCCCCAGCCGGAGATGCCGGTCACGAGGCCGTAGCCCAGCGCCGCCAGCCAGATCACCACGATTCCGGGGAAGATCGGGATGATCAACCCCACCAGGCCCACCAGCATGACGAACAGGGTGAGCCCAAAAACGGAGACGTCCAGCCAGGCGGGCAATGTCTGTTACTCCGCCCGGCTCACGCTGAGGCCGCCCGAATAACGTCTACGCCGCCCATCCACGGGCGCAGCGCTTCCGGCACAACCACCGAGCCGTCGGCCTGCTGGTAGTTCTCCAGCACCGCGATCAGGGTGCGCGGCAGGCCCAGGCCCGAGCCGTTGAGCGTGTGCACGAACTGCAGCCGCCCGCCGTCCGCCGGGCGGTATTTGACGTTGCTGCGCCGCGCCTGGAAGTCGGTCACGTTCGAGATCGACGAGACCTCCAGCCACTCCCCGCAGCCCGGCGCCCAGGCCTCGATGTCGTAGGTGATGGCGGCGCCAAAGCCCAGGTCGCCCGTGCACAGCTGGTTGATGCGGTAGGTCAGCCCGAGGTCAGCGCAGACCTGCTCGGCGTCGGCGACCATCTTCTCGAACTCGGCGGGCGAGTTCTCGGGCAGGCAGTAGGTGTACATCTCCACCTTGTCGAACTGGTGGCCGCGCTTGATGCCCCGCACGTCGCGCCCGGCGCTCATCTTTTCCCTGCGGAAGCAGGGCGTGTAGGCGGTATAGTGCCGCGGCAGGTCGGCTTCCTCCAGTTCGTCATCCATGTGTAAGCCGGTCAGCGGCACCTCGGCGGTGGGCACCATCCAGAAGTCCTCTTCGTGATCGTGGTACAGGTTGTCTTCGAACTTGGGCAGCTGCCCGGCGCCGTAGAGCACCGCTTCTTTGACCATGAAGGGCAGGTATTTCTCGGTATAGCCTTGGCGCAGATGCAGGTCGAGCATCCAGGCGATCAGGGCGCGCTGCAGCCGGGCGCCCGCGCCGCTCAGCACGTAAAAGCGCGAGCCGGCCAGCTTGACGCCCTGCTCGAAGTTCAGGATGCCCAGCTGTGGGCCGAGGTCCCAATGCGGCAGCGGCTCGAAGTCGAACTCCGGGATCTGGCCGACGGTCCTGATCACCACGTTCTCGCTCTCGTCCACGCCCAGGGGCACGCGCTCGTCGGGGATGTTGGGGATCTCCGAGAGGATCGTCTCCAGCTGGTTCTCGATTTGCCTGAGTTCGGCGTCCAGGTTATCGATGCGTTCTCCGACCTGGCGCATGGCCTCGATCTTGGCCTGGCGCGCCTCCGCGTCTTTCATCCGGCCGATCTCCTTGGATTCGGCGTTGCGCTCGGCTTTGAGCTCTTCGACCTCCTGGATCAGGCCGCGGCGGCGTTCGTCCAGGTCGATGACACGGTCCACCGGCTCGGGGTCCAGCTGCCGCTTGCGCATGGCTGCGCGCACGACCTCGGGTTGTTCGCGGAAAAGGTTGATGTCCAACATGGCAGCACCTCCTGCGGTTTGTGCCCGGCGCGGGCCGTCCGCGTTTTGGCCCGGCGGCCGCGCGAGAATCAATAACGCCCCCCATCCATGCAGGACGAGGGGGGCGCTCGCGGTGCCACCTGGCTTTACCGCCTGCCACGCGTGGCGGGCGATCTCTGGTTCGCGCTAACGGGCGAAACCCGGTTCCCTTACATTCACGTTGAAAACGTTAACGTTGAACAACGTCAATCCCTGCGGGAACGACTGGCCCAGGCGTTCTGCCGGGGCCGGCGGAGGGGACTTCGCCGCCCAGCCTGCCGCCTCGCACCAGCCGGCGGCTCTCTGTAAGGTCTGGGAAACGGCTACTCGTCTCCGCGCTGTCGATTTGGACTATGTAGGTAGGATTATACCTGAGCCCAACCGCCTGTCAAGCGCGCCGTGAATTTATCCGCTCCCGGCGATTATAATGAAATCCTAAAAAGAGTTGTTGGAGCGGGCTTCGCCCCCAAACATTCCAGCATTCTCGCAGAGCTGTGTAGCGCCTACAACTTATTGAGAACGGAGGAGATTCAAGATGTTAAAAGGATTTCGAGATTTTATTTTGCGAGGCAATGTGATCGACCTGGCAGTCGCCGTGATCATCGGGGCTGCGTTTACCCAGATCATTAACGCGATTGTGGCAGGTTTCATCACCCCGCTGATTGCTCTGATCGGCGGCCAGCCCGATGCTTCTGCCTTGAATACGAGTACATTCCTATGGGGCGATATCATCACCGCAATCCTGAATTTTCTCATCGTTGCGGCGGTTGTCTATTTCGTCATCGTGTTGCCGATGAACAGGATTACGGCCCAAAAACCCGCTGAACCATCTCCACCGGAGACCCGCCAGTGTCCCGAATGTCTTAGTGAAATCCCGGTTGCTGCCAGGCGCTGCGCTTACTGTACGGTTGAAGTTGCCCCAGCAGGAACCGCGGTCGCCGGACAAAGCTGAAATCACCGGTAAGATTTTCCCGACTTCAATCAGGTAAAAATTTCCTGCGCAGGTAACCCCAGGCGCGGCGGATCAATGTCCGCACTCCGAAGACCCGCCAGATAGCTAGTCCACGGGTAGCCAAATGCCCACCAGTTTGGAGGTGCATGGAAGCGCCTTGATAAGGATTGGCGATCACGATAGGTTGCTGGCAGATTACAGGATTTAACTGCAACTGGTAGGAAACGCTGCTCCCCTCCAGACGGTCGAACACTTCCGTATGGGGCAGCGACAGGTTATCTGGTCGTTGGATGTTTAGAAAATACCGCCGCAAGAAATCATGCAGGCTGGCAAAGGAATATTCGATGTGGTGGTGCTCCCACGTCGGATTGAGATTGATCGTCTCGGTACACGGGGTCGAGAGGAGCATGCAGCCGTCTTCCTGCAGATGGTACACAACGTTCTGAAGCATTATCTCGCGATGGGAGACGTGCTCCAGGGTATCAAAGCTGACGATGCAATCAAATTTATCCCTTCCCAAGGTCTCTTCCCAATATGTGACGTCTCCAACCTTATACGCCAAGTTGGGGAGGTTATAAAGCTGGCGCGCCTGTTCGATGGCGCGCTGGTCGTAATCGGCGCCCATCACGTGTAGCCGGGGGATTTCCTTAGCTACCTAAATTTCGCCCGAACAAGCGGATCCATGCGTCCGCCAAAATAGGGCGTGG
>CAYNWK010000082.1:0-18487 GCA_964400875.1 uncultured Anaerolineaceae bacterium | reverse complement strand
CGAGATACTAACGAAACCCTACCCGATGGAGCCCATAACGCAGCCGCCAATACCATGACCGGATCCTCTGGTTGCGCAACCAGGGCGCGGCGCTGGATTCCGGCGGGCTGGCAGGGGCGTAATGCTCGCACAACAGGCCGAAGATCGGCATCGGCTCGTTTGGGGAGCACGTTTCGACCAAGACGGGCTTTTCTTCGCTCAAGTCGACTTCGATGGCGTGGTCGGAGCACAGACAGCCGGGCTCGTAGATCGACAGGCGCAGCCGCGGCCCGGGCCCGGCGACGCAATCGTAGGCGATCACCTGGCGGTTGGCACTCAGGCGACTTGGGTCCCGGATCATACGAGCCAGGCAGGGTTCCCCGGCAGCCAGCTTTGCCTGGACCGCGGCCAGGGCGAGGCGCGTCTCCTGGCCCATCCAGCTTACCCCCGCAGTGGGCAGGCCCAGGTCGCTGGAGACCTGCGCACCTTCGAACACGCGCAGCCGCCCAATTTCGGCCTGGATGCGCCGTTCCAGCACAACCTGGGGAAACCATTCGTCCGGGAGCAGCCCGGCGACCGCTAACGCATGCAGCAGCCCGGCGGCGTTGGCTTCGAGGTTATCGGCGCTGCGCTGCCAGAAGTAGGAGGCGAACACAGTCGTGCTCAGATACCTTTCCTGCGCCTGGCGTGGGAACAAGCGGGCGTGAAAAAAGTCCAGGATCAGGTAGAGCAGGCCCGCCTCCCGGCCGATTCGCTCCGCCTCAGCCGCCTCGTTCCAGCGCTCGAGGTGGTAATCCAGGCGGTAGATGTCGACTGCGCCGAAATATTTTTCGCGCAGAGCTTCTGTCACGGATAGCCTGGTTCGGCGCAGCAGCGCGGCGAAGGCCCGTGGGCCAATGCCTTTCACGCGCTTGAAGCTGTCCCCCTGGACGCCATTCAAATTGGGGATGAAATAAGTGGGTGGCATGCCCGCGGCACCAAAGCCGGTCAGGGGTCAATACGCCAGGCTTTGAGCAAGCGCGACAGCGCAGGCGGCGGGTCGTCCTCTCCCACCTGCAGCCGGCATTCGAGCGAGCGGTAGACGTAGGTCAGCTCGCTCACCCAGACGCCGCGCTTTGGGTCGTAGACCAGCTCCAAGGCCTGGGCGAGGTTCCCGGGAGGTGCAGATTTGCCGGGCGCTGCCGGTCGCAGGCCTCCCCAGCGCCGCACCCAGTTCCCGCAAGCCTGGAACAGCGCATTGAGCTTGTTCTTGAACTGAGCCGCCCACATACTGGATATGCCTGCAGCTACTCTCGCCTGGGCTGCGAAGATCGAGCGTCGTCGAGCATGCGGCGAGCCTCGGCTGTGCTGGCGGCCAGTTTGCGCAGTTCTGTCAGCGCGGCTGCCGAACGCTGTAGATCGAGCGTTAGTTCCAGGCCGCACTGGCTGCAAGACACGTGGAATGAACCCAGCAGCGCTTGCAAGGTAATAGGGATGAAACCCTGACAGCGCGGGCAGTTGAATCCGCCTTGAGCAGCTGCTGGACCGGGGGTTTCGCTTGTCATCAGGGTTACTCTGTAGGCTCGGTTTCGGTCAGGGGGGTGCTGGAGATGCTCTGTTCCATCAGGTTGAACAAACGCGCCAGACCGGCAGGCACATCGGCCTGCTCGACTTTGATCTTGACGCGCACCTGCATGTCAAAAGCCGATCTCGAGGCTACCGGCGCGCCCGGCTGGCCGCGACCCATCATCGTTTTGAGGTCGATGCGCGGGGGAGTGCGGACCAGCTTCTCCTGTGAAACCTCACCTGCCGGCTTGTCTGGCTCCCCTGCTTTGCTCTGCGCCTGGTTGTTTTGCTGGGTTTCCGTGAGCATGTCCACGATCTTGACGAAAAATTCCAGCTCCGCCTCGCGGATTTGAAGCGCCGGGATCGGTAAGACCGACAGCAAGGGAACTTCCACTTTATAGGAAGTGGCCGCGCCGCTCGAGTCGCGCCGCTCCTGCCGGAAAGAGATCGTGCGCAGGTCGCCCAGGTCTTCGCGCGGCTTCTCCCCATCTCCTTCTGTAGCTGCCCGCTCGAAGCCCACCCGTTCGATGAATTGGGCCGTCGCGTCCGCAGCGTAGCTTTCAGCCTCGATTAAGGCGTATAACGGCGCTCCGATCAGCTGGTAAAACGATAACGCGGTGGGTTCCGCCATAAGGTTATCCTTCCTCTCGCCTGGCGGCGTTTACTCCGGGTTGAGCGTCCACCAGCGGCGCCCTTCGTGTTCCACTTCGGACCAAAGGTAGTTGCGCATGCGGGTGCGTACGAGGACGGTGGCCAGGTGTCCCGGATCCAGACCTTGCAGCTTGTCGGCGGTGATCTCGACATCGAGGGTGAAATCGCCGCCCTGCTCCCAGGCGAAGCGCAGCGGTTCCACCAGCGCGTTCAACTGGGCGTCCAACTTGAGCGCCTTGAGCGCCGCGTCGGTGATCTTTTTCAGGGCGCTGGCGGTCAGAGGCGTGTCTTGCAGTAGCCATTTGACCCGGCGGGTGAGCAGCCCGCTGATTTCGCCCCGGGCAGCAGCTACCTGGAACTCGCCCTGCGCGTCGATCAGCCTACCCTGTTCGCTCAGGAAAAACTTAAGCAGATCCTGCCTCAGGTAGATGCGCTGCTCGAACGAGTTGACCTTGCGCCAGGTGTCGCGGGCGACGTTTTCCACGTTCTCCAGGCTGTCGTCGAGCGCCTCGAAGAAATGCTCCGATAAATCGTAAGAAAAATCGACGAAAACGGTCGCCGCGCTAGACTCGCGGCTGACGGATTGCACCGGGTTCAGGTCGATGTTTGCGATGGCAAACTTCAACTGCACTTCCAGCTCGTCCACCTCCGTACGTGGGACCGGAAAGTGGCGCAGCAAAGGGTCTTGTTCATAATACCGGCTGATATCGCGCGAGTACATATCCGAGGTGAACACGCTCTGAGCAATATCGCGGAAGATCGAACCCAGGATGTGGTGTAATTCTGGCATTTTTTAGCCTGCGGGTGTGATCGAATGAGGGCCGTGGACTACTGGTCTTCTTGCCCGCCGGACTCGCGAGCCTGAAGCTGGCGGTCGATGGACTCGGAGAGCAGGTTCAAAACCTTGGCCATACCGCCGGGGATGTCGTCCTGAACGGCGTGCACGTTGATATCCATCGTGTATTCGACAGCGTAGCGCGAATCGCGGCTGGAGGTCGTATCCTTCTTGCTCGAGACGGATGCGCTCATCTGGGCGTTGACGAACCAATATTTAGCCCCCACGCTGAGTTTGGCATCCTTTTCGGTGACGTTGGTGGTCTTATCCATCGTCTCGGTTGACTGCGAGAGGCTGGCCTTGAAGTTGATATCCATGTTGTCAATGCGCAGGAAGGGGATCGGCACGATCGTCAGGAGCGGCACCTGCAGCTCCTGGATGTCATCCTCCTCAGTGCCGGCTTTGTATTTGAAGACAACGTTCAGAATGTTGCCATCTTCATCAAAGCCGACTGCACGGATGAAATCCACGCTGGCGAGCGCGGCCTTGGACTGCGCTTCGATCGCCGCCGTCATGGGTCCACCAATCAGCGCGCCAAAAGGGATAGCGGATAATTCGTTTACAACTGCCACGGGGTGACCTCCTGTTTATTGAAAAGAGACGCCCTCTCGCGAGATCGGGCGTAGTTTATTGGGTCCACACACGTGAGATGCGCCTCAGACGCTCCCCCGCTTCTTCCTGCCGTCCACCTGACTTTTGGCAAAAGTCGCATCCAGGCATGGGCTGATCCCCCTCGTTGCACGGCGGCCCTGGTGGAGAAGACGGGAAGCTCAATTCAGGAGTAATATATCACAAGAAGTCCGAATTGACGAGAGCGGAGGAGTCTGTGTGTTGCAAAGCCTCCTCCTCTAGTCCATAACCACTCTCGATCAGCTCCACCAGCCGGTGAACGAAGCGGGCCGCCGGAGCCCCATCGATGATGTCGTGATCGAACACCACCGTCAGGTTGAGGATCTCGCGCGGCTCGACCCGGCCATCCACCACGGCTGGCTTCCAGGCTATGCTCCCCACGACCAGACCGAGCGATTCGGTTAGGGGAAAAACCCCCCAGCCGCTATGTCCTTCACCGAACATGCCTACCGCGGTGATGCCGACCGTACCGCCCATGGAAGTAACTATCGTCGGGTCGCGGCGGACGAGCATACGGATAAGAGCTTTGAAAGGCCAGGACAGCGGCCACGGGAGCAGCATGCCAGTGCGAAACCAGGAGGGCAGCCCTCTATTCGGCGGCGCCGGTGCAGACTGCACCGAGCGGATCTCGTCGTGGATTTCCCAGTATGTCTTGCGGTTGGCGCTCCGGATCACGTGCCCCATCAGCGCCCGCTTTTCTCCATCCTTGTGTTCGACCATCATCCCAACGTCGACATCGTCAAACACGAGCAGCTGTTTGCGACCTTTCAGGTAGGCCTGCACTTCCTTGTTCTCTTCCACGGCGCGGGCTAGGCAGAGGGCAAGGAAACCGGTGAAGGACAGCGTCTCACCCGTGCGGCGCTTGTGCTCGGC
Source organism: uncultured Anaerolineaceae bacterium (assembly GCA_964400875.1). GTDB lineage: Bacteria > Chloroflexota > Anaerolineae > Anaerolineales > UBA4823 > CAYNWK01. The sequence goes on along the minus strand of CAYNWK010000082.1, from coordinate 13,974 downwards.
GATGAACTGCCGGGCCATCGTCACGTCCACTTCCAGCAGGCCGTACATACTTTGCATCGGCCCAGACAGGTCAAGCATGTTGATCATCAAACGGCGCCCGGGTGAGAGGTCGACGATGTGATGGGGTGTGATTTGCCCATTCATGGAATTAAGAAGCCCTTCGCATGCTCAGGAGGATCAGGCCGGTGCGCAGAACGGCCCAGATCCCGGCGAAGCCGCCGCTGATCCGGGCGATCCAGGCTAGGTCGGGCATAAAAAGGTTGAGAAATCGGATCAGGCCGCTGGACTGCAAATACACCAGGATAGCCGCGAGCGACAGGTTCGGGATCAGCGGCAGCACGATGTGCTGCCCCCAGGCGCGCCCTCTGCTTGGTTGGCTGTTGGGCTCTTCGGACCAGCGTCCCAGCAGCCGGAAGGTGGCCAGGACACCGATTATCTGCATCAGCGGGATCAACGGTAGAGCGCGCATGATCCACTGGATAAAGTCCAGCCGGATCGGAGTGGGCTGCTGGCCGGCGAGAAGGGTGGTCACGTTCAGCCCAACCTCCCCCAGGACAGGGGGCAACCCATACGGGTCGGCGTTGAGCAGCAGGACCATGCCTTTCTTTCGCTCCGGAACGAGCGTCATGAAGGCGGAAAAGTCGGGAACGTTGCCGCCGTGCGAGAAGATCTTCGTTTGGCCGAGGTCTATCTCTAACCATCCCATGCCGTACAGCCCCGATGAGACGCCCCACTTGACGTATTCCGCCGCTCCGCGGTGCAGCTCGTCGATGCCTGCACCCGAGAGGACCTGCGCATCGCCATAGCGACCTCCGTTGAGGTGGGCGATCAGGTAGTGCGCCATGTCTTCGGCGCAGGAGATCAGCTGGCCGGATGGGAGCGAACCGCGCGGGACGGGCAGATTAGGCGCAGGGAAAGGGAGACTGAACCAGTGGCGGTAGCCCCTCGCCAGGCCATGTTGCTGCGCTTCTGTCTTGGTCGTATAGCTGTGGCGCATCTCCAGCGGGTCGAAGATATGCTTCTGAATGTAACTTGCATACGATTCGCCGCTGGCCGCCTCGATGACCAGCCCCAACAGGTTGTAATTCAGGTTGCTGTACTCGCACACCGAGCCGACCGGATGGGAGAGCTTAAGCGTGGACAGGGCCCGCGCCTGACGTTCGGTGACGTCCGGGCGATCGTCGAAATCGGCCAGGGCCAGCGCTCCAGGCAGCTCGGGCAGTCCGCTGGTCTGGTTGAGCAGGTGGCGCACCGTCATTTGGGCGGATGCCTGCGAATCGGCGACCCGGAACCAGGGCAGGTAGCGTTGGACCGGGGCGTCTAGCTCGACCACCCCGGCCTCGACCAGCTGCATCACCGCTAGGGCCGTAAACGATTTGGTGAGCGAGCCAATAAAGAAGGGCGTCTGGGGCGAGGGAGCTTCGCCGCCCGGGCGGGCGCAGCCAAAGCCGCGCAGGTGTACGATCTTATCGCCCTCGATGACGGCCAGAGACGCGCCGGGGATTTTCAGGCGGCGCATTTGCCCTTCGACGTAAGCGTCGATCGCCTCATAAGCAGCGACCGCGTCAGAAGAAGCGACCGCGTCATCGGAGCGGCGATTGGTGTCCGGCCTGGCCAATACCCGATAGATGAGCGCCAGCAATGATCCTGCCAGCACGAATGGGAAGATGGTTTTCTTAATGCTCATGGGCTGCTTCCTGATTGATCGGCAGGAGTTAATCGGTGCGCCCTTCAAGCGGAAAAAGCCTGCTCAAGCAACAATGCCATTGGAGGGTCCGCACAGCCGGATGCGGATCATCACGACCGTCTGCACGGCGCGCTCGACCTCTTCCGTGTTCGGGTTTCCGTGGTCGTCGAAGGCCACATCGTAATACTTGGCGTCGCTTGGCACCACCTGGAGATGCGCCGCCAGCCCATCGGCGATTGCTCTCTTATCCTCGGCGACCGGTTCTGCCATCCCCTGAACCTCACGCCCTTGTATACACAGCGTGACCGGCGCCCCACCGCGCAGGTTTTTCCACCAGTCTGCGTGGCTGAAGACGAAAACCTGTTCGCCGTGTTGAGAATAGCTGACCGGGGTCGTGTAGGTCTTGCCGCTCACCCGCCCGGTGAAGGTGATCAAAGTGACGGATTTGCTGACCACGCCGTGGATAGGCGATCGTAAGACGAATTTCATCGCCTGGTTGACATAAGGGGGGACTGTTGGCGCCTGGGTCATTTAGGCCTCTCTTTCTGGTTTCGCTGATTTAGCCATGTATGAGCTGTTGAAAATAGCGCATGTCAAAAGCTGCGTCTACAGCATAGCGAAACATCGGCCTGAGTCGCAACAGTCAGATCGCTAGAAAAGGGTTAGCCGTTTGGATAGTATTTCTACTGGTCAGGCGACCAGCTTATTTGTGAACCCCCGAGCCAGCGCGTCCCTTACTTTCAAGGGCCTGAGAAGCAGTTGCTTCGCTTCCCTTAGAACCTCTCCTGGTTTGGAGGCACAGTGGTCAAGAAGTCCCTGACCCACCTGAGCACTTCAGTAGACTGCTCATCGTGCACATTATGACCGGCCCGATCGATGATCACCAGCCTCGCGTTGGGTATCCCCGCGGCGAGCTCTTCCTGATGTTCAGGCGGAAATTGAAAATCTTCACGGCCTGCGATCACCAGGGTGGGCGCTTGGATCTCACCGAGCCGGTCCATCACCGTCCAGCCCTTGAGAAAGTGATTTGCGGCAAAGATGAGCGCTTCAGGCCGGAGCTTCGTTCGCAATCCTAGTGTGATCATGTGAGGCAGCTGCCTGAGGTCGGTGTGGGGATTGTAGGCTTTTCCCAACTTCATCAGGGATGGAAACATCTCTTTGGGCTCGATCTGACCGTTTAAGAAACGGCGGGACAGGTCCACGATGTCCTGGCTAAATCCACGCTGTTCCAAGACTTTGGGTGCATTCTCCTGTGCCCAACGGTTATCGCCCCCCGTATCGACCAGCAGCAGGTGAGATAGGTTCTGTGGATAACGCAGCGCGTATTCCAATGCCACAAAGCCGCCGAAAGAATGGCCAAGTACGGCCCACTTCTCGAAGCCCAGCGCCTGGCGCAAGGCGTCGGCATCGGCAGTCAAGGTCTCAAAATTCATCGATGAGACTTCAGCCCCCTTGGAACGCCCATTGCAGCGGTGGTCGTAAAAAACTAATTTGAATTCATCCGATAATGGCCGGAATGCCATCATGGTATAGAGATCGGCCCCAGGTCCGCCGTGCATGAGCGCCAATGGATAACCCTGTCCGATGACTTTCACGAAGAGGGAAACGTCTCGAATTGGCATCGTCGTCATGAGCTGCTCTCCTAGAATGGCGCGCAGAGCTGCGCCCGCTTGTTGATGCTTGGGAATTAATCCGGGGTGAACCGAGTCGATTGGGGAATCAGTACGTTGCTTGGCAAAAGTCGATTATTTTAGTCAGGAAACTACCTTCGACTGGATCATAGAGCAAGATCGTCGTGGGCACAAGTGATGAAGATCACATCCCCTGAGGGGCCTAGCGCTCCCCGGGAGCTTGCCCGGGAGGTTTCCGGCTACGAGGCGCTCCAGCAGACGCGCGTACGCGGATGTACTAGGCCAGCAGCCCGGTAAGCAGGATGGGGGCGGGCCAAAAATCGGGCTTTGCCACGACAGTTGCCCCGTTGAAGCGGTAGAGTTTAGTCCCCCAGGGAAGGGAGGGAGATTCCTGGTCTTGTGAATCAATGGATTGACATTTTAACGCAAACCCCAATTTCCCACCTCTGGTGGAGGCAAACCGTCAAGGCGCGATCGCCTTGGACGTCCCCTTTCACCGGATAGGGCTATCCAGTGGCTGAAGGGCATGTAAATAAGTGTACATGGCTTTCAATTCGTCGTCGGTTGTGGCCGCCCGAACCATTTGCCAGGGCATTCTAGGCTCTGAAAAACCGCTTTTAAGCGTTAGGATGGGGACCTGCCCGCCGCCGGGCAGTGTACCTGTATTAAAGAAGGTCATAAATTGCTCTTCTGTCCACTGCGGGACGATTTGGGTCAGGTTGGGTCCGGGGGGCGGGCCGGGCTGGCCATTTTCCACCTTGCCCTGCAACTGGTCGCCATGGCAGTCCCGGCAGCCAAGGATATCCACCATGTATTTACCGTATGCCGGCGTATCGGCCTGGGGGGCTGCTACCTGGCCTGCCGGCGCCTGGGCAGTGCGAAAATCGGACAGGTTCATGAAGATCGCCCCGAGGACATTAAACCGGTTGTCCGGGGAGGGTTCGCCGGTAGCCGGCTGCGAGCGCAGGTAAGCGACGAGCGCCTGGACGTCCTCGTCGCTCATGTTGCGAAAATTAGCCGAAGGCATCACCAGGAGCGAGCGACCATCCCGGTACACGCCTTCCCGGATCGCCCGGATGACCTCTCCATCCGTCCAATCTTTGATATTACCGGATGGGGTGAGGTTCGGCGCATAGAGCGTACCGAGGGGAGGGAAGTCAAACTTCGCTGCGAAATTGCTTCCGGAGAGCGGCAGTTGGTTGCCGGGAGTATGGCAACTTACGCAGATGTTGGCCAGTTGTTCGCCGCGGGCGATTTGATCCGGCGTCCCGGCGACTTGGATCTCAGCTACTGGATTATCGTAGCGTTGGTTCAGCTTAAAGAAGCCAACCAATGCGAGTACCAGCAAGGCAGCCGGAATCAGTGTTAACAAACTTGAGAGGAACGTGCCCATCCATCTCAGCCAAGGGGGTTTTGCTTTCCAGGCGCGTGCGGTCAGGAAGCCAAAAACAACGATCAAAATGACGAGAATCGCGACACCTGCAATATCAAACATCAGAAATTCTCCTTAACGTTAAAAACCGATCAATAAGATGGATAACCAGTCGTCCCTCCCTCACCAGCCCAGCAAGCGCTGTCCCAGCCAAAAAGCCCAAACAGGGTAGCCAAAGTACGGAACAGCCAGGCTGCTCATCAATAGGCTGTTGGGCAGCCTGGTTGTGGATCGCGCAACCAGTCCCGTGATCACCAGCCAGGATCCAACGCCGAGGACCATCGTCAGGGCTATCCATGGCGCCTGCTGCTCAAATGTCAGCACCTTGAAGATCAACAACAGTTGTAGGCCAACGGTCGCCACCAACGCCACAATGCCCGTTATCGTCGCGATGCGGATCAAGACCGGGTTATACGTCACCAGAATCCGGTACAGCTCCAGGGCGATTGGGATCGTCAGCAGGTATTGAATAGCCACACAAATATCGTTGAGCATCCCGAACGTTAAGCCCAGCCCCTTGTTCGGTGTCACGAAGAAGATTAACATTGCAATGAAGAACACAACGCCAATTGCAGAGATGATCCCGCTCAAAATCGCGATCCGACCGGTGAATTGGTATGGTGAAAAGGATGAATTCATCAAATAATCCCTCGTGATGGCGGAATGATCCCAATCTGCTGCAGCAAACCTATTTGATCGATCAAGATCCAATTTTCGATAATCTGACCATCTACGGTTCGGGCGAAGATGAACCCCTGAACCGTTACCGGTCTGCCGGTAGGCTGGTTCCCAAAGTACGCCCCTTTGTGAGTGCCGCGCAACGTCCAGCGGGCAGCAATCTTATCCCCCTCTCCGATCTCGTCATCTACCATGCAGTGAAGGTCGGGGAAAGCTGAACGGAGATTGGCGATCAGCTGTTTCAGGCCCACCCGGCTGGCAGGCAAACCCCGACCAGACATGTGCGTGGTGAGGTCAGCCGAAACCAGTTCATCCAAAATGGTGAGATTGCCTTGGCTGAAAGCCTGATCCAAGATCTGGCGAACAGGGGAAGGGGCGGCGCGCACTGCCTATCTCCTGACTAGCAGCATAATTCCAATGATGAGAGGCGCTATATAGTGGAGCCAGGGATAATACATATTCTGCGGTCTGGCGAAGGGCAGGATGACCAGCCAGGCCAGGTTCCAAATGATGGTCGTCCAGCCCACCCATGGAGGCATAAGCCCGGTACGCAGGATGGCTGCTCCAAATATTGCCTCTCCCAGGAACGCCAGAACGATGAAGACTACAATCGGGGCATAGACCGTCTCCTGTAGGTCGAGGCCGAAGGTTTCGGCTGCCAGCACAATGACGGTCCCGATCAAGAAGATCGTCAGGCCCAAGGGGGCAAGAATTTTGTCGCCGGCGGTCCCGAGCAGCCTCTCCAGCAACACCAACCCCAGCGCAGCAACAAGGATAGCTGCCATGACGACGCCTCTTTCCCAGTACAAATAGCGCTGGGACTGCGCTGCCGGCCACTTCCAGATGGCTCTGCCGGTATAGAGCAAGCCACCGGGCACAAAGACGATCCAGCTGAGAATCAGCAGCCAGCCGCAGACAATTCGTTGAGAGGCAAGATCCTTTAAATCCATTTCGGTTCCTCGTTTTTCTTTCCTGGTAATTACGATCAGGTCGATCGGATTGACGCTGATATTATGGCAAATCGGACGACAATTATCATGGGTATTAATACGTAATTGCCATACGTAACTGGATTCAAAGGGCTTACGCAGTTTGTGGGAGGTTGTTCAATTTATCCCTTATCTGCGTAGCTTCTAATTCAAGGAGGAGGCCGATAAATGAAATGCGGGCACGCGTAGTCCGTGCCCGCCATGGGAGGAGTGCATATAACTATTGAAGTTACTCAGATGCCTGCACCAATCCCTTTTCGATCGCCCAACGCACAACTTGGGCGCGGCTGGTCAACCCGAGCTTGGATAAAATGTTCGCAGCGTGTTTCTCGACCGTGCGCTTACTCAGCACCAGTTCCTGGGCGATCTCGCGGTTGGTTTTACCCCAGGCGATCAACACCGCGACCTCGCGTTCGCGGTCGGTTAAATCGTCCGCCCCCTCTTTGGCCCGTCGCTCGACTGCCGGATGGAATTGGAGCTGTTGGGCGTAATCCACGGCTTGCTCGATGGACAAGCCGCGTCCTATCGCTTGTTCTTCCTGAAATTCGGCTTGCGAAATCCCCTCCCGGGCGAGACCGAGGTACCGTTCGAACTCCATCTGTGTGGCTTTCCACTTCGATGCGGAGGGCTGCCCGCTGATAGTCTCTGCAGCGGCCAGCAAGCGCGCTCCGGCAGCCGGTTTTCCATCGAGTACCGCAGTCGCGGCAAAGCCAATCAAGGTTTCGGTCAGACCAGGCTTATTCTGCTGGGCCAGATGGATCGCCAGGCTTTCATTGAATAAATGAAAGGCGCGTTCGACGTCCCCCATATACAGCCGGACATACCCCAAATTCGATGAAAGCGAGGCCAGGTCCCGCCGGGCGCCCAATTCGCGCATGATTGATGCCCCGCTTTCATAATACCCGGCTGCCTCGGTGTATTTTTGCTCCAGGCGTGACAAATCTCCCAGCGTGTTGAGTGCGTGTGCGGTTCGAAACGCGTCACCGTCCTGGCGGGCCAGCGCCAGGCTCTCGTCCAGCCGTTCCCGAGCGATTTGATAAGATCCTATCTGGCTCGCGTTCTCACCCTGTGAAAGCAAGCACATCCCAAGATAGGATGGTGGCCCCGCCAGACGATAGAAGAGTATATTCTGCTCAGTAAGGTCGAAGGCTGTTTGGTAGTCACCTGCCGTTCTTGCCGCCGAGGCCAGGCCATCCCTGGCAAAGGCAAGAATTGGGCTGTTGGAATCGGTGACAGCCTCGGCTAAATCAACGGCTTTTTGGGCAAAAGTTAAGGCGGCCCAGGCGTTTTCAAGCAACCTGTAATGAAATGTGGCAAAGACAAGCGCATCAACATGTACTTTCAGAGAAACATTCTCGTCCGCCTCAGCCAACAGGCGTTCAAGCCAGCTCACACCTTCCCGCACATATCCGCGAATTTCCCAAAATAAGGTGAGGGCGCTGGCGAGACGTAATCCTGCCTCGATCCGTCTACTTTCCAACGCCCAGGTAAGCGCGGTGCGCAAGTTGTCGTGCTCATTGTCCAACCAGTTTAACCAGAGCTGCTGGTAAGCCTCAAACTGTTTCGGCAGTGCCTCTTCCGCCCGGTCGAGGTAGAAATCCAGGTGGCGGTCGCGCAGCCGCGGCTCTTCATCGGCCTCTCGCAGTTTTTCGAGCGCATAAGCACGGATCGTTTCGAGCAGACGGTAGCGGGCGTGGGTTTTGCCGGACGTTTCGGCTATGGTGAGCGACTTATCGACCAGCGACGATAGCAGGTTGAGCATCTGCGCTGGCAAGATCCCTTCTCCGGAGCAAATCGCTTCGGCTGTATCGAGCGAGCAGCCGGCTACAAACAGCGCCAGGCGGTTCAGCAAAGTCTGCTCTTCGGTAGAAAGCAGTGCGTAACTCCAATCGATGGCCGCTCTCAAGGTTTGGTGACGCGGTTCGACACCACTACGCTTGCCTGAAGCCAGCAGGCTAAGGCGATCGTTCAAACGCGCCGCAATTTCCTGGACGGCCAGCACGTTGACGCGGGCGCTGGCTAATTCCAGCGCCAGGGGCAGGCCGTCCAGGCGCTGGCAGATCTTGACAACCGCAGGCGCATTTTCGGGCGTGAGGCTGAAGCTGGGCGTGATCGACCGCGCCCGCTCAACGAACAGTCTCACGGCGTCATAATTCATGATCGCTTGGAGATCGAGGCGGCTCTGCTCGTCACGTTCCCCCTCCCCGCCGGCAGCGGGCCAGGCCAGACCCGATATTGGGCAGCGCGTTTCCCCTTCGATACCCAGTGGCTCGCGGCTGGTCGCCAGTATGCGCAGTTGGGGAGCTTGGGGCAGCAGCTGCCAGATTAGCTCGGCACAGGCATCTGCCAGGTGCTCGCAATTATCCAGAACGAGCAGCAGCTGTTTCGGGCGCAAAAACCCGATCAACGACTCCAGAACGGGCTGATCCGTGGTAGGACGCATCCCAAGGGCCTGCACGATGAGTTGTGATAATAGGGCGGGATCAAGCAACGGCGCAAGGTCCACCCACCAGGCGCCGTCTTCGAATTCCCCACTGGCCTTCTCCGCAACCTGGAGCGCGAGCCGCGTCTTGCCGCAGCCCCCCGGGCCGGTAAGCGTAACCAGGCGAGCCTCGGAGAGCAAAAGTTCCAGGTTGGCCAGTTCGCTTTCACGCCCGATAAAACTGGTTAACTGAATCGGTAAATTCGTAGGGGCCATTTCGATATACCCAGAGCTGCTTATTTGGGTAGCGATCATTCTGCTGGAGCGAATTTTAACCCCAAACAAGAAAGAGTGCTGGTGATTCTGTCTCACCCTTTAACGCAACGACGATCTCGATTCAGTGGTGTAACAAATTCACTTTCCTTAGATCTCGCCCAACCAATAAGAAGGATTCACCTAGGGGAACAAAACCTCCGGCTGTTGCGTCTTGATCGGCATGCAGGTAAATCAGACTAAATGTCTCTAAAAAGGATGTACCATGAACACCAATTATATTAAAGGTAAGCTGGCCCTCCTGCCGGCTCTGCTGCTGGCTATCGCGCTGATCTTGGATGCTTGCCAGCCCGCCGCCCCTACGGCCGATCCCACGCCGTCCCCAGATGAAGGCCTCCCCACCACGGATGCGACGGGCGAACCCGGCCTGCCCGGCACCGGCGGCTCGCCATCTTTCTCGCTGGACGAGCTGGGCCGACTCACGCCGGACGCCGTTATCCTCGAGCTGGCCTTCGAGCCGACTTTCTTCCGCCCTGAGGCCTCTTATGAGTTCGGACGCCCGCCGGTGTTCGCGCTGCTGGCAGATGGCCGGGTGATCTACACTCAAGAAGGCGAGACTTATGACCAGGAGCAGGTCATGATCGCGCAGCTCACCCCGGAAGAGACGGTCGCCCTGATGCAGCAGGTGCTCGACCTGGGCTTCGAGCGCCTGGTGAGCCACACGGACTTTTGCTTCACACCTCCCGACGGCGAGCAGAGCTGCATCGCCGACGCCGCTTACACGATCCTGCGCATGCGCCGCCCCGACGATGGGATGAAGGAAGTCAAGATCTACGCCGACTTCGCCAACGACCTGAGGGCTTTTGAGAGCATCCGTGACCTGTTAGCCAACTACACCCACCCGGATGCGCAGCCTTACGTCCCTCAGCGTGCAGCCCTGTTCTTGTCGGAGAACATAGGTGAGGCGCCGTCCAACGTGCTGGACTGGCCGCTCGACCCAGCTTTGCTGGAAGTTCCGCAGAACGATTTCAACCTGTGGGCGATCGAGCTCGAAGGCCAGCAGCTGGGCGAATATATCTCCGCCGTAGGCCGCAACACCGGCGATGCCTTCTTCGAGCATGAGGGGGTGGTCTACCGGGCCTACCTCTCGCCCTGGCTGCCGGCTGCCGACTACAGCGACGCTCTGCTGGCTGCGTTTCCCCAACCCTAAATCCTAGCTAATGTTTGAATCCCGAAGAAGCCAGGGTCACTGACCCTGGCTTCTTGGGGTCTAAAAAGCTGGCTCTCCATTCTACGGCCCGGACAATGGGCGATCGACCGTGGCTCCCAGCCTGCTGGCCGATGCCCTGCGCCAATGCCTCGCAGCCGATCGCCCAGCAGAAATTACCAAGGCATCCAGAATGATGAATCTGCGAAGGATAGGTGGTGGTAAAATCAATAAATCTACGCAATGCACAATTGAATCAACGGGTTCGAGAAAACAATTTTAATGGTTCCACGTTTAGCGTGCGTCTCGTTAGATTTATTTTGCCGTGGGGAGACATCTCTCTCCAAAACCCGTCCGTAAGTCGAATTTGGTGGAGGGTACCATGAAAAGGTCTAGCTTAATCCTACTGGGTATCAGCCTGGGAGCAATCCTGACACTGGCGGTATTATGGAAGGGTCTCGCCTGGGAAGCTAGAGCCCAATCGGGAGAGGCCACGCCGGAAGGAACTGGTCTGACTTCAGATGAAGGCGCATCACAGTCCGGTTTTCCAGCCTTTACAGGCGATGAGAGCACGCCGGCTCCGCTCGATGCTGCCCCGCAATCGCCGGGTGTACTCCCGACTCCCATCCCGGGCAACTCCACGATCTACTTCGTCCCAACCGACAACGACGCCACGGCGACCGTTCTGTTCCTCTATAATACAGACTCGGTCGCTCACACGGTCCCGTTGCGAGGTTTCTCTTATAACGGCGTCCTGGTCTACTCACTGAATATCAACGTGGCGGCGACCAGTTTTTTGCGGCTGTCCAGCGATTCGATCGTCTCTGCCCCGCCGCCCAGTTGGGCGACCCCGGCTCCCATCATCACGAATTTCACCGATTTCACCTATTACGCCAGCCTGTCCCTGCCAAAAGGGGTTAAGGCGGAAGGCTATACGCTGTTCAACCCGGGCACGGGCGTAGTCGATCCACGCCACGACCAGGGCGCCATCCCGCTCCGTTTCAGCACCGACCCGGCGACCCTGTTCCTGCCCGCACTGCAAAAAGAGCCGTAAAGAGAACTAAAGCTCCTAAGATAAGGTGACCTCGCCGGTACCAGCTTCACCTATCCTGGGGAACAGCCGACTGTGTTTTCGGGCGCCACCCGATCATCAGGAGCGCAGCCAACAAGGCGAGAAACCCGCCAAATAAGAAGGGCGCGGATGGCCCGAACCCGCCCCAGGCGCCCACACCTTCCCAGAGGATACCCGCGATCAATGAAGACGGGAACGCCAGCAGCCCGATGACGGCGTTGTAGGTCCCGTAGGCCGTCCCGCGCAATTGCTCGGGTACCAGGTCGGCTACCATTGCATTGGCGCTGCCGAAAGCCATCCCGTAGTACAGCCCATAGGCCACATACAACAACCAAACTTGCCATGCCGTTTGCGCCAGGGCAAAGCCAAAATAGATCGCCGCGTAAACCGACCAGCCGCCGATGAGCAGGCGCCTACGTCCAATCCGGTCAGAAAGTGAACCGGCGGGGGTTGAGACGAGCGAATAGATCAGGTTGAACATTGCCAGCATGATCAGGATGCCGCTCACGGTGATGCCCAGGTTCTGAGCCCTCAGCACCAGGAAAGCGTCGGCGGAATTGCCCAGGGTGAAGATGCTGACAATCACCAGGAAGCTCAAAAACGGCCGCCCCATGCTGCGCAAGGAAAATTTCGGCGCCCCACGTTGGCCCTGGACCGAGACATCCTTCGCCCCAATGACGAGCGACAGCACTGCCAGGAAGGCAGGCAGCAGGCTGATCAACACCACGGTCTGGAAGGTGGACTTCGAAAGGTCAAGCGTATTCTTTTGGGCCAGCCACACGACGAACGCGGCAATTAAGATCCCGACCATTGCGCCGGCGGTATCCATCGCCCGGTGAAAACCAAAGGCTAAACCACGGGTTTCCTTGGTCACTGAATCCGCCACAAGCGCATCACGCGGCGCAGTGCGCACACCCTTCCCGACTCGGTCGGCCCAGCGCACCCCGGCGATCAACTCCCAGCTGCTGGCGATGTAGAAGAATGGCTTTGAGAGCGCAGACAGCCCATACCCTATCACTGCCAGCCACTTCCGGCCGCCGATCCTGTCAGAAAGCCAGCCCGAAAACAACTTCAAGATGCTGGCGGTAGCCTCGGCAATTCCTTCGATCAGCCCGATAATGTTCGTCTTGACCCCCAGAACGTTCGCCAGAAAAAGAGGCAAAATATTGAGCACCATTTCACTAGAGACGTCCATGAAGAAGCTGGTCAGACCTACCGCCCAGACATTGCGAGGTAATTGTTTGATGGAGGCTCGCCGGGTTGAAGTTTCAGTCGTTTCTGTCATGGTTTTCCTCACCGAGCAACAAAGCTCTTGCACTGGGTGGAATCTTGTTTCTCATTGGAAGGTTATTGCCTTCTGTATATAATCAACTTGCGAATCTCCAGTCAGAAGGTCCTGAGAAGCGTGGAAACGAAGATTACTCTCTATTGTAACGTCGTTAAGGTTGTGAGTCTGCTCGGCTTCCTTCCTGGTTCGGTAATGGTGAAGTAGAAGGGCAACACACATTTAAAGCAAGATCGCCCAGCTTTCACCGGGTGATCTAAAAATCCAAAATCAGAGATCTTCAATCAACAATCAATCAGCGGAGAGGGTGGGATTCGAACCCACGGTGGGCCGAAACCCACAACGGTTTTCGAGACCGCCCCAATCGTCCACTCTGGCACCTCTCCGATACGGACGGATTATACACGCAGAATTTACCTAGTTCAAGGAAAATTGGAGGTGTACGGGCGGGCTATGCCCGCCCGTACACCTCCAGCTGCCCACCAACTGTTTAAGTCCTAGTTCGATCAGATCGCGTAGCTCTGGTGCAATTCTGGATAATGCACCGGCCCCAGGCCGTCCTCCACCAACAGCTTACGCAGGACGCTGGCCTGGTCGGGGTCACCGTGCACCAGGAAGATCTGCTTCACCTCTCCTTTAACCGCCCCTGCGTACTCGCGCAAAAAGCGCTGATCGCCGTGGGCCGACAGCCCGTTGATGATCGCCACCTCCGCCTTGCGTTTGTACGCCTCGCCGAAGATGCGGATGCGTTTTTCCCGCTCGGCCAGCCGCCTGCCCAGCGTGTGCGGCGCCTGCCAGGAGACGATCAAGATGGTGTTGCGCGGGTCGCGGATGTTGTTGCGCAGGTGGTGCAGGATGCGCCCGGTCTCCGCCATGCCAGAAGCCGAGATGATCACCATCGGGTCCTTGCGCCTGTTCAGCGCCTTGGACTCCTCCACAGAGCGGACATAGCGCAGCTGGTCAAAATTCAGCGCCGCATGGTGACCGTTGCTGCGCATGAACTCGCGCGTCTCGGCGTCGAAGCATTCCGGGTGGGCGCGGAAGATGTCTGAAGCGTTGACCGCCAGCGGGCTGTCTACATACACCGGGACTTTGGGCACGTCGCCGTCGTGCATCATGCGGTTCAGGTCGTAGACCAGCTCCTGGGTGCGCCCCACGGCAAAGGCGGGGATGATCACCTTGCCGCCGCGGGAAATCGTCCGCTGCACCACCTCGTGCAGCCGGTCGAAGGCTTCTTCCGGGTCCGAATGCAGCCGGTTGCCGTAGGTCGACTCCATGATCAGGTATTCGGCCTCTGA
>CAYNWK010000081.1:16821-18678 GCA_964400875.1 uncultured Anaerolineaceae bacterium | reverse complement strand
AACTAGGATTAGCTCCACCCTGACTATAGCCGGTCACTTCCTCAAGCTGGTCGATGCTGAAACACTAAAGGCTCACCTTGCGGTGAGTCCCGTGGATCGGTGGAGGCTTTAGGATTCAATAGTCTTATCTATCTTCACCGTGATCCATCGAATGGCGTGGGAGAAGGCACCATTGTTGGTGTGCGCGTCGGTGCGGACGGGTCGAACGTGGGCACGAAAGGTGTGTCGCAAGTCAGGATTTTCACTTCCGGATCTGTTTCAGAGGTGGTTGAATTTGCACTCAGGGTTGGAACCGTACAGGTCGGACGCCCGGGTGGTTCGCCTGGGTAATGACCTATCAAACAACCCGGCGGAGCTCCGCTTAAAAGACAACTACCTGGCGGAAGCGTTCTCAGATATTCATTCCTTTGCTCCGCAGTCGCATAATAGAAACAAATTATTTGCCCGTCATTCTTCCTGATGTTCGTCGAACCTTTGCTGTCTTCAGGGAAGGAGGGGTCAAGGTCAACAGTTTCGGAACATTCATATGGTCCAGGGTCCAATTCTTGGACACAAGCGCAAACTGGGATTTCTATAATACGCCTGGAATTTGTGCAAGCAGACACCAGACATAAGATCAATGCGAAAAAGCCAATTTTGGCCGCATCTCCACGCAGGAATAATCGGACAGGATTGTGCATCATATCTTCTATATATAGCTAATGAGTTCCAATAGAGAGGTTTATGGTTCGATCAATGTTGCCAATACGACATGTACACTTACAATACAAGGATCGGGGTTTGATGCGGATGCGGTAACAAGAAACAATGGTTTAGCAACCGGTGTCGGGATAGGGGTTTGGGATGAAGCTTGCGATTGCGCATCAATCACATACTCACGTGTTAGAACCTGCTCTCCGTTATTTTCCTGTGTGAACTCGTAAATTGAAAATAGATACTGTCCTAACCATAGCCGATACTTGAAGTCTCCCAGAATATGCGCCGGTCCAAACTCCCAAATTCGACAGTTCTGAAAGAAGGTGTGATTTAGAGATTTATGCCCCTGCTCATCGTGCTCCCCTGCTCGCCAACGATTTGTCTTATATGACATCACCAGTTGATACTCCTCGAGTTGCACCTGGTCAATTGGACCGAGCGTTGATGTAACGGTTGGTGTTGGTGTCTGCGTATGGGTGCTAACTAACCGTGTCGGTGTCCCACTAGCCGTCTTGGTAGGTCGAGGGGAGGAAGAAGCTGTAGGTTGAGGAGTTGGTGTTGAGGAATTTTGTAGCGTCGGTGAGGGGGGTATGGATAGTGTTGTTCGTAGGGGTGTTGCAGGCGGTGTCGTTGGATCGGAGACTTGCCTTGTAGGTGACAGGCAACTCGAAACAAGGACGATCAAGCCTACCAAAGTCACAACCTTTAGCAAACGCGTTATCACCATAATGATCAAAATTTAAAACTTCGGTCCCGCGTTCACATCAAAAGGATTTAGCGAAGTGTGCTTTTCCTAAGATTTCGATAATATGCAGCAGTATTCGAGAGCGCAGAGTGCCTCTCAAATTCGTAGCCTCCTCCCTAGATATGTGAATTATATCTCAATCGCCCCTCTCGATCAATCTCCCATCGGCAAAATAGCCTATAAAGGCCACAGCATGCTGACCGTAGTCGAGCACTACCTCCAGCTGGCCGATACCGATACGCAAAAGGCTCACCGGAAGGCGAGCTCTATGGATCGGTGGAGGGTCGCAAAATGGGCATTTTTTCATGATGATACCTGTTCTTTGTTGTTATACTAATCCATTTGAATTAATCAACCTGCTTCCTCACAAAATAGCCTTGTTTCGCATAATAGCATATTGTTGTTCGGGAAACGAT
>CAYNWK010000081.1:12464-16721 GCA_964400875.1 uncultured Anaerolineaceae bacterium | reverse complement strand
GAGGTAGCAGCGACCATACATTACCTCGCGATGGGGATACGGTTTGATGGGCTCGGGCCAGTGTTAGGTGAGGACAGCCCATTCGTCGAGGGTGGGAAAGCTGGTTGAGCGGGAAAGCCGGATCCTGGTAGTATGGCCCTGGATGGAGACGTCGATCTTGAGATCGGTGAGGAGGCGTAGGGTAACGAACTCGCCAGGATTGGCGCGGGCGCGTTCGACCAGGGCGGCTGACCCGGTCGCGTTGGGCTCGCGAGCCGCGCCTCCCATCATCTCGCTTGCGGTGGATGGCTGATCCCCAGGCGCTGAGAGGAGCTCAACCGTGAAAGTCCATGGATCAATTGATTTTACGATCGTAGAGCAGAATGACGAGAGGGTAGTCTCTGAAATGCCCATCACTGCAGGCATGAAGAATCCCTATGGAGTCGCGCATGCCGGCGCCATTCTGTGGTGTGCCGATGTCACCGCCACGGTATTGGTCATGGGCAGGGTTGAGGCTTCAGCGGGTGTGCAGGGATTCCCTCTGGCTATTGCTCTCCATGCCAACTTTCTATCCAACCAATCCGAGGGCAGCTTCAAAGCCACCTCGACCTTCGTAAAAAAGGGCAGGACCGTCAGCGTTGTAAGGACGACCGTTGTAGGGGCAGGAGAAAAGCTGGTGGCAGATATCACCACCAGCCATGTCCTCTCTAAATAGGCCCGCCAGGAAGGGCCGCATAATTCAATCAAGCGGACGGCCCGGGGTCGCCGCCGCGTGCGAGCTGCTCGCATAATTCATGAGCAGGCGCTTCGAAAGCGCCTGTTCGCCAATCCGCTGAATCCCTATCCCCTATCCCTTTTACCCTTTTCACCCTCTGCGATATTATGTAAAATTTCCCTCTATTCGTTTCTATTCGTTCCGCGGAACGAATAAGCCTGGGGTTTATAACCTGTTATAGATGCGGGGGATGAGTTCGAGCAGTTGGGCCAGGCCCTGGGCGATGGGCGGGATGTTGACGTACTCGTTCAGGGTGTGCGCCCCGCCCCCGGTGCTGACCCCCAGGCAGACCGCCGGCAGGCCGCGGCTGAGCGGGATGTTGGCGTCGGTAGAGCCCACGTTCAAGCGGGCCTGGAGGCCGGCCGCTTCCAGGCATTCCTCGGCCAGCCGGACCAGTGGGTGCTGGGCGGGCAGCTCGCCAAAGGGGCGGTCGCCGATCTGCTCTCGATCGATCTGGACCTCTTTCCCCTCGGCGGCGCGCAGCACGCCTGCGACCCGGCTTGCCAGGTCGTCCAGGGCGCGCTGGCTGGTGGAGCGCAGGTCCAATTCCAGGCTGGCCTGGGAGGCGATGGTGTTGACCGAGGTTCCGCCGGCGATCACGCCCACGTTCAGGGTGGTGCGGGGTTCTTCCGGCAGATCGATGTTTCCAAGGCGGGTGATGATCCCGGCCAAGACGTGGATGGCCGAAGGCTGGCCGTAATCGACCCAGGAATGCCCGCCCCGGGTCCGGACCGTGATGCGGAAGCGGCGCACGCCCAGCCCGCGATGGTAGACCTGCCCCAGCGCCATGCCTTCCAGCACGATATAAGCCAGCGCGTCGCCGCCGAAGCGGTCCACCACGGCGCGCATGCCGCGCAGATCGCCCAGCCCTTCCTCGCCCACGTTGGCGGCCAGCCACAGGTCGCCCGGCAGCCGGATCCCCTGTTCCCGCAGCCCCCAGACCAGGCCGAACAGGCCTGCCAGGCCCAAAGAGTTATCCCCGATCCCGGGTCCGCAGAGCATATCCTCCGTGCGGACGAGTTCCAGCTCGGTCGCGGCGGGGAAGACGGTGTCCAGATGCGCGCTGACCACCAGGGGCGGCTTGTCGTCCCCTCCCGGCAGCCGGGCGAACAGGTTGCCGAGCGCGTCGCTCTCGACATCGACCAGCTCCAGTTCGAGGAAGCGCTGGCGCAGGTACGCCATGCGCGGCCCTTCTTCAAAAGTGGGCGCCGGGATTTGCTGGATGGCGATCGCCAGTTCTAACACCCGGTTGACCAGTGAGGATTGAGCGGTGATCTTCAACTTGATTTATCCATTCCAATCAGATAGCGGCTGAGCAGTTCGCCGGAGTACGGGGGCAGTCCTATCAGAGCTTGCGCACCGAGGGGCGCAGGGCTTCCAGGCGCGCCTGTGCCAACCCGGGCATGGCGTCTAGCGGATAATAAGGTCCCCGGCCTTCGATGGCCAGGGAAGCGGAGATGTTCCCGTACAGGGCGGCTTCGACCGGTTCGAACGTCCGCCGGTAGCCGGCCAGGAAGCCGCCGCAAAAAGCGTCGCCTACGCCGGTCACGTCCACGACTCGCGAGGGGTAGGGCGGCGCCTCGTAACGCGCCTTGCCGTTGGCGTCGTACAGCAGCACGCCGCCCACGCCGCGTTTGACCACCACCATCTCGCAGCCATAGGCGGCGATCGCTTCCGCCATCTCCCAGACGTCGGACGAGCTGCCCTGGTAGAGCGTGCGCAGCTCTTCTTCGGAGGGCAAAAAGGCCGTCAGGCCGGTGACCAGCGCAGCCAGGTCCTCCCGGAAGGTCGGGTTCATATACCCGTGGGAAGGATCCAGGGTGACGGTGGTAAACCCGGACTGGCGCAGCACGGCGGGCATCAAGCTGTGCGTCAGGTAGTCCAGCGGGCAAATATGGGCCGCCGTGGCGTCCAGGTAATCGGGGATCAGGTCACCCTGGCGCAAGGAAACGGGCGTAAGCCGGTTGCGGCTGTCCGGCGACTCGTTTTTATTTTGGTAGCCTAACAACACCTTCGGGAACGGCAGGCCCAACCGGGCAAAATGCGCCACCGGGTCCTCATTGACCCGCGTTGTGCGGTCGGCGTAGGCGATAAATTCGCGCAGGTCCACCGCTTCCGGCAGCACGTGCACGCCTCGGGTGTCGAAGCCGCGGCTGCTGAACTCGTCTAACCAGCGCTGGGGATAATCCTCGCCGACGCGCGCCACCAACCCGGGCGGCGGCTGCGGTTCCCACACGGCCAGCCCGGCGGCGGCGTACACGACGTTGCCCCCGGGCACGTCCAGGCGAGCCTGGCCGTCCGGCTGGAGGATGTAGTCGCGGGTCAACCGCCCGGCGAAGATGTAGCGGGGGGATAGCTCCTCAGCTGCTGTGTCCATCCCCGTGATTATACGTCAGCCTATGCCAATTGGGGTTTTCTTGTATAATTCAGCCATGTTTTGGCGGACCACGGCAGCGTTGATCAAAACCATGCGCCCTCAGCAGTGGATCAAAAACGGGCTGCTGTTCACGGCGCTGGTCTTCGACCAAAAATTAAACAACGTACCGGCGCTGCTGGACACGCTGGCGGGGTTTTTTTTGTTCAGCTTGCTGGCCAGCACCGTTTACATCATCAATGACATTGTCGACGTAGAGGCGGACCGGCAGCATCCCAAGAAACGCAACCGCCCCATCGCCTCCAACCAGCTGCCTCTGCCGGTCGCCAGGACCGCCGCCATCCTGATCCCCCTTATCGTTTTCCCTTTATCCTATCTGCTATCCCCGGCGTTTGCCCTGGTCGGGCTGACTTACTTCGGGCTCAACTTGCTGTATTCCAGCCGGCTGAAGCACATCCCCTTGATCGACGTGTTCGTCCTGGCGAGCTTCTACGTTCTGCGGGTCGTCGCCGGGGTGACCCTGATCGACGTGGAGCGCTTCTCACCCTGGCTGTACGTGGTGACCACGCTCCTGGCGCTCTACATCGGCTTCGGTAAACGGCGCGCCGAGCTGACCTTGCTGGCGGAGAACGCCGACTCGCACCGCCGGGTATTGAAAGGCTACACGCTGCCCTTGCTCGACCAGTTCATCACCATCGTCTCGGCCACCACCATCGTCGCCTACAGCCTATACACCTTCTCCGCTCCGAACCTGCCTGAAAACCACAGCATGATGCTGACCATCCCGTTCGCTTTTTACGGCATCTTCCGCTACCTGTACCTGGTGCACATGGCGCAGAGCGGCGGCGCTCCGGAAGAGGTCTTGTTCACCGACCGCCCTCTGCAGATTACAGTCGTGCTGTGGGGATTGACGATCCTGCTGATCTTCTACCTGCATAAATCAATATAAGAAGGGTCGATATGCCTGCGATCTCCGCAACTGCGCCCGGTAAGGTCATCCTGTTCGGAGAACACGCCGTGGTGTACGGTTACCCTGCCATCGCCGTGCCGGTCAGCCAGGTACGGGCCAGAGCGATCGTCAAGGCGAACCCGCCCGGCGTCCCCGGAACGGTGCACATCGAGGCCCCCG
>CAYNWK010000081.1:4315-12364 GCA_964400875.1 uncultured Anaerolineaceae bacterium | reverse complement strand
TGGCCTATGAAGTCGAGAAAATCCATCACGGGACGCCCTCCGGGATCGACAACACGGTGATCACCTACGCCAGACCGGTGTATTTCGTGCGCGGCGAACCCATCGAGACCTTCCACATCCGGCAGCCTTTCCGTCTGGTCATCGCCGATTCCGGGATTTCTTCCCCAACCGGGGAGACAGTCGCGCACGTGCGCCGGGCCAGAAGCGCCGATCCGCAGCGCTACGCCTCGCTCTTCGACGCTGTCGGCGGGATCGTGCAGGCGGCTCGAGCCGCCATCGAGGGCGGGGAACCGGATGCGCTCGGTCCATTGATGGATCAAAACCACGCGCTGCTGCGCGAGATGGGCGTCTCCTCCCCTATCCTGGACCGGTTGGTCGAGGCCGCGCGCCAGGCCGGCGCCCTGGGCGCCAAGCTTTCCGGCGGCGGCCGCGGCGGGAACCTGATCGCCCTGGTCGGCGAAGGGCAGGCCCAACCGGTGGCAGAGGCCTTGACGCAGGCCGGGGCAGCCCATGCGTTCAGCACCCTGGTTGGCAGTAAAAACGACCGCTGACCCGCGTATGTCTCTTCCCAGACCTCCTTCACCGGCGAGCGAGCGCCTGTATTTCCTCAAACTCGGCGGCTCTTTGATCACCGACAAAAGCCGGCCGCACACCCACCGACCGGCCGTGCTGCAGCGCCTGGCCGAGGAGATAGCCGCAGCCAGGGCGCGCGACCCCGGCCTGCGCATCCTGCTGGGGCATGGCTCGGGGTCCTTTGGTCACGTGCCCGCCAGCCGCTACGGCACCCGTGAGGGGGCGCGTACGCCAGAGCAGTGGGCCGGTTTTATCGAGGTCTGGCGGGAGGCGGCCGCGCTCAACCGGCTGGTGATGCAGGCGCTCGAGGGCGCCGCCCTGCCCGCCATAGCCTTACCGCCTTCTGCACAGGTAGCGGCAGACCGTGGGAAGGCGCTCGTCTGGGACACCACCGCTTTGGAAGCCGCGCTGCAGGCTGGCTTGCTGCCCGTCATATTCGGCGATGTGGTCTTCGACCGGACCCTGGGCGGCACGATCCTCTCGACCGAGGACCTCTTTTACTACCTGGCGCCCCGGCTGAGGCCCGAACGCCTGCTGCTGGCCGGCAAAGAGCCCGGGATCTGGGCCGACTTCCCGCAGCGCACCAACTTGATCACCGCGATCACCCCGGCGGATCTGCCCGGACTGGTGAAAGCACTCGGCGGCTCGGCCGATACCGACGTTACCGGGGGCATGGCCGCCAAAGTCGGCCTGATGTTCGAACTGATCCAGGCTGACCCCCGGCTCGAGGCGCTGATCTTTTCTGGCGAAGACCCCGAAAACCTCAGCCGCGCCCTCTCCGGTGAGCGGGTCGGCACGCTTTTATACGATCCCGGCGCATGATATAATATCTCCCCTTACCTGGGAGTAACCTGTAACTCAGCCCTTGCGGCGAAAAAACCTGAAAACCTCTATGTTATATACGCGCGAAAAACTCGAAGAATTAGAAGATCAAGCCCTGGCTCCGTACGGCATGCGCAGCAAAAACACCAGAGGCCGCGAGTACCCCGATCACGAGCCGGAATATCGCACTTCGTTCCAGCGTGACCGGGACCGCATCCTGCATACCACCGCCTTCCGGCGCCTGGAATACAAAACGCAGGTCTTCGTCATCCACGAGGGGGATTACTACCGCACCCGCCTGACCCACACTTTGGAAGTCGCCCAGATCGGGCGCACCGTCGCCCGCGCCCTGGGCGCCAACGAAGACCTGATCGAGGCCATCTGTCTCGCCCACGACCTGGGTCACTCGCCTTTCGGGCATTCCGGGGAGGTAGCCCTGAACCGGCTGATGAGGGATTACGGCGGATTCGACCACAACAAGCAGTCCCTGCGCATCGTCACTAAGCTCGAAGAGCGGTATCCTGATTTCCCCGGTCTCAACCTGACCTGGGAAGTTCGCGAGGGCATCGTCAAACACGAGTCCGAGTACGATGTCGCCGACGCTTCCGCGTACAACCCGGATCTGCGCGGCCACCTGGAAGCGCAGATCGCCAACGCGGCCGACGAGATGGCGTACACCGCCCACGACCTGGACGACGGCCTGACCTCCGGCATGATCACCCCCGGGATGCTTTCCGGGATCACCTTATGGGAGATCCTGGCGGAGAGCATCGAATGGCGCGGCGACAAAGTCGACGAACTCACCCGCCACCGTCTGATCCGCCGCCTGATCGGTCTTGAAATGAGCGACCTGGTGCAGGCTACCGGCCAGCGGCTGCGAGAGAGCGGGGTGCGTTCCGTGGATGAACTGCAGCGGCTGCCGTTCAACGTGATCGGCTACAGCGAAGACATGACCCGGCGCAATCGCCAGATGAAGGATTTCCTGTACGCCAATTTGTACCGCCATCACAGGGTCGTGCGCATGGCGGTTAAAGCGGAGCAGGTGATCACCGATTTGTTCAAAGCCTATGAAAGCGAACCGGCCATTCTCCCCGAGCACGTGCAGGATTTGACCGACAATCGCGGCCTGGAACGCACCATCTGCGATTACATCGCCGGCATGACCGACCGCTTCGCCGTCAGGGAACACACCCGCCTGTTCGACCCGCAAACTTTGCCCTGATAATTGATATTTGGGGATGCAGGGGGGAGGTTCGCCTCGATATCCCTATTGTTTTGTAAATTGAGGCAGATCTAATCGTATTAGGATTTACGCACTTTCCCGGGGAACTGTGTAACACCTTCGTATTTATAGGTTCGGAGTTGAAACCATGAACGAGCAGCACTATTTAACTGAAGACGGCGCCAAGAAAATGAAGGCGGAACTGGAAGAGCTCAAAGGCCCTAAGCGCGATGAATTGGCAAAGCGCCTTCGTTCGGCCATCCAAATGGGCGACTTGTCCGAGAACGCTGACTACATCGCTGCCAAAGAATCGCAAGCCTTTCTGGAAGGACGCATCCAGGAGCTGGAACATATCTTACAAAACGCGGCGATCATCGATGAGACCGCCGGGGTGCGAGACAAGGTCGATCTCGGTGCACACGTCACCATCCAGGAGGCCGATTATCCGCCCGAGACCTACCAGCTGGTAGGAGCCCAGGAGGCGAACCCGCGCGATGGGCGCATTTCCAACGAATCACCCTTCGGCGCTGCCTTGATGGGTGCCCGGGAAGGTGAGGAAGTCACCGCCCAAACACCAAACGGCCCGATCCAATTGAAGGTCTTGAAGATCGAATAGCTCAAATACCCTCATTCCTCCCACAAGTGCTTAAAATTGGTGAGCGGATTAACATCAAAACGGGCTGCCAGCTGGCAGCCCGTTCATGATTAAACCGGTTGGGTTAAGCGCTCGCCCAGACGACCAGTTCCAGGGTCATTCGATCGAAGAAGCTCTCGTCGGGCAGCGCTCCAGTCCCATAGGACATATCGACCACGCGGGCCATCAGCTTCAATGTCGCGGTCTCCAGAACCATTTCTCTCCCCGACTCGGCGAAGACCGGCTCGCCTTTAGCTTCCAGCTTCTGCCGCGTCGTCTCATCGGCGAAGGCGTGCTTGCTCATCAGCACTTTGGTCACCGTTTGGATGTCGTTCTTGTCGAAAAGCCAGACTTCGAAGGCGCTCACTTTCTTCGGATCGCCAACCCCCACCGTTTCGGAAATGCCCACTCCGCACTCACCCAGGAATTCACCGGATTGTGAGTCAATGCTGAAGGAATCGTCGTACAGGTCGTTGCCCAGCTGGTAAGTGGTCATGAACTGGGCCAAGGGCGGCGCTTCCCCTTCTGCGGCGTAGGTCGGCGGTTGGACCTCCACAACCTCCTGCCGTCGCGGGCCGGGAACGCGCGGCGCTCCGGTTCCGATGCGGTTGCGCAGCAGGAAAGCCGCCACCAGGCCGCCGGCCAGCAGGAAGGTGATCAGGCACATATAAGGCAGCAAGGTGCGTACGATCCCGGGACTTTCAGCCGCTGGTTCTTCTCCTATGGGTCCCCCCTCGGGAACTTCACCGCCGGCGATGCGTATAAAATCCTCGATCGCCTGAGGGTCCTGGCTGCCAGGACTTTGCGAGATCTCGGCGAGCAGTGCATCCGCATCCGAGCCGATCTCGTCCAGGCGCTGCTGGGCGAACTCCTGGTTTGGATTTCTGGTGTAAGAGTCGATCGCCATGCGCAGGTAGACCTGTTGAAACTCCGCGCGCAGGTCGCTGGGCCCGGCGTCCGTCCATTGGACAGGCCAAAGCCACCAACCCAGCACTACCAAGCCGATGAAAAGTCCAATGACGAAGCCGCCAATACCAATTACCCAAGGGTTCTCGAATTGATCACGCAATGAATCCATTTCACCTCACTCCTAAGACGATGCTCCGATGAGGGCTTACGCAGTCCTTGAACGAGCATCTTTGTCGGAATCCGTACGGCTGACCGATCGTCCAATGCTCTTTGCGGCGTAAGACCCGCAAACGTGGTCTTAATCGACCTAATTGTAGATCACTCCAAGGAATTATGCAACACTATCCTATTCCTCAAAATGAATTCTGGTGATCAGGGTGCAAGAGTCATGCCGCCTCGGCCACCTTCTCCGTTGAGCCTTCGGCGGCCGCCTCACCCGGTTCATCCTGGGTGACTTCATCCAGGGGGAAGTTCTCCCCACACTGGGTGCATTCCGCCTGGTTTTTATTCGCCACGACCAGCAGCCCGCCGCAATTCGGGCAGGGCGTCGCCAGTGGTCGTTTCCAGGAGGTAAAGTCGCAATCCGGATAGTTTGAGCAACCATAAAAGGTGCGGCCCTTCCGAGTTTTGCGTTCGACGATATCTCCGCCGTCCTTTGGGCAGGTTACCCCAATCTTCTCCAACCACGGCTCGGTATAGCGGCATTTGGGGAAGTTGCTGCAGCTGATGAACTTCCCATAGCGCCCCCAACGGATCACCAGCTCGTGCCCGCACTCCGGACACTTGCGGCCGATCTCTTCTGGGCCGGTGTTGACCTCGGGCATCTCCTCGCGGGCCCGCTCCAGCCGTTCCGAGAAGGGATCGTAAAATTCGCGCACGACGGAAACCCACTGCTCATCCCCGGAAGCGATCCGGTCAAGCTCCTCTTCCATGCGGGCGGTGAAGCCGACGTCCACCACGTCGGGGAAGTGGTCAGTCAACAAATCGTTGACGATCATGCCGGTTTCAGTTGGGATCAGGCGTTTATTTTCCCGGAGCACGTAGCCGCGCTGCTGTAAAGTGCTCAAGATGGGCGCATAGGTGGAGGGCCGCCCAATGCCGTTTTCTTCCAGCGTACGCACCAGAGTGGCCTCGCTGAAGCGCGGCGGTGGCTGCGTAAAGTGCTGCGCAGGGATCAGTCGGAGCAGCTCCTGAAGCTGTCCCTCATAAATATCCGCGGGGATGGCAGTATCCTCGTCGCCCTCTTCTACCTGGTCTTCGTCCTTCGCTTCTTCGTAGACGATCAAAAAACCATAGAACCGGATGGTAGAACCGGAAGCGCGCAGCAAATACTGGTGCTCCTTGGTCTCGGCGCTGACCTCCACGGATATGGTATCGTATACTGCCGCTTCCATCTGGGAGGCGACAAAACGCATCCAGATCAGCTGGTAAAGGCGGAATTGGTCCCGGTTGAGGTATTGTTTGATAGCGTCGGGTTGGCGCATCACGGAAGTTGGCCGGATGGCTTCATGCGCCTCCTGCGCCGAACGGGCCTTGGTGCGGTATTTGGGCGGCTCATCCGGGAGGAACTCTTCCCCGTACTGGCGGGCGATGAGCTGGCGCGCCTCTTTTTGCGCCACTTCCGATACGTTGGTCGAATCGGTGCGCATATAGGTGATCAAACCCACCGAGCTGCCCTCTTCCATATCGACGCCTTCATACAGCTGCTGGGCAAGCGCCATCGTCCTCCTGGCCGTAAAACCCAGGCGCCGTGAAGCTTCCTGCTGGAGCGTGGAAGTGGTGTAAGGGGCCGAGGGGTTGCGCCGTCTTCCGCCGCGCTTTACCTTCGTGACCGCATATTGTGCAGTCTCCATATCAATCAGCAGCGGCTGGACTTCAGCTTCGTTGCCTAACACCGGCCCTTCTTCATCTAGGCGGACGAGCTTGGCGACGAAAGTATCTTCCAGGCCTTCCGGCTTGAACTCCGCCTCGATCGACCAGTACTCTTCCGGTACAAAAGCGTCGATCTCTCGCTCGCGCTCCACCACCAGGCGCAGCGCCACGGATTGCACCCGTCCGGCTGAAAGCCGGCTGCGCACTTTGCGCCACAACAAGGGGCTGAGCTGGTAGCCAACCAGACGATCCAGGATCCGGCGGGCTTGTTGGGCGTCGACCAGGTCCATATTGATATCCCGCGGCTGGGAGAACGCATGCGCGACCGCCGGCTCGGTGATCTCGTGGAAGACCACCCGGTGGGTGAGTTTGGGGTCCATCTCGGCAGATTCCAGCAGGTGCCAGGCGATGGCCTCCCCTTCCCGGTCCGGGTCGGTGGCCAGGTAGACTTCTTTCGCCGATTCCGCCTCAGCCTTGATCTCTTTCACGACCGGGCGTTTCTCGTTCGGTACGCGGTATTTGGGTGTGAAATCGTTCTCTACGTCTACTGAAAGCTGGGAACGCAGCAAATCGCGCACGTGCCCAACAGATGCCATCACTTTGTAGTCCTTACCTAACAACCGTCCAACCGTACGCGCCTTAGCCGGCGATTCAACGATCACCAGCTTGCCCGAGCGGTTCTTGGGCTTCTTGTTCCGTTTGCGGGTGACCTTCGGCGCCTGCATGCCATCGTGAGCCGGCGTCCGCCCCATGCGAAACACAGTCGTGCCGCAAACGCTGCATTTTCCCCGGGTGCCTGGGGTGCCGGAGGCAGTAAATTCTGCTTGCGGGTTCTCGATTTCCCGCTTGGTTTTACACTTTACACAATAAGCTTCCAAAACAACTACTCCTTTAGCAGTTTCTTATTTCATCAGGAGATGAAGAGGTTTACAGATATTCTTCCCCTTCTTCCTGCTCCAGTTTCTTGACAATTTCGCGCACTTTTTGGGCCTTGTCTACACGGCAAACCAACAAAACGTCGCCTGTATCCACCACCACCAGGTCTTCAACGCCGATGGTGACGATCAGGCGGTGTTCCCGCTCGACATAAACGAGCGAATCGTTGGTCTCCAGGCCGACATGTTCGCCGCCCATGACGATATTGCCGTTCTCGTCGGCTGGCAAGACGTCGAATAAGGAATCCCAGCTGCCGACATCGCTCCAGTTCAAGCCTTCGGCTGGGATCACAGCCACCCGTTGCGCCCCTTCCATGATCCCGTAATCGATCGTCTCTGCCTTGATCTCGGGCCAAACCCGTTTGAGAGTCTCCTGGCGCTCGGGAGATTCCCAATTCCGAGAGATCGCACCTAAGACCTGGTTGAGCTGAGGCATCTGGCGCTCGAATTCTGTGAGAATTTGCTCCACACGCCAGACAAACATCCCCGAGTTCCAGGAATGATCGCCCGATTGTAACATCTCTCGGGCGTTTCCTTCGCCGGGCTTTTCCTTGAAGCGCAGCACGCGGTAGACCTCCAGGCCGCCGTACTCGCCCAATGGTTCACCTCGCTGAATGTAACCGTAGCCCGTTGCGGCGAATGTCGGCGCGATCCCCAGTGTGACCAGGTATTCCTCCTCAGCGACTTCCCCGGCGGCAGCCAAAAGCTGGCGAAATTTATCCTCGTTGCCGATATAGTGATCGGAGGTCAAGATCGCCATGACCGCCTGCGGGTCGCGGTGCCGCAAGGCAACCGCCGCCAGTCCGACAACCGACGCCGTGCCGCGTGGCAGCGGTTCTAATAAATAATTCTCTTCCGGAATGTCCGGGCATTGGGTACGCAGCCGCTCAGCCTGATCGGCGACAGTAACGACCAGGATGCGCTCAGGTGGGAACAAGCCCTCCAGCCGTTCCACTGAAGTCTGGAAAAGAGTGCGCTCCTCGATCAGGCGCAGCATCTGTTTAGGACGCGCCTGCCTCGAAAGCGGCCACAACCTGGTACCGCCCCCGCCAGCCATAATGACCGCATAGTAGTGTTCCGAA
>CAYNWK010000081.1:0-4215 GCA_964400875.1 uncultured Anaerolineaceae bacterium | reverse complement strand
CCACAACCTGGTACCGCCCCCGCCAGCCATAATGACCGCATAGTAGTGTTCCGAATTCATCCGCCCACCTCTTGAGACGAAATGATCATGATAAAGCTTACCCGTCAGGCTCTCCGCCGGATTCACCCTGGGAAGCCTGGTATCTGTCTTGAATCTCCCGAACTGCTACGTAGTGCATCCCGCCCACCTGCCGGACCATCCCCTTGAGCTCCATTAAGGCCAATGTTGCGCTCACCTTTTCAATCGGCAATTTTGCCTGGGCGCGAATCTCATCCACGTGCCGGGGCTGCTGGTCGAGCATGGCGAACAGCTACGCCTCGACGGCGTCAGCCGGCAGCACCACCCGGGCTGCCCGGTGCTCAGCGACCATGGTCAGCTGCAGCGCTTCCAGCACCGACTCCGCCGATAAGAGCGGCTGGGCTCCGTCCTGGATCAGGCGGTTAGTCCCTTTGCTTTGCGGGGCGTTGATATTGCCCGGCACCGCGAAGACATCGCGCCCCTGGTCGGTGGCAAAAGACGCGGTGATCAGTGCGCCGCTTTTCGCGCCCGCCTCGATCACGACCACTGCCAGGGACAACCCCGAGATGATGCGGTTGCGCGGAGGAAAATTCGAAGCTTCCGGCGGCGTCCCGGGAGCATAATCGCTGATCAGCGCCCCGCGCTCGATCAATCGATCTGCCAGCCGGCGGTGTTCCGGCGGGTAGATGCGGTCTACACCGCTTCCTAAAACCGCTATGCTGCGCCCACCGGCGTCCAGGGCAGCTTGGTGTGCGATGGCGTCCACGCCCCGAGCCAGACCACTGACCACAGTCACTCCGCTGCGAGCCAGCGTGCTGGCGACTTCGGCGGCGATCTGGCGACCGTAGTGCGTAACCCGGCGGGTGCCGACAATCGCAACGGCCCACTCGTCGGCGAGTTCCAGATCCCCTCGCAGGTACAGCAGCGGGGGCGGCTGGTCGATCTCTTTAAGATGCTTGGGGTAACCCGGATCGTCCCAGATGAGCACCCGGATGCCCTGCTCTTGCAGGCTCTGCCAGACTTCTTCTAAAGAGACGGAATCTCGAACTTCGATCAGGTTCTCGGCGATCTTCTCGCTGAGACCGGCCGCTCGCAAGGCGCTGGTCGGGGCGTTCCAGGCAATTTGCGGGTCCCCAAAATGATCGAGGACGGCCTGGAAGCGAACCGCCCCGATGCCTTTTACCAGGTTAAATCCAATCCAGAAAAGTCTGGGGTCGCTCAACGCAAGCCCCCTGGAGCGCAACGGAACTCCCCGATCTCAGGATGGGCACAGAATACCATAACAAAAACACGCGTGTCAAGAACGGATATCTTCGGATTTACCGCCGGGAATGAATGTAGTGAGCGTCTGGGCTCCGAGGCCAATCCCCCTTTGGTCTATGTAGGTCGGGGGGTTTAGTCGGGCAAAAGCCCGGGCAGCAGCTTGACGCGCAGTTCACCGGCTTGCAGATCGATCGCCTCGATGACCTCATCGGTGGCCGGGAGCAAGATATCCTTCCCGGATTCCGCACGGACGATCAGCACATCGTTCGCTCCGGTCTCCAGGATCTCGACAAGTTCGCCCAAAACCCCCTCTGCCTGGCTGATCACCCGCAGCCCCACCATCTGGTGATGGTAAAACTGCCCCTGGGGAAGCTGTGGGCTGTCTTCCGCGTTGATGAAGACGACCTGGTTGCGAAGCTCGCCAACCTGCTCTCGATCGGCTAGATCCGCAAAACGGACCAGCAGCCCGCCTTGATGCTCCCGGCGCTCCAGCAACTCCAGCGGCTTTTTATCGCGCCCTACATAAAGACGGGCCCTTGGCTGAAGGCGTTCCGGGAAATCCGTCAGTAGATCCATCATGATTTCACCCTGGACGCCATGCGGGCGGCGCAGCTTGCCTACAGCCAAGAAGACAGGCTCGCCTTGGTCTGGCGAGCCTGCAAGGTCAGCTTCACGTAGCGGTTTTGTGGCAGGGCTCATCGCGGCTCGACGATGTTGAGCGTGGCCCGCTGGCCCTCGCGCGCCGCCGATACCCGCAAAAGAACGCGCATTGCGTTGGCAACTCTTCCGCCTCTGCCGATCACGCGCCCCATGTCCTCTTTAGCCACGGAGAGGCGGACCTCCACGCTGGACCCGCGCCTTTGCGGGTTAACGCGCACCTGAGTAGGGTCATCCACCAGCGAGCGGGCGATAAATTCGATTAAGTCTTGCACGGCCTCACCTCCTCAATATGTATTGAGGCTCACAGTATTTTACCGGGGGTGGGAGCTGGCTAAGCGGCTTCTCCCCGGCGCGTCTTTGGGCTCCCGGCGCGAGCTTCTTCGGCTTCAGCGGCTTCTTCGAGCAGCTTCGCGAGATCTTCGCCGCCCTGGAGGCGCTCGAAGCGGTCGTACAATCCGGCGGTTTTGAACAACCGCATGACCGACTCGCTGGGTTGAGCGCCGTTCTCCAGCCATTTGTAAATCAGGTCTTCTTTGAGCTGCAGCGTTTCCGGTTCGGTGCGGGGGTTGTAGAAACCGAGGATTTCGAGGAAGCGCCCATCGCGCGGGCTTTCCTTATCAGCAGCAACGATGCGGAAGCTGGGCTGATTCTTAGAACCGACCCGGCGTAATCGAATACGAACCATAGATGACAATCTCCTTCAAAAGCAAAAAGTTAGGTCTTACGCAGTTGGTGGATAACTCCCCAATTGCCTCACAAACGACATCATTCCTTTGATTATAGTCCCCTTCGCGCTATCCGAACAAACGCGGCAGGCCGCGCATACCGGATTTTCGAAGGGTTTTGAACATACGGTGCGCTTCCCGGTACTGCTTGATCAACCGGTTGACATCCTGGACCTCGGTCCCGGAGCCGCGGGCGATGCGCCGGCGCCGGCTGGCATTCAGGATCTTGGGGTTGCGCCGCTCACCGGGGGTCATCGAGTTGATGATCGCCTCGGTCATCACCATCTGGCGTTCGGCATCTTGGGGTTCGATTTCCTTGGCCAACTGGTTCATGCCGCCCGGCAGCATCTCCAGGATCTTACCGATCGGCCCCATTTTTCTCACCTGGCGCAGCTGGTCGGCGAAGTCCTGCAAAGTGAACTCGCCGGACATCATCTTCTCGGCCTGCTCGCGCGCCGTCTCTTCATTAAAAGCAGCTTCGGCTCTTTCGATCAGCCCAAGCATGTCGCCCATGCCCAGGATGCGGGAGGACAGGCGGCTGGGGTCGAAAACTTCGATCGCCTCCAGGCTCTCGCCGGTGCCCAAGAACTTGATCGGCACGCCGGTGACGGAACGAATTGAAATCGCTGCGCCGCCGCGGGCATCGCCATCGATCTTGGTCAGGATCAGGCCGGTGAGCGGGACCGCCTCGCGAAAACCTTTGGCGATGTTGACGGCTTCCTGGCCGATCATCGAGTCGACCACCAGGAGCACTTCGACCGGATCAACCCGGCGGGTGATCGCGCTGATTTCGCCCATCAGCGCGTCGTCCAGCTGGGAGCGCCCGGCTGTGTCCAGGATCATCACGCTGTAGCCGCCGTTCTGGGCTTTTTCACGGGCGCGGGCGGCCAATTCCGGCGGCTTGACCCCATCCTGGGCAAAAACGGGGACATCCAGCTGCTCGCCCAAGGTCTGCAGCTGCTGTACGGCTGCAGGACGGTACGGATCGGCGGCTACGAGCATCACGCGCTCGCCCTGGGAACGCAGCAGACGGGCCAACTTGCCCGCTGCCGTGGTCTTACCGGAACCCTGTAAACCTACCAGCATGAGGATTCGCGGCCGCTGCCCGGTCAGGTTCAGGCGCTCCGGCTCCCCTAAGGTAGCGATCAGCTCTTCGTTGACGATCTTGACTACCTGCTGGGCCGGGTTGAGCGCCT
Source organism: uncultured Anaerolineaceae bacterium (assembly GCA_964400875.1). Taxonomy (GTDB): domain Bacteria; phylum Chloroflexota; class Anaerolineae; order Anaerolineales; family UBA4823; genus CAYNWK01. Next base: position 353 of record CAYNWK010000081.1, on the reverse strand, counting down.
TGGACACTTCATGCCCGACGGCGCGCTCGCGCACGCGGCCGATGAAATCCTTTACGACCCCGTAATGCACGTCGGCCTCGAGCAGCGCCAAGCGCACCTCGCGCATGGCGGCGTCGACGTCGCTCTCAGAGAGCTTGCCGCGCCGGCTGAGCTGCTTAAATATCTCGTCTAATCGATCGGTTAAATTCTCAAACACACCCAATTATTCCCAAAACTGTTTAACTTCAATATCCACTGCCCTGGCAGGCGAAACTGCATTGTAGCGTGGTTGTGGAGAATGGTCAAGTATCGTGTGAAATGGGGAGTGTCCAATTAAGATGGGATGACGAATTGAAACACATGGGCAGGATAAT
>CAYNWK010000080.1:7733-18903 GCA_964400875.1 uncultured Anaerolineaceae bacterium | reverse complement strand
ACCGACGCACACAAAACCGCCCCAATAACCTGGAGCCATTGACCGGTATATAGCTGCCCGCTGGGCCAGCGCCAGAGCCTGAGCCGGGCCTTTTCCGGACCAGAACTGGTCGTAGAATTCAGTCATCAGCCGCACCGCCGCCTCATCAGGGAGCGGCCAAAGGCTGCCTACCACCTGCTGCGCACCTGCTGCCAGGCAGGCGATCGTCAGCCCAACAGGCTCATCCCCCTCGAATACCAGGCTTTGGGATCCCTGGCAGGCTGACAGAGTCACCAGCCGGGGTAAAGGAGCCAGATTCCAGAGTTGATCCAACCACAAATCCCGGTCGAACAGCGCAAACCCGCTCAGTCGCCCGGTCAGGGCATCGTGGAATGCGTGGCTGGCTACATGCCAGAAAGCGAAGCGATCCAGGCCGTTTTGCTCCCCCAGAACCAGCAGTTTTTCCGTCGTCGCCGTGCTTTCCGAGAGCAGTGCTCCTCCCGGTCCCAGTTTGGCGGATAAAGCTGCTGCTTCTTCAGCAACCACGGGCAGAGGCGGCCGCCGACCATTGAAATTCGAAACTGCCAGGATCAGACCATCCCGAGGGTCTGGCGACGTTCCGGCAGAACGAGACCACAGGATGGGCAGGCTGTTCAAAGAAGGGAGCACGACCGGCACACACCGGGATACCAAAGCGCCTGACTGCGTGGTCAAGGCAGCCCATGGAATTTGGTGGAGCTGCCGGTGGGGGAGGATCAGCAGGTTCGTATCCGCAGATCTTTGATTGAGATAAGCCTGTAAAGATTCTGGAAGCAGCAACTCCCCCAGGCTGCGCAAATTTTCCGGTAAGAGCGCCCTGCCCGCCGGCCAGACCCCACGCAAACCTTGTAAAGCCAGGCGCTCCCGGGCGCCCATCGTTCTGCGCCAGACTTTGAGATCGTGCGGCGCCAGCATGGCGATGATCAGCCGGTCCTCCCGTAAATAATAATGTACGGCAACCCAACTTTCCCCCAGTGTTTTACCGGCAACCTGGCGGAAACGCTCCCGATCAAAGTCCTGGTGGGTGGATAAATCTGGCTGGTCTGGAATATGCTGACGTTCGAGACGACTAACTGCTTCGTCATATTGCTGGATTTTTCGTTTGACCTGGCGGATACGTTCAGCCTGCTCGGAGGTAACCAGGCGGGAGGCAGCTGCGGTGCGTAGCTGCTCTTGAGACCGGCGGATCTCAGCGATCATGCCGTCCAACCTGGATGAGAAGTCATTTTTCTGTTCAGACTCGCCCCGCGACAATAAAACGGCAACGGTCTGGGCCTTGCTTTCCTCGATGAAATCCAAAACATCTGCTACCATCATTAATCGGGCCGCCAGGTCGACCGCCTGATCCAGCGCCTGAGCTGGCACGTGAAGATAGGTGCCTGCCAGAGCAGGCTGCAAGATCCCGCGACGAACTTTCGCCAGGTTCGCGATCATGCGCCGGTAGGCCTGCATAGCTTGGTCAGCCTCGCCGGTTCTCTCGGCCAAGTCCGCCAAACCGGCCTCGGCCCGCCAGGCAACGTCGGGCATGACCGCCTCGCTCAACCGCAAAGCCTGCTCCCAGGCCTGGCGCGCCGTTGCGAACTCCGCGTTCTGCACGAAATATTCACCCAGCGCGACCTGGCAGGCGGCCTGCTCGATGAGCATGCCCATTTCCGCAAACTGGTCCCTGGCAGTCTGGAGGTGGCCCAAGACTTTTTCGGGCGGGGTGACTTCAGCCTCATCTGGCTTATGCTTCGCCAGCCAGGCTTCTCCCAGCAGAAGGTGAGATAAAGCAATTTCTGAACGCCAGTCAATCGCCTGGGCGATCGCCAGCGCCTGTTCCAAAACCGCGATGGCCTCGGCCTGCCTGCCTTCCTGGAAGTAGGTCTCAGCCTGGCGGTGGTAAACGGTAGCCAGGAAATCCAGCTGGTTGGTATCCCGATAATATTGTGCAGCCCGTTTCAGGTGGTGATGTGCCTGTTCTGGGCGTCCCAATCGCGTCCAAACCTGGGCCAGATGCATGGCGCATTCAGCCAGTCTTTCCGGTTCTTCCAGCTTTTGCAGATACGTTTCGGACCGTTCAAGGTGGCGGAGCGCCTGCTGGTAGTAGCCAAACTGAGCCGAGGCGCGACCGCGATACATGGCTGCGATGGCTGCCATCCTGCGCGTGCCTAAGGACATGTAACCATCTTCGGCCTGGGAGAGGTATTCGAGGCTCCTGGCTGGATGACTCCAGAACATCTCTAACCGCCCGCTGTCCAACAAGTTGTCGGCGCGCAGCCCCAACACATCATATTGGCGGTAGATCGCCCGCGCTTTTTCCAGGGCATCCCTGGCCTGGTCCAGGCGCCCGGCGTCGGTGTAGATCTGGGCCAGGCCGCCATAGCCTTGGCCCACCCACAGCGGCAGATCCTTCTCGGCGAACGTGCTTATCGCCCACATGAAGTGCTGCTCCGCCACTTCAAGGCTGCTCCCCACCCGCCATTGGGTATAGCCCAATTGAAAATGGGTTTTGGCGACATCAATGGGAGCCTGCTGGCTGACCGTCCCATCAGAATCCCCTTCAGTGACCGGGGATGGACTCTCGAAAACGGACAGGGCCCGTTTCAGCTGGGCCAGCGAGTGCTCATGTTCCCCCTGGCGGCGTAAGATGCTGGAGCGATGCAGCCAACAGCGGGCCAGGTTGAGCCTGTCCCCAAGCGCCGCGAAAGCCATCTCGCTGGCCGTAATATTCGCTTCGGCCTCGGTGAACAGGCCGATCAGTATCTGGGCGTAAGCCAGGGATAGTTGGCCATGCGGGATGAATTCATCTAAGCCCGCATCCTGCATACCTGCCAGCGAACCATCTAAAACGCTGGCGGCTTGAGCGTAGTCGTTGCGCGCCCAGGGCAGGGCATAGCGCTGCCAATCGCTGGCGGCGGCCCAGCCGGACTCTCCCAGTTCGGTAAAGCCCGCCCTGGCTCGCCGGACGGCATGCTCGACTCGCTCCGGACGCGCCCAGGCGTTGGCAGCCCGGGCCAGATACCAGGCCGCCCGCGCGCGGAGCAAGGGATCGCCGCCGTCCGCCAGGTGTGCATCGGCCACGGCCGCGATCGCCCAGCCCAGCCGAGGCTGGGTAACGCCGGCCTCTTCCGCTGCCCGAGCCAGCACCTCCAGGGTCTGGCGGGTGAGTGAGGGAAGGGGTTTGAGTGCGGCGGGCAGTTCTGCCTCGGTCAATTCACCGGCGTTCAGCTGCTCCGCCAGCTTCAAACAGGCAGCTGTGGGTTCAAAAACAGACATTGCCCTGTGCCATCATAGATCATACTTAAGCATAACAAAAATCCCTGGCGTTGGTCAAACCAATGCCAGGGATAGTCATCCAAAACCCGACCAAGGAAAAGGTGAGCGCTTAAGTCTCCGCTGCGTTTGCTTCCAGGGTTAGCTGCAAGTTTGCCTGGACCTGCTCTCTGGCTTCGTCCAGCACCGTTGACAACGGAACCGGGGGAAATACGGCCCGACCATCGTCCTCCACCGGAACGGATGCGTGGTAATCCCCCCACTGCAACTCTGCCCGCAATTTTCCTGGGCGATTTTCCTCGTCCAAATCACCCCCGATGGCAACCAACAAAGCCAAACGCAGGAATTCGGGTTCGTCGATAGATTGGACGGCTTCGAGCAAGGCTGTGACCTTGCTATCATCGAGTTCGATTTCACTTTGAAACAGCGTGAAGGGTACTTCCTCAAAGAAGTCGATCGCGGAGCGATAAGCCAAACCGGTGGATATTGGCGGGGCAAGCAGAAGACGGCTTAACTGCTCCACGGCCTGGGTCCAGGTGATGCGCCACGCACCCTCGGCTGATTGTTCCACCGTTTGGGCGGGGGAGGCGATTTGTAAAAAGCCTAAATCCCGACTTGGCGAGCCCGGCAGCGGTGCTAACTCGCCTGCGATACTTTTTTCCAGGATTTCCAGAGCTTCTAAAAATGAAGCTCGTAAGTTGACATTAGCTTGCAGCAGTTGATAAAAAGCCGGATACGCCTCGGTAATATCAACACCATTCAGCACATCGCTCAATATAAGGGACAGCATCTGTTCCTCTTCGAATGAGTAACGAGACGCCTCGGCAGCAGGCCGGCCGCCCTGTTCTCGGCCTGTTGATTCAGCAAGCTCCAACCGCGCTCGGAGACTTTTCAACTTTGCCCGCATGTTTTCTGACAAACCTTTCCCAACCATAGCTATCCCGAGGAAGTGCTGAAAACTTACATACCCAATACAGTCACTCGGTCTTGCTGCCGAGCAGGCTCGCTAACTGGCTGATGGCATTGTGATGCAGCTGGTGCACTGCGTTGACGCTTTTGTCCATCTTTCTGGCAATTTCTTTAAACGGCAGGCCGTGATTGTAGCGTAACGAGAGGACCTGCCGCCGGTTGTTGGCCAATTGCTGACAGGCGTTGTACAGATCGATGTGCAACTCCCATCCCCCCTGACTATCCTCCAGATCATACTCTGAATGCAAGATCCCATCCTGGAAGTTTTGCTCGACGATGCGTTCAGCAGCCCGGACTTCCCTTTCGATGCGCTTGAAACATGAGAACTTAATGATGTTGTAGGCCCAGGGCTCAAAGCCGGTGTCGTATGGAAACTGGGCCTGCAGCAGGGCAGCGGCAGCATCGGTGGCGGCATCTACGGCCAGCCGGCGGGTTGCTTCACCTGGGATGAGCCCTTTTTTCAGCAAGACAGTGTAAGCCATCTTCTGAAATTCTTCGTAAAGTGGTTCCCAGGCAGCTGGCGATCTTTCATACTGGAGTAGCTCGATGGTTGAATGCAGGCTTTCGTAGGTTTCGACTACCCGCTGAACGTAGGCTTGCAGGGTGGCGTGGGCATGATTTTCCAAAAAGTAGCTGACTCGCCCCCTGCTCAGGTTTCTGTAAATAACCGGACGCAGTTTAGCAGCAAAGCTCTCCCCCTTTTGCCTGGCCACCTCCTTCAAGATCCGTTCTAAATCGGGGTTTCGATCCCTGGCCTCAGATGGCATCGCAGCTTTCCTGAAGGCAGTCTCTTTGGATTCGTTTGCAAGCGGTGTGAGCGACAACGTTTTCCATCGGCAACAGCGGGCATTCGACAAGGTTCAACAGGGACTGATTGGCGGTTATCTCGATTGGAGTGTAAGTTTTTCCGGGATGGCGGGGATAGTAATTAATAGAAAACGGCGCAATCGATGTCGGGCGCTTTTTCCTGTCCCAGCCGTTTTATGGCTCCTTATCGAGAGAAAGCGGCTTTTGGAGGCCATGGGTGAGCGTGTAACCGATTTTATCACGATGGCCTTGAACGAGCGGCTGGGAGGAGCAACAAACGGGGCGCGGAAGTAAGTTAACTGAACCCCAGCCAACAAGACTCCTGGGGGCCGATAGCACTTCAAGGGGAAGTGCCGGCCCCGTTCCATTTTAATGACACAAGCAATCTCCGGCTGCGGAATTAGAAGCTAACTGCCGGGCAGGATCGCTGCTCTGGCCTGGCACCGCGCGGGACAGCGTTTTCGTGTAACGTTTTCGCACTACCGGAGACTAATCAATGCAGCCATATGCAAAGCATCGATTTATCTTAGCGGGAGCTGCCTGGCTGTCTTTTCAATGCGCACAGTCAGATAACAGCATAATTGTTCAGAGAAAGAGGTAACATGGCGAGCAATTTTATTTCCCGAGGTTTTACCGGCAAAAGGCGCCAGCCCGAGGCGGCCGAGCGTGTACCGCCCGGACAATATATCACCCCCGACTTTCCGGTGCTCTCGGCGGGCCCTACCCCGCGGACGCCCCTCGACCACTGGAGCTTTACGATCGAAGGGCTGGTCGGCGAAGCGGTGAAGTGGTCCTGGGAGCAATTTCTTCAACTGCCCGTACGTACGTTCGTCGTGGACATCCACTGCGTGACCAAGTGGAGCAAGCTGGACACCCAGTGGGAAGGGGTCAGCATCGATACGCTCTTCGAGCACATCGACCTGGACCCAAAAGCCATGTACGTGACGGCGTTCTGCGATGGAGGCTACACGACCAACGTGCCGCTGGTCGATGTGATCAACGGGCAGGCGTTCGTCGCCTATCAATACGATGGCAAGCCGCTCGCCGCGGAACACGGCGGGCCGGCGCGGCTGGTCGTGCCGCATCTGTATTTTTGGAAGAGCGCCAAGTGGGTGCGCGGCTTGAGGTTAACCGAGAAAGACAAGCCCGGATTCTGGGAGTCGCTGGGTTATAACAATCACGGCGACCCCTGGAAGGAGGAGCGCTACTGGTGAAGCGCTTGCTGGAGTGGCAGATCGCGACCGTCACCTCAATCCATCAGGAGACGCCCAGGGCCAAGACCTTCACCCTGCAGCTGCCCAACTGGATGGAGCACAAAGCCGGGCAGCACTACGACGTGCGGCTGACCGCGCCGGACGGCTACCAGGCGCAGCGCAGCTACTCGATCGCCTCGGAGCCGGAACGGAGCGGCGAGATCGACCTGACGGTGGAACGCATCCAGGACGGCGAGGTTTCGACGTATATGCATGACGTGCTGATCGTCGGCGATCAAATCGAAGTGCGCGGGCCGATCGGCGGTTATTTCGTTTGGGAGGCCGCCATGACCGACCCCGTCCTGCTAATCGCCGGTGGTTCAGGCGTTGTGCCGCTCATGGCGATGATCCGCCACCGCGCCGCGGCTGGCTCAAAGACGCCCGCCCGGTTGCTGTACAGCTCGCGAACTCCGCAGGACGTGATTTATTCAGCCGAGCTGGACAGGCTGCAGGGGTCTCAGAACGGGCTGGGGATATTCCTCACCTATACCCGCCGGCAGCCCACCGGTTGGAGCGGCTTTGCCAGGCGGATCGACGTCCCCATGCTCCGTGAAGTGGCCGGCCCCCTGGGGAATAGCACGCAGGCTTACGTCTGCGGGCCGACGCGGATGGTGGAAGCCGTGGCTGACGGGCTGCTTCAAATTGGACTCCCGCCGAACCAGATTCGAACCGAACGGTTCGGGCCAACTGGCGGCATTTGATCAGGAGATTTTCCATGGACTCGAACCAGACTGACGCCGTTCGTTCAACGATGCTGGATGGCAATGCTGCTGCGGGCTTGCTGAGCGAGATATTCATTTCAGAAATGACCAGCAGCTCGATCGAATGCGCCAACTGCGGCCGTGAAGGGGAGCTGGGCACGCTGCTGGCCTTTTTGCAGGCTCCCGGCGTCGTACTGCGCTGCCCGGCTTGCGAGCAAGTCATCCTGCGCATCGTCGAGTCGCCCGAAGCCATTTATTTAGAGGCACGCGGCGCTGCATACCTTCGCCTGGCGCGCACGCTGGCTGCCTGACTGACCACGGACCGCATCGAAAACGGCAGGCCTCTACCCTCCCAACACCACGTTTCCAACCAACTGCATATCCATCCGGCTGTCGGGCAAACCGCTGAAAGTGTTTATAATGCATCGTGCCCGTAATCAGCGGTTTGCCTGAGTGATGAGCCGTTTTACGCCAGGATAATCTTAACCACTCTCGGCCAATCACCGATGACCGCTTCGGCGGCTTTTGCAGCTTAAATGAGCGAGCTGATGGAACCGAAAATTCGGCGAAATTCGCGTCTTCTGCCCGTACTGGTAGGCGCCCTTATTATCATGCAGCTGATCAACCCCTATCGCGGCTGGATGATCTTGCTGGCAGGCCTCGGCGGCGCCTGGTTGATCAGCTACTTTTGGGCCCGCTCGCTCGCCCGAAATCTTCACCTGCTGCGCGAGATGCGCTTTGGCTGGTGGCAGGTTGGCGACCGGCTCGAAGAAAGATTCACGCTGGTCAACCGGGGCCTGTTTCCCGGGTTATGGGTCGAAATCCATGATCAGTCAACCATGCCCGGCTATTCCATTGGACGCGTTGCTGGAGTCGGGGGGAATTCACGCGCGCGCTGGCAGACGCAGGGGGTTTGCACCCGTCGAGGTTTATTCAATCTCGGGCCGACAACGCTGGTAACCGGGGACCCCTTCGGATTCTACTCCGTAACCATCCAGGATCCCGCTTCCACGACCCTCTTCGTGATGCCCCCGATCATCGCGCTGCCGCACATTCAGGTTGCTCCCGGCGGACGCGCCGGGGAAGGCCCACCCCGTCGGGAATCCATCGAGCGCAGCGTGAGCGCCGCCACGGTGCGGGAATACGTGCCTGGGGATGACCGACGCCTGGTTCACTGGCGCACCTCCGCCCGAAAGAATGCGTTATTCGTGCGCCTGATGGACAGCACACCGTCGAGCCAATGGTGGATCCTGGTCGACCTGGACCCAGGCGTAAAGGTGGGCGAAGGGCAAAACTCTACGATCGAACACAGCGTAATCCTGGCCGCTTCGCTGGCCGATCGTGGACTGCGTGAAGGCAAGGGGGTCGGGCTGGTGCTCCACAGCGGAAGGGATATTCAGACCCCCATCGGGAACCATCCCAGGGAGGCTGGCGCCACCCCTCAGGGGGCCAGCCTGATCTGGTTGCCTCCGCAAGAAGGCAATGAGCATCGTTGGGAGCTCCTGCGAGCCTTGGCCCTGGTCGAGGCGGGAGGCGATCCCCTCAGAGAACTGCTCGTCCGCATCAGACCGGATTTGGGAAAGAGAAGCAGCCTGATCGTCATCACCCCGAACGTCCATGCCAACTGGTTGGAAGCGCTGCTGCCGATCGTCTGGTCCGGCACAAAGCCCACCGTTTTACTTTTGGACCCGGCTTCTTACGGGGGATCGCGGGACAGCCGCGCCATGTCGGAAGCGTTAAACCAATGGCAGATCAACCATTACGTCGTATCCAGGGAGATGTTCGAGCAGCCCGAAGCCCGCCCGGGCAAAGCCGGGCATTGGGATTGGCGGATCACGCCGACCGGGAGAGCGATCCCGGTTAGACGGCCCGATAACCTGGAATGGAAGGGTCTGGGTTGATCGGCGATCTGTTGATCCGGCTGTTCAAATGGATCCTGCACGTCGTAGGCGTCCATGCCTTGATCACCCTGATCCTTCTAGCCATTATCCTGGGCAGCGTTGCCGGTGGGTTAAACAAGGCCCTCACCGCGGTGGGATCCTTCCAGCTTTTGTCACTCGCTATTACGGGCCTGATCGCAGGCTGGCTGCTCGCCCGCTCCCGCTTGCGAGGACGCGCTTGCGGGTTGATCGCAGCCCTGATTGGCGTGTTGATCGTCTTCTTGTGGGTTGGCAATCTTGGGAAACCCCTGCTCAGCCTGATGGATGGCGGCTTCGACCTCGTCCGCCAGGTCTTGCTCTGGCCCTGGCGTGGAACCCCTGAATTTGAAACTTATGTAAAGATTGCCTCGGCTTTGTTCGCCTCCGTCGCCGTCCTGACGACTCGCTTCATCGCCTGGTTCTGGTCGCTGGCCTCGAGCGAACGGATCGTCGATCCCATTGCTGTGGCAATATTCTGGTCGTCGGTGACCTGGGGTGTCTCAGTTTGGGCGGCCTGGATCGTGCGCCGACTCCACAAGCCGTTGTTGGCCCTGCTGCCTGCCGGCGTCCTGTTCGCCGGCACGTTGAATTACGTGCGCACCGGGACGTTTTACTTCCTGCCATTTCTCTCAGCAACTTTGCTCTTGCTCGCCTATGACCATTTTGGCCTCAAAACAAGCCAGTGGGACGCCCATCAACTGGATTATTTCGAAGACATCGGCCTTGATTTTTCCTTCTTCGTGGGTGCATTAACGCTGATGCTCTCGATGGTCGCGTGGATGACCCCCTCCGTATCCATCTCCACGATCGTCGAGAAAACACAAGCCCTGGTCCAAACCTCGGCTGAGGATACCGACCAAACTCGCCAGGCCTTCGGTCTGCAGCGTTCTGAGGGAGGCAGTTCGCTGCTCAGCGAGGCGTTCTCCAGCTCGGGTCTCCCTCGCCAAAATCTGCTCGGTTCCGGTCCCGAGTTATCGCAGGAGGTGGTGTTTCTGGTTTCCGTTGATGGCTTGTCCGAGCAGCTCGCCGCTGATCGTTCGCTGAACGTGCCTCGATATTACTGGCGTGGTCTAACCTTCGACCGCTACACGGGAAGGGGCTGGCTCTCTACAGACGGTGGGCTGGTGGATTATTCGGCAGGGGTACCGGCGAACGAAGGTACCTACCCCTTCCAACGAACAGTGGGGCAGACCGTACAGTTCTACGATTCATCAAACCCGGAAAGGGAGCGGCTGGTGTTCGTCGCCGGAGAACTGGTCACCGTCGACCGGGGTTATTCCGCGGCCTGGCACTCACCGCAAGACTTATACGGCGCCGTCGTCCACGCGGCTCAATATCAGGCAACCTCACTGGTAAACAAGATCGACGCCCGTGAACTGCGTCAAGCCGCCGGGATCTATCCGGACTGGGTGACACAGCGCTATCTACAATTACCCGAGGACATCCCCGCTCGGGTGCTGGCGCTGAGCCGGGAGCTCACCGCCTCCGAACCCACACCGTTTGATCGGGCGCGCACCATCGAGGGGTATCTGAGGACAATCCCGTATTCGCTGGATATCCCTGCACCGCCGCCTGGCCGCGAGGTCAGCGATTATTTTCTCTTCGACTTGAAGAAAGGGTATTGCGATTATTATGCTACCGCCATGGTGGTGCTGGCGCGCGCGGCCGGGCTGCCCGCCAGGCTGGTGACCGGGTATGCCAGTGGAGACTACGATGTTGAACACGGCCGCTACGTGGTAACCGCGGCCGATGCGCACTCCTGGGTAGAAGTCTATTTCCAGGGCCTGGGCTGGGTCGAGTTCGAACCGACCGGCGGGCTCCCAGGCCTGGATCGACCGGCCCAAAACTTACCGCCGGATTTCGAAATCCCGGAGGCAGCTGCGGGGGCTCCCCAATCTGGTCTTCTCCCGCCGGGCCGGCTGCCCTGGCTGGGGATCGGTTTTGCCGTTGGGCTCGGAGGCCTGCTGCTCCTGGCAGCCTGGGGGCTGACGGCGAGCTACCGCTTAAAGCGTTTATCTCCCGGTCAGGCCAGCCTGGAGATTTATCGACAGCTTCACCAACAAGGGCAGCGCTTGCCCACCAACCTCCCGCCAGGAGCGACGCCTTATGAGTTTGCCGATAATCTCAGCCATTTTCTTTCAACGGCGCTGCCGGGCGATAACTGGCGGATTTTTTTCACCCGCGCGCCGGGTGAGATCGAAGCCATTACAACGCCGTTTATCCGGAGCGTGTACAGCCCGCGCCAACC
>CAYNWK010000080.1:0-7633 GCA_964400875.1 uncultured Anaerolineaceae bacterium | reverse complement strand
CCGGGTCAAATCGGCAATAATTCCAAGGGACATAATCCCAATAGCCTGCAAGGCAGCTTCTTCTCCTCGCAGGGCTAAAACGTGCTTAAATACCTCATACATACACACAGTTGGAACGACCAGTGAGTCCGTCGCCTGAATCACAGGAGCAAAAATCTCTGCTTTCTGGCCTCCAGCTAAATATTCAAGCCAACCCGATGAATCGACTACGTTCATAGTTCGCGATCTTCTTTTTCACGTTGCGGATCGGTGTCAAGGCCTTCCAGCATTCCTTCGGCCTCCTCGATCGTGGGCACGATGACCACCCGCAAGGTGCTGTTGTAGGGAATGAACATGATTTTTTGCCCCGGTTTGAGATCGAACTGTTCCCGGATCGCCCGGGGGATGACTACCTGGTACTTCGACGAGATGGTGACAGTATTCATGCTTTACCTTTCCTTGTCGAACGAAGAAAGTAAAGTAATTATATCTTGAAATATGATCTTCAAAGATTCCAAATTTGGAAAAAATCGCTTGACAAGCGGGCTGTTACCTGCTATAAACTGATAAATCTACTCATATTAAAAGCCGAGACGAGGACTAGTACACGTCGAAACGGTAGCCCAGAGAGCGGGGAAGTGGTGTGAGCCCCGCCTACACGCCGGCGTCGAATGGACCTCTGAGCTGCAGGCCGAAGCAGGATCGCTGCGTAGGCTGCGCCGGAGCTGCCACCGTTATCAGGGCAAAGGGTATCGGTAGTTGAGCACTCAACTTACCCGTACCCGACAAGTGAGGCTGGCTTTCCATTCCGTCGTTATCACCGGCGGATTTTTTATTTCCAGCGGCGGCCCAGGGCAGGTGTACCTGCCAGCGGCTCAGCCGCAGCCAGCCTAAGCAGGGTGGCACCGCGGGCAACCTCTCCCGTCCCTAGGACGAGAGAGGTTTTTGTTTATCACCAGACACCCAAGGAGGCGCCATGCCTGCTAAACCCTTTGCACCCACAACTACCCTGACCACCGGACATCCCGACCTGGTCATGCGTGAACTGCCCGCCGACCTGGAAACTCCTGTCTCCGTCTACCTGAAACTGGCCGGGCAGGGACCTTCTTTCTTGCTGGAAAGCGTAACCGGTGGAGAGCAATTGGCGCGCTATTCCTTTATCGGCGCCAACCTGGAGCAGGCTTACGTGCTGCGCCAGGGTCACGTGGAATATCACCGCAACGGCCAAACGATCGATCGGCTGGCCCAACCCGGCGAGGGGCCGCTGGAAGCGCTGCGGCGCATCCTGGAACCCGCCGCCATCCCGGCTGCGTCCGGGCTGCCGCGCTTCACCGGCGGCCTGGTGGGCTATTTGGGTTATGAAATCAGCCATACCTTTGAAACCCACGTGCCGAGGATGCCCGGCGAGGAGAAAGAGGATGCCATCCCAGAGGGCATTTTCTTACTGGCGGATACGGTGGTGGCCTTCGACCACGCCTTTGGACGTTTAGTATTGATGGCCACCCGGCAGAACGCCTCCAACGGCGTCTATCCCGATCAATCGCCGGAAGCCCGCCTGGAGGCGATCGAACGGCGCCTGGCCCAACCGCTGCCGGCCATGCCAGGTCAAGGGAATGCAAGCACGCCGGGAGAGCTGCAGGCCCATACACGCAAAGAGCATTTCCTGGAGGTCGTCAGGCAGGCCAAGGCCTACATCACCGCCGGGGATATCTTCCAGGTGGTGCTCTCGCAGCGCTTCTCGCGCCATACGACCGCTGAGGCTTTTGAAATCTACCGGGCGCTGCGGCGCTTGAATCCCTCCCCCTACATGTTCTTCTTCGATTTCAATAAGCTGGGCGGCGAGCAGCCGCTGCGCTTGATCGGCGCTTCTCCGGAAGTGCATGTGCGCCTGGAGGGACAAAGCGCCACGCTCAGGCCCATCGCCGGGACGCGGCGGCGAGGGAATGCACCAGGCGAGGATGACGCCCTGGAGGCCGAGCTGCTGGCCGATCCCAAGGAACGCGCCGAGCACATCATGCTGGTGGACCTGGCTCGCAACGACCTGGGCCGGGTGTGCCGCTACGGGAGCGTGCGCGTGCCGCAGCTGATCGAGGTCGAACGCTATTCTCACGTCATGCATTTGGTTTCGCAGGTCGAAGGCGACCTGAGGCCGGAACTGGACGCCTTCGACCTGATGCAGGCTACCTTCCCGGCTGGCACAGTGAGCGGCGCGCCCAAGATACGCGCCATGCAGATCATCGCCGAGCTGGAGGCGCTGGCGCGCGGCCCGTACGCCGGAGCGGTGGGCTACTTCTCCTTCGATGGTTCGATGGACACCTGCATCACCATCCGGACGCTGGTCATGCGTGGCCAGCAGGTGAGCGTGCAGGCCGGGGCCGGCATCGTGGCAGATTCGGACCCGGAACGGGAATACCAGGAGACCCTGCACAAAGCGCGCGCCCTGGCCGTAGCCATCGAAATGGCCGAGACCGGGCAGGCGAACCGTTCAACTCAGAATACAAGGAGGTCAACTTGATCGCCGTTATCGACAACTACGATTCGTTCACCTACAACCTGGTGCAGTACTTCGGCGAGCTGGGTGTCGAGGTGCGGGTTTTCCGCAACGACGCTGTGTCCGTCGAGCAGTTGGAGCGCTTGGAGCCAAGCCATATCGTGATCTCGCCCGGCCCCGGCGACCCGTCCGACGCTGGTATCTCCAACCAGGTGATCCGGCAGCTGGGCCCAACCACGCCCCTGTTGGGGGTATGCCTGGGGCACCAGTGCATTGGCGAGGTCTTCGGCGGGCGGGTGGTCGGCGCGCGCCGCTTGATGCACGGGAAAAATTCCTCCATTCACCACTATGGCGAGGGGTTGTTTGCCGGCGTCCCCAGCCCCTTCGAAGCCACGCGCTACCATTCCCTGATCGTCGCCGATCCGGACCCGGCCGAACTGGAAGTCACGGCCTTCACCACCCGGCAGGAGATCATGGGACTGCGCCACCGGCAATACCCGGTCTACGGCGTGCAGTTTCATCCGGAAGCCATCCTGACCCAATTTGGCAAGCGCATTCTGAAAAATTTTCTAGGGGTACGTCCTGCGCAGGTAAGGATACCGGCGCAGGCGAAAGGAGCCTATCATGCTTAAGCCTTATATCGATCAAGCCATCCACGGGATCGACCTGACGGCGGAGGAAGCCGAAGCCGCCATGGGCTACATCATGCGCGGCCAGGCCACGCCCGCGCAAATCGGCGGCTACCTGGTAGCCCTGCGGATGAAAGGAGAAACGGTGGAGGAGATCACCGGCAGCGCCCGGGCGATGCGCGCCCACGCCAGCCTGGTGCCCCTGTCGATCAACGGTGAGCCGCTGCTGGACACCGCCGGGACTGGCGGCGACGGCAGTCACAGCTTCAATATCTCCACGGCGGCCGCCTTCGTGATCGCCGGGGCCGGGCGCAAGGTAGCCAAACACGGCAATCGGGCCGCTTCGTCCCGCTGCGGCAGCGCCGACGTGCTGGCAGCCCTGGGGGTGGACCTGGACTTGACCCCGGAACAGGTAGGCGCCTGCATCGACGAGGTGGGCATCGGCTTCTTATTCGCGCCGAAGTTTCACCCGGCCATGAAACACGCCATCGGGCCGCGGCGCGAGCTGGGCCAGCGCACGGTCTTCAACTTGCTGGGGCCGCTGACCAACCCGGCTGGCGCCACCCACCAGCTGATCGGGGTGTACGACGCGGCCCTGACCGGGCGGATGGCGCGGGTGCTCGGCCAGCTGGGCGGCCGGGCGGCTTTCGTGGTCAACGGGCACGGCGGCCTGGATGAACTGACCACCAGCGGGATCAACCAGGTCAGCCACCTGAGCGGCGGAGAGGTGACCAGCTTTGAGCTGGATGCTCGCCAATACGGCTTGCGCGCCGCCTCCCGGGATCAACTGCGCGGCGGCGATCCGGATGAGAACGCCGTTATCCTGCGGGACTTGCTGTCCGGTAAAGACACCAGCCCGCGCCGGGACGTGGTGCTGCTCAACGCCGCGGCGGCCCTGGCGGCGGAGAGCAACGACCTGCCCGCCGGGTTGGATGAGGCCGAGAACGCGCTGTCCTCCGGCGCAGCCCTGGAACGGCTGGATGCGCTGGTGGCTTTCACTAAGTCTGCTGCCTCGGTGGCGGTCCATTGAGCCCGGCCGATGAGCATCTTGAACGAAATCTTCGCCCATAAGCGCCAGGAGCTGGCCCGGCAAAAGCGGGAACGCCCGCTGGAGGCCGTGATCGCCGCCGCGCAGGCCGCGCAGGCCGCGCCGCCGCCCCGCGACTTCGTG
The DNA here is from genome assembly GCA_964400875.1 of uncultured Anaerolineaceae bacterium. Taxonomy (GTDB): domain Bacteria; phylum Chloroflexota; class Anaerolineae; order Anaerolineales; family UBA4823; genus CAYNWK01. Next base: position 3,363 of record CAYNWK010000080.1, on the reverse strand, counting down.
GGCGCCTTGCGTTCGAGGGCCGAGGCGGAAGGAGATGCAGCCCGCCCGGCTTTGATCGCCGAAGTGAAGCGCGGCTCCCCCTCCCGGGGCGTGCTGGCGCACGACTTCGACCCGCTGCGGCTGGCGCGCCTGTACCGGGACAATGGGGCCGCAGCCATCAGCGTGCTGACCGACGAACGCTACTTCGGGGGGCGGCTAGCCTACCTGGAAGCTATCGCCGGGTTGGCGGGGCGCCCGCCTCTGCTGCGTAAGGATTTCATCTTTGATCTTTATCAGGTGCATGAGGCGCGCGCCGCCGGCTCCGACGCCATCCTGTTGATCGTCGCCGGGTTGAGCGGCGAACGGCTGGCGAACCTGCACGCCCTGGCGGGCAGCCTGGGCATGGCGGCCCTGGTCGAAGTGCACACCCAACGCGAACTGGAACTGGCGCTGCTGCTGAAGCCAGGCTTGATCGGCATCAACAACCGTGACCTGCGCGATTTTTCAGTGAGCCTGGAGACCACCCTGGCGCTGCTGCCCTATGTCCCACCCGGCGTGGTCGTGGTGTCCGAGAGCGGCATCCGGGGCCGTCGGGATGTTGATAAGTTGGGAGAGGCTGGCGTGCAGGCCGTGCTGGTGGGCGAAGCGCTGGTCGCCGCCCCGGATACGGCCGCCAAAGCCCGTGAGTTGAGCGGCGCTGTCCAGGAGGTACGCTAATGAAGGTGAAGATCTGCGGCCTGACCAGCCTGGACGAGGCGCTGGCGGCTGCCGAAGCCGGCGCGGACCTGCTGGGCTTCAACTTCTACCCGCCCAGCCCGCGTTACGTCGAGACGCAGGCGTGCCGGGAGATCGTCGCCGGGCTGCGCAGACACGGCTGCCGGGCGAGTCTGGTGGGCGTCTTCGTCAACGCGCCGCCGGAAAGCGTTCGGCGCACGCTGGATGACTGCCAGCTGGATCTGGCGCAGCTGTCGGGAGACGAAGCCGAGGGTGATGTACGGGCGCTGGATGGGCGGGCTTTCAAGGCGATACGGCCGCGCTCGCGAGCGGCAGCCCGGGACCTGGCGGCGCGCTACGCCCGCCGGGAGGCGCCGGCGCTGCTGGTGGACGCCCATCATCCAGGCTTGTTTGGCGGGACCGGCCAGACCGGAGATTGGCCGGCGGCCCACGCGTTGGCGGCTGACTATCCCTTGTTGCTGGCCGGCGGGCTGAACCCGGAGAACGTGGCGCAGGCCATCCGTACGACAGGACCCTGGGGCGTGGACGTCGCCTCAGGCGTCGAATCCAGCCCGGGGGTGAAGGACATCAAAAAGCTGCGCGCCTTTATCCAGGCAGCCCGCGCAGCGCAGGAGGAGTTATCCTATGCTAGAACAAGTTAAATCAACCACGCAGTCAGGTGTGGAAGAAGCCCTGGCCACCGGCAAGTTCGGACCCTACGGCGGGCGCTTCGTCCCCGAAACCCTGATGCCGGCTCTGCAAGAGCTGGAAGAGGCCTTTACGGCAGCTCGCCAGGAGGCGGAATTCCAGGAAGAGCTCGCCCGCCTGGCCAAGACCTACGTCGGGCGGCCGACCGCCCTGAGCCACGCCCGCCGGCTCACTGCGCACCTGGGCGGGGCGCAAATCTATCTCAAGCGGGAAGACCTGGCCCATTCCGGAGCCCACAAGATCAACAACGCCTTGGGCCAGGCTTTGCTGGCCCAGCGCCTGGGCAAAAGCCGGCTGGTGGCCGAGACCGGCGCCGGCCAGCACGGGGTGGCCACCGCCACGGCCGCCGCGCTGCTGGGGCTTGCCTGCGTGATCTACATGGGCACGGTGGACATCGCCCGCCAGCAGCCCAACGTGCTGCGCATGCAGCTGCTGGGCGCCGAAGTGCGGCCGGTGGAGAGCGGCTCGTGCACGTTGAAGGACGCCATCAACGAGGCCATCCGGGATTGGGTCACCAACGTGGCCGACACCCATTACCTGCTGGGCTCGGCGCTGGGGCCGCACCCGTACCCCAGCATGGTGCGCGAGTTCCAGTCGGTGATCGGCCGGGAAGCGCGCGCCCAGATCCTGGAAGACGCCGGACGTCTGCCGGACGCCTGCATCGCCTGCGTGGGCGGCGGCTCAAACGCCATCGGGTTGTTTAGCGCTTTCTTGGAAGATGAGGCGGTGCGCCTGATCGGGGTGGAAGCCGGCGGCGAGGGCATCCCCTCCGGCCGCCACGCGGCGCGCTTCGCCGACCCGCTCCTGGGCCGGCCTGGCGTGCTGCACGGCACGTATACGTACGTGTTGCAGGATGAAGACGGGCAAATCGCGGCAACCCATTCCATCTCCGCCGGCCTGGATTACCCCGCGATCGGCCCGGAACACGCGCTGCTGCGGGAGGTCGGCCGGGCCGAGTACACCTACGCCGGGGATGAGGAGGCGTTGGCGGCCTTCCATCTGCTGGCGCGTCAGGAAGGCATCTTGCCGGCCCTGGAGTCGGCTCACGCCGTAGCAGAGGCCGTCCGGCTGGCGCCGCAATACGACCCCGACCAGATCCTGCTGGTCAACCTGTCAGGGCGCGGCGACAAGGACCTGGACACCGTGACCGCCGTGCTGCACCGGCGCCAGGAGGCAGCCCGATGAACGCAACCCCGGCCAAGACCAATCCGAGAACGCAGACCGGCGGGCGCGCCCGCATCGCGGCAGCTTTTGAGGCCGTGCGCCGCGAGCAGCGCGCTGCGCTGATGCCCTATTTCACTCTGGGCTACCCCGATCGGCAAACCTCGCTGGCGATCGTCACGGCTATCGCCCAGGCGGGGGCGGACCTGATCGAGCTGGGCATCCCTTTTTCCGACCCGCTGGCGGACGGGCCGACCATCCAGCGCTCAACCCAGATCGCCCTGGAGGCGGGCGCAAACCTGGCAGGCTGCCTGGAAATGGTCGCTGAACTGCGCCGTATAAACGTTGTTCAACCCCTGATCTTGATGGGCTATTTCAACCCGATCCTGGCCTACGGGCTGGAACGGTTCGTCGCCCAGGCTGCCGAAGCTGGAGCGGACGGTTTTATCGTCCCGGACCTGCCCCCGGAGGAGGCCGGCGAGATGGAAGCGGCCTGCCGGGCCCATGGGCTGGCGCTGGTGTATCTTGTCGCGCCCACCTCCACCCCGAACCGCCTGGCACTGGCCGCCCGGCGCACCAGCGGGTTTCTCTACCTGGTCTCGCTGACTGGGGTGACAGGCGTGCGCGCCAGCCTGCCCCCGGACCTGCGTGCCTTCGTAGCGCGCGTACGGGCGCAGGCGCGACCTGACCTCCCATTGGCTGTAGGCTTCGGCATCTCGACTCCGGAGCAAGCCGCCGCGGTTGGCGGCCTGGTGGAGGGCGTGATCGTCGGCTCGGCGCTGATCGAGGCGGTCTCCGGGG
>CAYNWK010000079.1:0-19116 GCA_964400875.1 uncultured Anaerolineaceae bacterium | reverse complement strand
CCCGGTGCAGGCCGGGCAGCCCATCCACGTGGTTGTACAGCGATGGGGTGCGCACCCCGAGCTGTTTGGCCAGTGCGGCCATGGTGAGCCCCGGCAGGCCTTCGCGGTCGGCGATCTCGGCGGCGGCCTGGACGACGGTTTCCCGGTCGAGGTTAGCGCGCGGCGACATGGCGTTCTCGTGGGAAGGTCTTTTCGGCGAATTCCAGGATCGCGGCGGCGGCCTGCTCCGGCCTTTCGGCGTGCGGGTAATGGCCGACGCCTTCTACCAGGCGCGTTTCACCGCCCAGGCGGCCGGCGATCAGGTGGGCTTCCGCGGCCGGGTCCTTGAAGTCCGGGTCGCGGGAGCCCATCAGCACCAGGGAGGGCGCGGCGACCTGCTCGAGCCGCGTTTCGGACTCCGCCTTGGAGGCGGTGATCATCTTGCGCATGGCGGCCAAGCGCCCCGGCTCTTTAAGGTTCCGGCGCAGGCCGGCGATGTATTGGTCCAGGTCTGCGGGCGGGCTGGCAGGGTAGAGCGAGCGGTAGTAGCGGGCCCAGAGAGGGACGCCCCAGGGGCCGGAGAACAGCGGGCCGAAGAGCAGCCTAACCTGCCAGAGCGGCATGCCGTCGCGCACGGACGGGCCGATCAGGACCAGCCCGCTGACCAGTTCGGGCTCTTCGGCCGCGGCCCAGACCGCCGCGCCAGCTGCCAGGGAGGTGCCCACGAGCAGCGCGGGACCGGCGTCCAGGTGACGGACCAGGCCGACTAGGTCGGCGCCGACGCCGGCGACCGAATAATCCGGCCATGCGACGCTGGACTCGCCCATGCCGCGCAGGTCCATGGAGACCACGCGGCAGCCAGCCTCGACCAGGTGGGGAATTAAGAACCGGTACTCGGCGCGCAGGTCGCCCAAAGAGGGGGCCAGAACGACCGGAGGGCCTTCGCCCTGGTCGTCGTAAGCGATCGAACCGTTCAGGTGTTTGAAGAATTGGGTACTCATCGGATAACTCCTCGTTGATAAAACTAATATGATTAGATTATAAACTAATATCATTAGTTTGTCAAGAAGGAACATGTTTAAAACTTACTCATTGGCGCTTATCTAACTGCCTACCGGCAGCGATCGTGGAAGGAGATTGATATTTCTCAATAATGATTAACGCAAATAAGAGTAATTGGACTAGAAATGCAATGATAAAATGGCTTAGATTAGCCTTTACCAAAAGGAATTTGCCGATCACATAAGCGCGCAGTCCGACTTTTCGTCCCATAGTAGCTGAAAAATTAACGAAAACAATTTTCCAGGGAGTCGAACATGGCTGATCCAAGTATGATCACTTCATTAATAGCTGATCGGACTCTGGTGTGTGCGGGAGAACCCGTTCAAATCACAGCGACGGTTGAACCACAAGGTGGAGATTTGACTTGGAGTGGGGATCTGGGTACTGCGGGAGATCCTCAGCCACCTGAGATTTCTTCTTTTTCCACAAACTTTGGGCCTGGAGAACATGTCATCACGGCAACCGCTGAACTCAATGAGATGTCCATTACCGTACGAGCAGGCAGGCTCTCAATAGAGTTCCCGAGCGGTGCTCAACAAGCCATCACTGATGCACCTGAAATGCCCTCATTAAATGCTTTAGTGGTTATTGAAGGTGGTGTCCCAACAGGCACCATTGAATGGACTGCCAAATTTTCTTCTGGCGGTTTTGACTTCGAAGGATGCCCCAATGCGCCGTCCCCATTCCCGGGAGAATTTTCTAAAGACTTCACAGGTACTGGACAGGATATTAGCATTGACCTTGATGAGCGAATTTTGGGAGGTTCAGTAGCGTATAAGGCTACGACGACCTTCGGGGATACAACTTGTGTGGACAATCGGAGCAAAAGAATTAAGGGCACGAATCCAGAACCAAGCGACATTCAAGCTGCGTTGCCACACGATACCCTCCGCCGAATAGCATGCAAAGAAAGCAAACAACGACAATTTGACATCCCCGACAATGCCAGTGAGAGCAGCTGCCCGGTTTTTAGCAATGATGGCACTGGCAGAGCTGGCGTTATGCAAATTCCGAATCCCACTCTTGACGAGGTGTGGCATTGGAGAGTTAACGTAGACAGGGGCATAGGGATATTTAACGAGAACATAATCGCCGCTGGAGATTACCCCGATAGAATACGAAATTCCCAGGAATTCCAGGAACTGGTAGATCAATTCAATCTAGCTCGTCAGCAACAGGGTCTGAATCCAATCCAGGTTAACCTTCCTGATTTTACAACTGGAAATTTTGATGATGATCTTCAACAACTCGAACTAGATGCAGTCCGAGGCTATAATGGCTGGTTCGGTCAAGATCGATTCGGATTTGAACTTCATGAGTTCAAAGTAGCTGTAGATGTTGTCAATGGGGAGGAGGTTCTACGAGTAACCAACGTTAACGAACAGACGTTGGAGGGTGAAGCAGCCTGGGAAAGGGTTCCCATTGAAGATAGGCCCCAGAATATAGGTGATCCAAACTACGTCAACAATGTCATATCTTTTACTCCAGCTTGCTTATTCCAACCAGTTCCTCAGCCACCACCTGCTTCCAATCTAACTGGACCAACGCAGATTTTGAGGGGGACCAATGCAAATTACCAAGTGGTTAATGTGCCCGCCGGCGCTACGTTTGGAAATTGGACCTTTGTTGGCGGAGGAGTGACTGTTAATAGACCAGGGAATAATAATGTCAATAATTGGCAAGGGATTATGGTTCAAAGCGGAACCGTCAGTGTTGACGTAACTACTGGCGGTGTTATCCAAACTCTATCTCTCGCCGTAGTTGTTGCCCCGCGACCCTGGACTGAAAACGTACCTACTGTGCCACTAGCACGGGCGGGAAATGGGACTTTGGCTCAACAGCCACGTTCAGATCCTGATCTGGGCATCACAATCCCAAACGCGACGGTTCACATCCAATCTGGAGCAGTTAATTCAGGGCCTAATCAGGATTTTAATCTTGTTTTGATACCACCGGTGACATGGACTGTACAAGCGTTTAGTAATGATGCGCTGTTTGATAGTGACCATCCTTTCTTTCGCGCACATAATCGCAATCCTTTACCCACTGGTCGTATAGCAATCGGGGATCTACTGACAGATGTCGAGGCACACGAAGGCATTATTACACCACCCACCGCAGCTCCGACCGGATATGCCAGTCATTGGCAGCGAGTTCGAAATCATCTCGCTATCGCTGCAAATCAAATTAACATTCCCCGGGAAGGCGACGTTACCCACGTCTCAAATGAGACGACACAGGCATATTCAACTCGTGTGCGACAAGCTATCTTGGCAGGTATCCAGTCTGCAACCGCAGCATCAGCCCCTCACCCACAAAGAATTTTTGGTGGGACAATTAACTACAACTATCCGTTTATCTTTCCAAGGAGCCTGAGCCTAAGCTCCAATCAAGCCCCATTTAACCTCACTGTTTTCAACCCCGCTGGAGGGACTGTATGGAGCTCTGGCAATCCTAATGTTGTTGAAGTTGATGCTTCTGGGGTTGTCACTCCTGTCGCTCCAGGGTCAACCACCATTGAAGTCACCAACGCTGATGGTGATGTCGATGAAATTTCCATCAATGTAACAAATTGATGTGGTGAATCATGAAGAAGTATCCTCCCATTGATCCGGTTACCGATGCGCAGGCCGATTTAATCCAACGAATCGAAGCACTCAACTTATTCCTTGACCGCGCGGAGAAAATAGTTCAATTCTTAATTGAACAACTTGAAAGCGAGCTTAGTCGGGATGATACGAGGTTCGTAATATACCTTTTCGGGGCTATCCGGAAAGTGTACGACCGTCGTTCAATTCCGCCATTGATAAAAATTCTCCATGATGGGGAGGTTGAATTAACATTTCGTATGCAGTGTATCGCAGTGCTGCGAGAACTTTACCGAATTTCTGTGGCTAATCCAGGTCTTATTGCCGGAGGAATAAGATCTGGACCTATTGATGACCCCACTTTAGATATAACGTTCAATATCTCCCAGCAGGTCGATGAGAATTTTCGCATCTTTGGCGAAGATTTAAACAATGAAGACCGTCAGGAGATCGAGAACGCACTCCGTAAGATTGCGGAAAATCCAGACGAAGTTCAACCCTTCCGAGGAGAAGCTCAATCTGCACTAGAGATCACACGGGATTTGAAGGAAGTTAAGGCGGATTTTATCTACAAAAGTTAGGATCCCAAAAACTTTCATCCAAACCTCTTAGCGACTCACCGATTGCTGCAATTTCAACGTAGGCTGGACTTTCAGCGCTGGATTGTGGAATATCGAAGAGTTCGACTACGGGGAGGGCTGCGGGTAGGGGCCAAACGAAGAGATTAAAAGTAAAGTCCCCGGCACCTGGGACTTGGTTTAGATTAACTGCCACTCGACCAGGGCGGCGGCGACCCGGGTGGGTTTGGGCTGGCGGTAGATCTCGCTGGCGTCGGTATAAGCCAGGTCCAGGCCGCCCTCATGTGGGGGCAGGGCGGACTCGGGCGGGTCGCCGTGGTGGAAGGCGTCGGCGGTGGAGACGATCACGGGTTCCTGGCGATCTCTGACAGTTCTTAAGGCGCTTCTTCGTGAGCTATAGCCATCATCTGCTGAACCGTCATGTGGCTGCCCTCGTCACAGGCGATCCGGAAAGCACCCTCGCCAAGCAGTTCCCGGATTTTACGCCTGTACTCATCTATTTCCACCGTATCAGTGAACTGATGAATGCCGCCTATTTCCTCCAACTGCGCTTCCGCTGCCGCAAGAAGCCGCGCGGCTCGCTCGGGTTGTCCTAGCGCAGCCAGCGGGCCGCTCATTGAAGCGATAGCTGTCACCAGGAGATAGTCATTTCCTAGTTCTTCCATAATTTGTGAAAAATCCTGCATCAGCTGCAAAGCCTTAAGGTAATCACCCTGGCGGTAGGCGATAAAACCCAAGTTTCCATAGAGCATCCCCTCACGCAGGCGTTCACCTGTTTTTACAACCAGCTCAAGACACTCTTCGTAATATTGCTTGGAAGCACCCAGTTCTAACCGCACGCGGGAATACTCCCCCAGAATATTTAAGGCCTGGGCCTGCCCGGTCAGATCACCGATGCGGCGGAATGTCTCCAGGCTCTCTTGGCATAGAGAGACCGCCTTCTGATGATTCGCCGGCTCGTTGCTTAACAATCCACTCAAGAACATCTTAGACCAGGCGGCATTGCCTTCATCGCCCAGCTGAGAGTACAGCCTAACAGCCTGGTGGAAAAAATCCTTCTCTCTTTGCGAATCCTTCTTCATTACACCCAGCAGGCCGGCGCTTACCAACACCCCCGCCTGGAGCGCTGGCGGTGTACCCGGCATGCGCTCCAGTGCTAGATCGGTCCAGTATTTATATTCACTGTGAAATCCAGAGTAATACCAATAATCGCGTAGAGCAGCTGTAATGCGCATACCGGGTTCGATCTCAGCTGAATTCAGCGACCAGGTCAGGGCCGCGCGCAGGTTGTCGTATTCGCTTTGCACACGCGCGAACCAGTAGCCCTGATTGTGGCCGCGCAACTTACCGGCTGCAATCTCCGCCATGGAAGCATAATACTCTGCGTGAAGGAGGTTGCAGCTGGCGGATTCGCCTTCGGAGTTCAATTGCTCCAACGCGTATTCGCGAATTGTTTCCAGCATGCCGAAACGCATCTCACCATCTACTCCCTCACGTGCTCGTACTAGGCTTTTGTCCACCAGAGAAGACAGCAGTGGTAAGAGATCATGCGGCAGATCCTGTCCACAAATGCGCTCTACAGCCTCCAAGGTGCCTCCGCCGCGGAAGACAGATAGGCGGAAAAAGAGCAGGCGCTCACCACTTTCTAGCAGGTCAAAGCTCCATTCGATAGTATCGCGGAGCGTACGCTGGCGCTCTGGGAGGTTGCTTGCACCGCCGGTCAACAAACTCAAGCGATCACTCAAGCGTTCCTCCAGCGTTGATAAGGAGAACATCTTTACCCGTGAGGCAGCCAGCTCTAAAGCCAAAGGTAAACCATCCAAATGCACACACATGCGCGCCAATGCGGCGGCATCGCCTGAAAGTAATTTGAATCCCGGTTTTACAGCCCTCGCCCGATCCACAAACAAGGAAGCTGACTCACAGCGCATTACCTGTTCATTCGAGATTGCACGCCCCAAATTGGGCAGAGCAAGTGGCTGGACCGGGAATTCCTGCTCACCGTATACATGCAGCTTCTCCCTGCTGGTCGCCAGAATTGTGACATGTGGAGCAGACGCGATCAGCTCTCCAACCAGGGAGGATGCATCCAGCAGGTGCTCAAAATTATCCAGCACCAACAGCAAACGCTTCGGTCGCAGCAAGTTCTTGATTTTCACCACTAAGGAAGTCTCTCCCCGCTGACTCACCCCCAGCGTATCTGCGATAGCATTTGGAACCAGCTCTGGATCACTGAGCTGAGCCAGCTCGACAAGCCAGACACCATCCGGGAAATTACCAACAATCTCAGCGGCCACTTGCAATGCCAAGCGGGTCTTACCGCTGCCACCTGCACCGGTTAACACTACGAGGCGCGAAGTCTGAAGCAGCCGTCTTACCTCTGCCATCTCATGCTGGCGGCCGATAAAGGTAGTTGGAATTTGAGGCAGGTTGTGTTTAGGAAGAGCCTGTTCTCCAATCGGTAGAGAAGGCTGTGTGTCAAGCAATCCATACTCACGAGCCGCGGCAACTGCCTGGGTACGGCTGCTCACCCCTAACTTGCTGTAAATCTGCTTGTTGTACCATTTAATGGTGTTCAGTGAGAGGGAAAGCTCGCGAGCGATCTCGCGATTCGATTGCCCCTCCGAGATCAAACTCAAGATCTGGCTTTCACGCTCGTTAAGTGGGTCGTGCCAGGATTGGACTGCTGAAATACTCATCGCACAACGAACATCGTCTCAAATTACCTATATTCTATCCGATTTCCCCACTAAAGGGTGGTGACAACCACCCCACACAGCCTCTATACTGTGATCAGTAAATCACAAAGGCGGCCAGATGGAGGAATCAAAAAATGTATACTCATATCAGCGCTGAAATAATGACCAATCAAAAGCTCAATGAGTTTCACAAACAAGCTGAGCAGAATAGGCTCCTCGACTTGGCAGCAACAGAGGGTCAAGAACGTGGAAAATTCGCTGGAGGGTTCTTAACCCGGATACTCAGCAAATTAGGTATCCAATTCGAAAGACTGCAGATGCACACCGATCGGCCCGGATAAGAATATGTGCCTGCTATACCTACTCTTGAAGCTAGCGGCGACGCACCCTGATATGTGTCACTTTATCATGGACTCGACGAATGAGTCAGAGATGTGGAACATCGAAGAGTTTGATTACGCTGAGGGCTGCGAGTAGAGGACAGGAGAAGAGATTTAATACGAAGTCCCCGGCACCGGGAAGCAACTGTCGCTGCTCCCTAAACGCCGGGGACTTTCGCTTAATCCAACTGCCACTCGACCAGGGCGGCGGCGACCCAGGTGGGCCTGGGCTGGCGGTAGATCTCGCTGGCGTCGGTGTAGGCCAGGTCCAGGATCTCCCCCTGCATCGGGCCGCTCAGGTAGCGGAAGACCTGCCCAGCGTCGCGGGCGTCGCTCTTAGCGCTCACGCAGTGCCGGTTGTAACCCCAATAATCGCCGCGCGCCAGGGTGGCGATGCCTTCCTTAATGGTCTGGCGGGCCAGGTCCAGGCCGCCCTCATGCGGGGGCAGGGCAGACTCGGGCGGGTCGCCGTAGCCGACCCCATGGTGGAAGGCGTCGGCAGTGGAGACGATCACGGCGTCTTTGGCGATCTTTTCCAGTGCTTCAATCCCGGGCAGGGCCTCCGGATGGCCGCCGGCCAGGTAGGGGTAGCGCTCGATGACCTGCGGCCCCTTCACCCCGCGCCGGCGGGTCTCGACCTCCCAGAAGTAGCGGAAGCTAGTCAGGGCGTGGTCACCCTGCCACTCTTCGCGCCCGGGGATCCCCGGTCCCTGGACCCCCCAGAACTCTTCAGCGGCCGGGTCGCCGCCGCCCGCCACGCGCAGGCGCGCGGCTTCCATCGCGTCGGTGAAGGCGTGCAGCACGCTGATCACCAGCACCCGGTCGGCGCCGCTGTCCAGGCAGGCGTGCACCGCGGCGGCGACCTGGTGACCGCAGTCGGCCACCCCGGCGTGGGGGAATACGACCACCCCGCCCGCCGCCAGAGTCCCGGAAAGGTCCCACCGGCGGGCCTGGTCGAGCATGCGCAGGGCGCCGGCTTCGCCCAGCTCGGCGTGTTCCCTGGCGTACAAAGCGTGAATCTCGCGTTGGAGCCGCTGGCGGTCGAGCCCGTTCATACGCTGTAGTATAATCCCTCCTATTGGAGGTAGCCATGTCCCAAAATCAAAACCGCCCAATTTCGCCTTACCGGGGGGGCGTTTTTCAAAACCTGACCATGCAGATCAAGCTGGTGCTGCGCTTGATGGGCGACCCGCGCGTCAGCCCGTTCCTCAAATTGATCCCGATCGGCTCGGTAGTTTACTTCATCATCCCCGACATCGCTCCCGGTCCCATCGACGACGCCGCCGTCATCGGGTTGGGCCTGTATTTATTTGTCGAGCTGTGCCCGCCCGACGTGGTCGAGGAGCACAAAGCCGAGCTGCAGCGCACCATACCCGGTGAATGGCGCGACCCGCAAGAGGGCAGCCAGCAAGAAGAAGAGGTCATCGACGCCGAATTCCGGGAAGAGAAATGAACCGCCGCAATCAAAGCCCCCTCAACCACGACCGGCGAGTTGCTTCAGGCAACTCGCTTATTCGTTACCCGTATCTGGCGGGCCGGATGGCGGCTCTGTTGGCCACACTCGTACTGGCCGGCTGCGGGCCGGGCAGCTCCACCGGTGAGGCGACCGCGACTGCCACACCCTTCGCTCCGGAGACCATCGCCGCCAGCCCTACGGAGATCGCACTGCCGACCGAGGTCTTTACCGAGACCCCCGAGCCGACAGAAACCGCGCCCCCCGAGCCCACAGGCGCGCCCAGCGAGACCGCGCCGCCCCCGGACAAGGAGACGCCGGCAGGCGGGTTAACCGAGCTGCCCGATCCCGCCGGGTACAGCTGGCAGCCGGTGGTGGGCGGCCTGAGCTCGCCGATCGGGTTGGCCAACGCCGGGGACGGCTCCGGGCGCCTGTTCGTCCTGGAGCAGGCCGGCGCCATCCGCATCATCCAGGAGGGCTTCGTCCTGGACCAGCGTTTCCTGGACATTCGCGAGCGGGTGGGCACCGCGGGCAACGAACAAGGCCTGCTGGGGCTGGCGTTCCACCCGGCTTATGCGGAAAACGGCTATTTCTACGTCAACTACACCGACCTGAACGGCGACACGGTCATCGCCCGCTACAGCGTCTCCGAGGACCCCAACCGGGCGGACCCGGACAGCGAGTCCGTCTTGCTGCGGGTTGCCCAACCATACCAAAATCACAACGGCGGCATGGTCGCCTTCGGGCCGGACGGCTACCTGTACCTGGGCCTGGGTGACGGCGGCTCCGGCGGCGACCCGCTGGGCAACGGCCAATCGACGGACACCTTGCTGGGCAAGATCCTGCGCCTGGACGTGGACGGCGGCCAGCCGTACGCCATCCCGCCGGACAACCCCTTCGCCGAATCCGGCGGCCTGCCCGAGATCTGGGCTTACGGGCTGCGCAACCCGTGGCGCTTCTCCTTCGACGCGGCAACCGGGGACCTGTATATCGGCGACGTCGGCCAAAACCAGTGGGAGGAGATCGATTTCCTTCCGGCGGGCCACCCAGGCGGCGCCAACTTCGGTTGGAATACCCGCGAAGGGATGCATCCTTTCGAGGGCGCCCCGCCGGAGGGTGCGCAGCTGATCGAACCGGTGGCGGAATATTCCCACAGTGACCGGAGATGTTCGGTCACCGGGGGATACGTGTACCGGGGCGCCGGCCTGCGCGCCTGGCAGGGGGTGTACCTGTACGCCGATTACTGCACCGGGGAAGTCTGGGGCTTGCTGCGCACCCCGGAAGGTGAGTGGTCCAACGAGAGGCTCTTCGACTTGAACGTGTCAGTCACCTCCTTCGGCCTTGACGAAGCCGGCGAGCTGTACCTGCTCGAACGCGGGGGGACGATCTACCGGCTGGCGGCGGATTCGTAGCGGTATATCAGGCCGGTAGAGAAAATTCACCGTTAGATCGTTCGTACTGATGAGCCGCCGAAGACGGCGTGGGTATCGCTGTCTAAACCGCGAGATTGCTTCAGTCGCTTCGCTCGTTCACAATGACGAGCGAAGCGCTCCTGTGATCGATGAACCTGAACTCAGGGTAAACTTTTACGATGAACGCCCGTAGATTTTTCGCTAACCTCCTGGTCCTGCTCAGCCTGGTCGTGCTCTTCGGGCTGGCGTTCGCGGCCTGTAACCCGACCGGTACGACGACTCCCGGCGCCCCCACGACGGAAGTCCCCGCGGCGAGCGCGATGCCCTCACAGGCTGCGCCCACGACCGGGCCAACCCCGACGGGGACGTTCAGCGCCACAGCCACGCCCGATCAGGGGCCCCCGCCCAGCGAAACTCCCCAACCCACTCCGACAACGGTCGAAGAGCTCCGGTTCGCCGTGATCGGCGATTACGGTACCGGCCTGGAGCCGGAAGCCCAGGTGGCGGCGCTGGTGCGCGGCTGGGAACCCGACCTGGTCATCACCACCGGGGATAACAATTACCCGAATGGGGAGGCCGGGACCATCGACGACCATATCGGCCAGTTCTACGCCGAGTTCATCTCGCCCTACCTGGGGGTGTACGGGGAAGGCGCGCAGTCCAACCGCTTTTTCCCGACCCTGGGGAACCACGACTGGAACACCGTCGTGGGCGGGCTGCCGCAGCCGTACCTGGATTACTTCAGCTTGCCGGGCAACGAGCGGTATTACGATTTCGTCCGGGAGCCGGTGCACTTCTTCGCAGTGGACAGCGACTCGCGCGAGCCGGATGGGGTCGGACTTTCTTCCACGCAAGCCGAGTGGCTCCAGGCAGGCCTGGCCGCCTCGACGGCTCCCTGGAAGATCGTTTATTTCCATCACCCACCCTTCTCCTCCGGCCAGCACGGCGGGACCAGCTGGATGGACTGGCCTTTCAAGGAATGGGGGGCCAACGCAGTGCTGTCCGGGCACGATCACACCTACGAGCGCCTGCTGATCGATGGGCTGCCTTACTTCGTCGACGGCCTGGGCGGCGCCGGGATCTATTATTTCCTGTTCCCGGCGCGAGGCAGCAAGGCGCGCTACAACGACGCCAACGGCGCGATGCTGGTCACGGCTACTGCAGAGCGCATCACCTTCCAGTTCTTCAACATCCAAGGCGATTTAATCGATTCCTACGATCTGCTGACGGACAACGGTTGATCCGCTCTTTAGAGCCCCAGGGGGAAATCTGAGGCTCTTGCTTTCCTTAAAAGCGTTAGTCCGATCCCAACAGGAACGCTAATAGTTTTGCAAGCTTGTCAGAAAGAAAGGCAATTTTCTGCAATTTCTTTTTATGATCAGGGTACAAACCTGAAAAAAATTGCGGTTTGTATCCTTTGATCGCCTGTGTAAGGGGAAAGGCACAGAGCAAGGATATCTGTAGAAGACGAAATGCGAAGATAGAGCCGTATGATGTTCACCAGAACCGTTGAACGGGAAAAGAAAAGCAGCGAGTTCCCCTCCACTTTGCCGGAGGATTTCTGGGAAATTGACGAGGATCTCGTTCTCGATCCCCCGGGGGACTCGAATTACGAACTGACCATCGACGAATTCTTCAACGCCACGCACTGCGTGACGTTCAACGGCCACACCGGCCCGGTGCATGCGCATTCTTACCGGCTGCGGGTGCGCTGCTTCAGCCGGATGCTTTCTGCGGAAAACCAGGTTGTGGTTGGCTACCACGTATTAATCGAGCGCATCGTCAGCCTGGTGGGGGCTTACAACGGCAATCTGCTCAACGATCTGCCGCCTTTCCAAAAGTTACAGCCCACGACCGAAAATTTGGTGGGGGTGATCTTCCTCCAACTGGAGCGGATGTTGAAGGACCTGCCGATCATTTTGGAAAGCATCACCTTATGGGAAGCCCCGACCAAAGCGATCACCTACCACCGCAAAGGCCGGGCGGCCGCGGAGGATACGCCGCCCGCCTGGTGAACTCACCGAAGCCAACACGCAAATGCCTTCATCGCCATTTCACCGATCTCAAACCGCTTTTTCGAGCCTGAAGCCGCCCCAAGCAGCCCAAACGGCGATCTCGCTGCTTTTGCTATCCCTGTTAGCGCTGTTCCTGTACCGCCCGGTCTTGTTCCCTGGCGGCGGGGCCGCTCAAACAACCTGGGTCCCCTGGTCTTCGGACGCGCTGGGACACGCGTTGAAAGTCGAGTATTTGGAGCAAAAGATTCAGGAGGGGGTGATTTACCCCGATCTGCTGCCGGATTGGTATCTCGGGGTGCAGATGCTGCGCTACTACCCGCCCCTGCCTTATTACCTGATGGTCTTGCTGGCTGTCTTCAGCGGGGGAGCATTGAGCGCGGTGAACTGGTTTATCGCCTTATGCGCCGTGATCGGGAGCTTCACCTGGTTGGCTTACCGGCGGTGGCTGGGCTGGCTGCCGGCTCTTTTCGGCGGGGGCTTTTTTATGTTCCTGCCCGACAACCTGCGAGTGGCCTTCGCAGAGGGCAACCTGCCGCGCGCTATGGCCACGGCGCTCCTGCCCCTGGCGGCGTATTTTTTCTTGCGTTCGCTGGAAGACTCCGGCCAACTCAAGCACCGGCTTGCGCTGGCGGCCTGCTTCACCCTGATCGTTTTGAGCCACGCCATGATGGCGGCGATCTACGCGGTGTGCTTCGCGGTCCTGGCCGGCCTGCTCTTAATCGGACGGAAGGCCAACCTTCCCCAGGCGGTCAAGACGGTGGCGAGCATCCCGCTGGGATTAGCCCTGGCCGGCTGGTGGCTGCTGCCCAGCCTGACCGGCGGCATCACCGAGCTGAACGCCTCAGCCATGACGGAAGCGCTGGCGGTGTTTCCCCTGCAAAATTATCTCTTCCCCGGACTGCGCAGCGGGAACCCGGAAGCGGTCTACGTGGGCGCCGCTCTGCTGCTGCTGGCCGTTGGCGGGCTGCTGCTCAAGCGCCTGCGCAGCAGCTACACCGTGGCGCTGACCTTCACCGGCCTGGGCGCCGTGCTGATCACCACACCCTTTTTCAACCAGCTGTTCAACGCGCTGCCACTGCATAACCTGCTCTGGCCGCTGCGTTTCCTGGGCGCAGCCAGCTTCCTGCTGCTCCTGGCGCTGATGTGGGCGCTGCCCAAATTAGAGCAGCGTTCTTTTTGGCTGCCCGTCGTCGCGCTGGCTTTGTTAGCCGTCGATGGGGCCGGCTCGCTGCCCTTGATTCACTTACGCCCCGTGGACGAGCGCCTGCTGCGGGTCAGCGAGGCGCTGGCGAACTCCACAGGCTGGCGCGTGGCGACCCTGGATCAAAGCCGCCTGGGGTCCGCGCCGACATACTTCTTTTCGTCCCAGGCGCAGCGGGAGCAGGTGTTTGGCTGGGCTTATCAGGGGGCGCGCACCGCGTCTTCGGTAGCGGCGCTGAACGAAGCCTTGCAGCAAGGCCACCTGGCATATCTGATCGACCGGTTAAACCTGCTGGGCGTGGACGACGTCGTGCTCGCGCGTACCGCCTCCGGGGACGAGGCGGTCCCGGGGGAGCTGATCGCGGCCGGCTTTCAGCCAACTTTCGAGGCTGGCGACTTAAGCTATTACCACCGCTCCGGGGAGCCGCGCGCGCTGCTGGCGAATTGGTCCACCCTGGGGATTGGCCGGGGGGCGCAAAACCTGGCTTACCTGTTCCCGCAGCTGATCGTCGGGACCTCCACCGCCGTGGATGATTACTCGCCGGAAGAATTGGCGAACTTCCGGACGATCGTCTTATCCGGCTTTGACTGGCACGATCGCGGCGAGGCGGAAGCAGTGGTCCAACAGTACGCAGCCGGCGGCAGGCGCGTCCTGGTAGACCTGACCGGCGCGCCCCTGGACCCGATCGCCCGCATCCCGCGTTTTTTGGACGTCTGGGGTGAACGCCTGATCCTGTCTCCGGAGCCGCTACTCCTGACCGGATCTTCCGGATCGTACGCGCTGGGCGCTTTCGGCGAAGCGGGAGAGCTATGGTACACCCACACTCCACAAGGCCTGGATGCCACCACGCTTACCTTCAATTTTCTCGGCGAACAGGCCGACGTGTTGGGCTATCGCAGCTTGCCGGCCGGCGGCGAGGCCTGGTTCCTGGGATTGAACCTGCCGTACCACGCGGCGGTGACCGACGATCCGGCCGCCATTAACCTGTTATCCGAACTGCTGCAATTACAGCCCGGAAAAACCTCAACATATCAGACCGTGCCGATCGAAGGCTATACCGCCGATCAAGACGGCTACCAATTCACCTACACCATGGACGCAGCCGGGACATTGCTCCTGCCCGTCGCACACCATGAAGGAGCGGTCGTAGAAGTGGACGGAACACCTGTAAAAACACATTCTTTTGAAAAACTGGTCGCCTTCGAGGCCCCCAAAGGGACGCATCAAGCCGTCATTCAAGTGGAGACCACGCCCATTTACCGGTTGGGATGGTTAGTCAGCGCCGCGGCGCTGCTCTCCACGCTGGCGCTGCTGGCCTGGCGGTCCGGCTTTCGCTCGCTCGCATCCAGGCGCGGGCTTTCCCGGGCAGCGGCGATCCTGTTCGTGCTGTTGTTCCTGGCCTCGCCGGCGCAGGCCGCCAGCTCGATAGTCCTGGATGGAGAGTTCGCGGACTGGAGAGGGCAGGCCCATTTGGATGACCCTGCCGGGGACGCCAAGGATGTTACCAGCGACTTGCTGATGTTTTACTTTGGCTCCAACCCCGGCGAGGATACTGCCTATTTCATGGCAGAGCGCCAGGAAGGCGGCAAAAGCAAACTGGACCTGCACCTATACGTGGACGCTAACAACAACGGCGATTTCGGCGAAGCGGCCGACCGCATGATCAGCGTCACTTATCACCCTAAAAATAAATCCTCGGATGTGACGGTGACGGTCTACACTGGGGAGGGCAGCTACCTGACCACGGTCGCCAAGAACGCCGATTGGGGGGAGGACAGAAAGGAAGGCGGCTTGCGGGTGGAGTGGGGCGTACCCTTCGCCGACCTGGGCATCGTAGAGCACCAGGCTCTGCGCATGTACCTGGAATCCGGCGACGTTAAAAAACCCTCTGATCGCGTTCCCGACAGCGGCGACATCCAATGGAGCCCGGCCAACGCGCTGAGCTACCCACTGCTGGCTTTATTGGCCCTGTGCGGCGTCGCCTGGCTGTCCAAGGCGCGCAAAGGGCTGCGATGAACTACTGGCTGCTGGGCGCGCTGTTTATCCTCTGGATCGGCGCGGTCGCCTTCTTACGCTATTTTCGCATCTGGCTGCCGTACTACCTGTTCGGCGCAGTGGGCCTGGTCTACTGGCTGGCCCTGGTTGCGGGGAATATCCTGCATTTAGAGCCGTACCTGGCGCATACGGTCGCCTGGGCGGTCCACCTGATCTCCGGGGCATTTGCCATTCCGACCCGCATCTTCGAAAACGCGCCTGGAATCCTGCTGGTTTTAGTGGTTGTCCAGCAGGTCGGGTGGACGGTGCTGCAGATCGGGGTGGAGTCCTCCGGACTGTTGGAGATCAGCGTGCTGATCAGCATCCTGGCCTTTTATCCGGGATGGTCGCTGATGCGCCGGGGGTTGTCCATCGTCGCCGGTGGGGTAGCGCTCTGGCTCGCGAACGTCTTTCGCATGATGATCATCGTCGTCATGCTGAATCAAATGGGCAAGGGCGCGCTGGTCCTGGCGCATACTTTCGTGGGTCGCATCGTGTTCTTCCTGCTGACCATCCTGATCTTCTGGTACCTGGTCACCTCGGCGACCCTGGCAACGATACGCGCCAAGCAGGATCAAGCGCGCCTGGCCGGTTGACGGTTTAGCATGGATTTTATCGTCGCCTTCGCCTTTTACTGGGGGGTCTGGTTGGTCGTGCCGATCCTGATCGACGGGTTTACGACCATCGTGAGCTTGGCGGCGGTGCTGATCACCCGCGCCCGGGATCTGCGCAAAATCGATCTCACCCTGGATTATCATCCGCTGGTGTCGATCATCGTTCCCGTGTACCAGAGCGCGGATACGCTCGAGGCGTGCATCCAATCCATCGCGGCCCAGGATTATCCCGGCAAACGCATGGAAGTCTTGTTTATCGACAACGGCAGCACGGACGATTCTTTCGCCATCTTCTCCCGCCTGCAGGGTCAAACCCCCTTGCGACTGCACTGGCACTCGATCATCAATCGCGGCAAAGCCTGGGCGCTCAACGCCGGCATCCATCTCACCCGAGGGGAATACGTCTTCAACGTTGACAGCGACGTGGTGCTCGACCCGCAGGCAATCCGCCGCGTGGTCGAAACGATGGTATCCGAACCAGACCTGGGCGCAGTGACCGGCGCGATCGAAGTGCTGCCTCCCGAGGGGGGGGCGCACTGGCTCCATCGAACGCTGGCCGAGTGCGAATTTTACGAGTACATCACGGCCTTCCACGTCGGGCGGGAGCAACAGACCTTGCTGCAAAACCTGTATACGCTCTCAGGGGCTTTCACCGCCTTTCGCCGCGAGGTGCTCTTCAGAACCTTCCTGTACAGCAATGAGACCATTACAGAAGACACCGATTTGACCTTTGAACTCTACGAACGGGTCCTCGACAAGCGCATCGGGTGTGTGAGCTCAGCGATCGCCTACGTGCATCCAATCCCATCGGTAGGGGCGCTGTATTCACAGCGGGTCCGCTGGCAGCACGGCCAAATCGAGGTCAGCGCGCGCCACGAGAGCCTGTTGAAAGGCTCATTTTGGCGGCTCTCGGGCTTCTCTCCGGCGCGCGTCCTGGCGATCGACCACACCCTGGCCTTTCCCCGGCTGGTATGGACCTTCCTGCTGCCGGTGCTGGCGTTCTTCGGCTACTCGCTGGCGATGATCCTGATGGCCTGGATCGTGTTATATGCTTTTTACCTGCTGATCGACCTGGCCTGGGTGGGGGTAGCCTGGCTGGGCACCAATGAGCATGCCCGCCGGCGTTTGCGCCAGATCTGGTGGCTGCTGCCTGTGCTGCCCCTGTACCGCATGCTGATCTTTTGGTTTCGCTTCAGTGGTTTCCTGCAAGCGGTTGCAGAGCCAGGTGTTTGGCGCAGCGCCAATCCGGTCGAGCAGCTGCGCCAGGCTTACGCCCAGGTGCACGCAAAGGGGAGCGCTTTCTTTGAGCGGCCCACCCACCCGGCGGAGAAATCGATCAAACCGGATTATTAACCCACCCCCAATATCCTCTACAAGTGGGGGCAAATCGTTTAATATTGCAATTACCCTATTAATCTTCTTCTAATCCCTTGACACCCTTCAAATGTCCGTGGTATGCTTGCCAAGTCGTGTTTACGATTGGAGGCGTATTTTAATGTTCTACTTTTCCCCCACCATTAATCGAGCGCGTGTCGCCGCTGGTACCAGCGGTTACATTGCCTTGTCGGAGTGCGCCTGTTGATCGTTAGCAACAACTAAGCAATTATTGCGACCACGGGTGCACCCAAATCCCGTGGCCGTTTTATTTAAACACGCCAGCAGCGCGCCTGACCGGCCACGGGGTCCCCCACCCCGGCGGCCGGTTTTGGCTTAAGGGGAACACCAGCAAAAGTTGGAAGGACGCCGGATGGCGTCCGCGGTGTCAGGAAAGCGAGCAAAGCATCGAGGAGCGATCGAGATGAGCAATGCGATAGTCGTCAAGGAAGTCTATAAGAAGTTCGGCAAGCCGGGTAAACCGCTCTGGCAGCGGCTGCCTGCCCTGTGGGCAGGCGGCGCGGCCGGAAAGGACGGCGCCAAGAACGGGAAAAAGGGGCAAGCACCGCGCATCGTGGTGGCAGTAGACCGGGTCTCCTTCTCAGTGCAGGAAGGCGAGATCTTCGGCGTGCTCGGCCCCAACGGGTCCGGCAAATCGACCCTGATCCGCCTGATGGCCACCCTGCTGCTGCCCGATGAGGGCAGCATCCAGGTGTTCGGGCACGACGTCGTGCGCGAGGCCATGCAGGTGCAGCGCCTGATCAACCGGGTTTCCGTGGAGGCCAGTTTCTTCAAGAAGCTCTCGCCGATGGAGAACCTGCTTTACGGGGCGCGGCTGTACGGCATGGAGGGCGGCGAGACCCGCCGGCGAGTGGTGGAGATCCTCACCCGGTTGAGCCTGGAGAAGCGCTCCATTTACCAACCGATGGAAGAGATGTCCCGCGGCATGCAGCAGAAGGTCGCCATCGCCCGGGCGCTGCTCTCCCGGCCGCGCTTGCTGCTGCTGGACGAGCCCACCACCGGATTGGACCCGCGCTCGAAGCGCGAGGTGCAGGCCGTCATCCGGGAGCTCAACGAGGAGCACGGCACGACCATGCTGCTGACCACCCACGACATGATCGAGGCCGATACCCTGTGCGACCGGGTGGCGATCATCGACAGCGGCAAGATCGTTGCCCTGGACACCCCCCAGGCCTTGAAGAAGATCATCTCCCAGAACGGGCACGAGCCCACCTTGGAAGACGTCTTCCTGGAACTGACCGGCAAGCAGCTGATCAAGGAACCGAACGAGTAGCTCAAGGGAGAAGTGATGAACGCTAACAGCGCACTGTTTACCGGTAAGGACCTGCGCCTGACCCCGATCGACCGGGAGAAGGACCCCGAGGTCGAATCGCGCTGGACGCACGACCTGGAATACCTGCGCATGCTCGACTCGGAGCTGGCCCGCCCGCTGACGCCGGCCCAGGTCAAGAAGAAGTACGAGGAGATAGAAAAGGAGATCGATCAAAGCCGCAGCCGCTTTTACTTTGCGCTGCGAACCACGAGCGAACCGGAGCGGCTGCTGGGCTTCCTCGAAATCCCGTGGGTGATGTGGAACCAGGGAGTCGCCGGGATCCGCCTGGGCATCAGCGACCCGGCCGACCGGCGCAAGGGTTACGGCAGGCAGGCTTTACAGCTGATGCTGCGCTACGCTTTCGACGAGCTCAACCTGTACCGCCTGGTGGCGC
>CAYNWK010000078.1:0-19154 GCA_964400875.1 uncultured Anaerolineaceae bacterium | reverse complement strand
TCGCCGCCGAAATGAGCGGAGCCTTGATGAACAAGCTGGACGAGATCAACCGCTTGCCCATCCGGAGTTGAGGGTGGTCCCAGGATTTCCGAGACATTGTCCCCTACGAAAACGAAACGAGTTGTCGAGTGTTTGCTCAACAACTCGTTTTATTGAGTCAATGAACTGAATAACCTCGATCTGCCTCAAAATAGGGAAATCCCCTATTGAAATGGGCGCACCTGAAATGGGCGCATCTGTGGGTTATTGTAAAATGATATTGGATCGTTTGAGGCAGTCCAAGAGAAAATTGGTCAAAGATATGTGGCGATACGCCAGTTCCATCGAGGGCCATTGAGATAAACTCTCGGAGGTCGCCAGCTAACCGGAAGAGGAGGTCAGCCTTGTTAAATTCAGATGAACTCAGACAGGCCGTCGATGATCTGGCCAATAACATCGATTCGATCACCCATGAGGTGCCAGCCTGGGAACCTCTGATCATCGACTTGCTGCAGAGTTTAGAACTGCACGCGATGGCTAACGATCCTGAACACCCCGCACAATTCAACAACCTGCTCGAGCAGGTCCGGGAACAGATCAAATATCGCATCCAAAAGGGTAGCTGGCCTGAGGGTTAAAGACGCAGGCGCCTGGGTGAGGGGGGCACCCAAACGCCTGCACAGGTAATATAATCCGATTCCTGCGCCCCGGCAAGGGTGAACTTTTGTTCTCTTGTCCGCAGGGGAGAATCTGCTTGTCTCTGAGGGATTAAGGAGTGTTTTTGCGGGCTAAGCCTGCAAAAACACTCCTTAGCTTATTTTCAAGATGTAAAGCGAGCTTGACATTTACGAATTTTCGTGTATACTATCATGTAAAGCAAACTTTACACGGACGTATGGATGAGTGAAGAAGTTAGCAACCAGATCCGGAATTACCGCACGGAGCGCGGCCTGACCCAGGATGACTTGGCCCAGGCAGTAGGGGTATCCCGCCAGAGCATCAACGCGATCGAACGCGGCCGCTACACCCCCAGCCTGCCGCTGGCGCTGCGCTTCGCTCGCTTCTTTCGCTGTTCGACCGATGAACTCTTCAGCCTTGTGGAGGACGACCGCCATGCTCGATGACTTATTTTCAAAATTATTTTCTGTTGATGAGCGCTTTTTCATGCACCGTTATTACTCCACCCGCTGGGCTGTGATCGTCGGGACGCTCCTAATGGGCGTATGGGTGATGTATGAATTAATTGCCAACCAGGTCTGGCGCGTCGATCTGATCGTCATCATGCTGGCAATGGCCCTGACCAAAATCAGCCTCATGATTTACTTACAACTGACCCATTAGTAGAAACAAACCAGATTTATGGAGGATGAAATGGAACTCAAACGAAGGCTTCGAAACCCCCAGGGGTCTCTGAGGGCTGGAATGGCTTTTTTGCTGGTAGCGCTGTTCGCATCGATGATCGCTGACGGCAGACTGTTGGGAGCGTATTTCGTCCAGTTAATTCAAGATAAAGCGATGCTCCACACCATCCAAGTCTTCGCCGGCGGCTTTGCGCTGCCCATGTTTTTCGCCGCAATATTCTTCAACCTTCGCAGCATCAGCATGCGCCGGTCGCAATGAGGGCGGATTCAGCAAATAGCTATCCCCCGGATGAGAGTTTATTGAGAGCGCCCAGGTTTGAACGCCGTCGCAAACGGCAAAGATATCGGTTCTGAACGCTTCTCCGGCGCACCGTAATTTGCGGGCCCACCTCGGGCTCACTCTCGATGGACAGCTCGGCGCCGATCTCGCCGGCGCGCTCGCGCATAATGCGCGGCCCGAAGTGACCTGCGGAGATGCCGGTTCAGCCTAAAGTTGCTTTCGCTTGTTCGACAAAGAAGTGGGCTCGATTTACGAAGTTCACCTCGCTGCCCCCGGGGTCCACATCCAGAAAAAGAAGATTCATTTCCGGGTAAGTCTCGTTTAGGCGCTTAGCGACACCTTTGGCGATCACATGATTGGCGATACATCCGAAAGGTTGGAGGCAGAGCACGTTTTGCACCCCTGATTTCACGAATTCTCCGATTTCGCCGGATAGTAGCCAACCTTCCCCATATTGGTGTGTCAGGTGGACAATAGAGCTAGCTGTTTGGGCAACCTCCGTAATGGAGCGGTGACCGTGATAAAAACGGAAACCATGCAGAATAGTCTCGGCCTGGTCCACGAAGGATTGCACTAGACCTTGTACACTCGAGGCCAGAAATGAGATAAAATCCGGCCGCCTGAGACGGGCTTGCACGCCGACTTTGGCTCCGACGAACGATCCCAAGAAGAAGGCGAGCAAGGGCGGCATTACCACCTCCAGCTCTTGATCCATCAGCCATTGTACGATGTCGTTGTTTACGAAGGTGTTGTACTTCACATAGATTTCACCAACGATCCCCACGCGCGGCAGGCGCTCCTCTCGCAAGGCCAGACTATTGAACTCCAGCACAGCCTGCTGCAGGTTGCTCAACACGGACTGTCTGGTCAAAGGCATCTCTCCTGTTTCAAAGGGAATCATCCACTTATCGACCAGCGCCCGCGAGTCGCCTTTACAGCGTTCTCTAACCGCCGAGGCATGGTACATCGCAGAGAGTCCATCTGTAAACACCATACCTAACAAGGCCTTGTAAAGATAGCTGGCAAGGTTGAATTTGAATCCCGGCTGAGGATTTAACGATTTAAGACGGGTGGAAAGGGTCACGACCGGGATGTTCTCATACCCGGCTGTAACCAGGGCCTTCTTCACCAGGCAAGAGATATTCGATGCACGGCACTGTCCGCCTGTCTCCCATGAACCAACGACTACTTCGTCCAGGGGATATTTACCCGAATGTATGGCTTTAATGACATCGCCGATAACCAGGATGCCCGGATAGCAGATCTCATTGTTCGCATATTTCAGTCCTACTTCAATCGTTTCACGGTTCGGAGAAGGTAGAACTTCGATCTGATAGCCCAGGTCTAAGAACGGACGAATGATAGGCGGGGAACAAAAGCGTGAGAATTCTGGGACAATAACGACCTTGCGGCGGTCGGATTTTCGATAAAGCCGGGTAGTTATTCGGCGAGATCGGCGCACCGTGGAATCTACCTCCATCGGTTGAATTTCCGAGGAATAACTCTTTTTCTCCTTCACGGCCTCTAGCATCGAGCGCAGGCGCAGACGGGCCGAGCCGAGGCTGTCGATTTCATCGATGCGAAGAACTGTTAGATTCTTGTCGTATTCCGCCAGGATGTCCTTGATCTCATCCAACGCAAAGGCGTCTGGGCCGCAGCCAAACGAATTCAACTGGACCAGCTCCACGTTTTCCTGCTGCGCGACCCAATGCGCTGCATGGAAGCAACGATTCAGGTGTTCCCACTGGCTCAACACCAGCAGATTATCAAGCCTTTGCCCTTCCGCCAGGGGAACGGCATCCTCGGTGATGACATCTACACCCATATCGGCCACGGCTTCAGGAATTTTATGGTTGACAAGAGCGTCAACGTGATAGGGATGCCCTGCCATCACCACAACCAGTCTACCAGCGATTCTTGCACCCTCAAGGATCTCGGCCCCCCGATGCCGCACATCGGCCTTGAACTTTTCCTGCGTCTCAATTGCCTGTTTAAAGGCATACTTAAACACCGGAACGGGCACTCCCAGGCTTACCAGGTATTCTCTGCAGGTATGCTCGAGCAATCTGCGGTCCTGGAAGGTCACCGCGGGCTGATCGAATGGGACGCCAAAGCGACCCTGAGGATCGATCGCGCTGCGCACGACATCCGGATAACCAGAAACTACCGGACAGTTGTAACAGTTGACCGCGTTCGCAAACTCAGGCTGCTCGTAGAAAACCATGGGGAAGAAGATGCGATCAACGCCAGCTTCGATCAGATTGTAGATATGACCATGCAGCAATTTGGCGGGGAAACAGACATTTTCAGACATGACTGTCCCAGCGCCGGTTTCGAACAATTCACGGCTTGATACATCGGAGAGCCGGACTTCCATCCCGCATTCAACCAACAGGGTGCACCAAAATGGGTAATCTTCATAGAAATTGAGCGCCCTAGGGATGCCGATCGTCAACCTGGGCGCTTGAGCGGGTTCAACCGGGCGGTCAAACAGCAACCCACGTTTGTGCTCAAAAAGGTTCGCACCCTTCCGCAGTCGCTGACCACGGTTGCTAAAGGCCCGCTCACAGCGATTTCCGGTATAAAACCTATTCTTATTCGGGAAAGTCAATTTGGTAACGCTACACCGGTTCTCACATCCGTGGCAGTGTATTAATGTTTTTCGATACTCGCTGACCGAAGCCAGATCCTCCAGGCTCACTCCTAAACCTACACCCTGACCCGTCTGAAGATAAGTCTCACGCGCCTGTAGCGCTGCACCCAACGCACCCATCAATTCCGCGCTGTCCGGGCAAACTACCTGCTTATCCAGGATCAGTTCCAGCGCCTTGTGGATCGCCGGGTTGCGGAACGCGCCACCCTGAACGACGATATGGTCGCCCAATACCGCAGTGTCCGCGATCTTAAGGACCTTATATAAAGCGTTCTTGATTACTGCATAGGCTAACCCAGCCGAGATATCGCCGACCGCTGCTCCCTCGCGTAACGCTTGCTTGACGCGCGAATTCATGAACACCGTGCAACGCGTGCCCAGGTCGCACGGCGCTCGCGAGCTGCAGGCAGCCAGGGCAAAGTCCGAAACGCTGCACCCCAACGAACGGGCAAAGGTCTCAATAAACGTCCCGCACCCCGAAGAACAAGCCTCATTAATCTCGATGCGCTGGATGTGACCACCGTTCACGAAGATCGCCTTCATGTCCTGTCCGCCGATGTCGAGGATAAACGAAACCTCTGGGTCAAAGGCGCGGGCTGCCCGGAAATGAGCCAGCGTCTCCACGATACCGCCATCGCAGCCAAATGCAGCCCGGATCAGATCCTCACCATAACCCGTGACGGCGCTGCGAACGATGTTGGGCGCTCGGGATTCCAACCCTGCAAACAACCGGCGAATCTTTTCCAACCCACCTTGCACGGCTGAAATTGCGTCGCCATTGTTTGGGCAGTAATGCTCGAAGAAAAGCCTCCCCTGACGATCAATTAACACCAGCTTGGTGGTGGTGGAACCGGAGTCAATCCCTAAGAAACATTCCTGCCCTTCGATCTCGTGAACATCCACGCGCCCCACCCGGTGCCTCGAACGGATCGCTTGCCAATTGTGGAATTCACCCTGGGTCCCGAAGAGCGGCTGGAGCCGGCCTTCGACGTGTGCCTCCGAAGGGCTGCTGCCCAATAGCTCGATCAACTGCGATATGGAGAGCTTTCCTCTCCTATCGTTGCGCTCAGCCGCTACCAGCGCTGCCCCCCTGGCTGTGAGCAATTCGCCGTGCTCGACCTCCAGCCAGTCTCCTGTTCTCAAGTTCAACGCCTTCACAAAAGCTGCTTTCAAAGCCGGTAAAAAAGTCAATGGGCCGCCCGCAAAGAGAAACACTGGATTGAGCGAATGACCGCGAGCCAACGTAGCGAGTGTTTGCCAGACGACGGCATTGAAGATAGAAGCAGCGATGTCCTCACGCGCCGCAACTTGGCTGAGCAGGTTCTGGACGTCGGTTTTAGCGAAAACGCCGCAACGCGAGGCAATAGGGTAAACAGTACTGTGTTGTTCGGCGAGCTCGTTCAATCCCGAGACCGGCACATTCAGCAATGTCGCCATTTGATCGATGAAAGCTCCTGTCCCCCCGGCGCAAGCGCCATTCATGCGAATATCGGGTTGCCCTTTCGCATCGAAGAAGATCACTTTGGCGTCTTCACCGCCAATGTCTATGAGCGTCTGAACCTGCGGGTATTGTTTGTGGACAACTTCGGCCGAGGCGATGACCTCCTGGATAAAGGGCAGGTTGTATGTTTCGCTGAGGCCCATCCCAGCCGATCCGGTAATGAGAAAATCGACCGTTACATCACCCAGCGATTTTTTCGCTTCCTCGAGCAGTATTTCGAGCGCGACAAGCGTTTCCGTGTTATGGCGGCGGTATCCCGAGTAAGCTGTCCCCCCTGATGGGTCCAGGAGTACGATTTTGGCTGTGGTTGAGCCGATATCTACGCCCAATCCAAGTGATTGCATGTTCTTCAACGGACCTCGTAAAAAGTTCCCTCTATCTCTCACTCGGCCCTCACAAAGCAGCTACTAATCCATTGGATCTTTGATAGATTAAGTACTGCTAACGCGGTCCAACACTGTTCAAGCGTTCAGGTCTCGATCACCCTTCCAGCGGACCGTAACCTGAGTGCCGGAACTACTCCCACTCTCGATGGACAGCTCGGCGCCGATCTCGCCGGCGCGCTCGCGCATGATGCGCAGCCCGAGGTGATCGGCGGAGACGCGGGCAAGGTCGAAGCCGCGCCCATCGTCGCCGATAGCGATGACGATCTCCTCTGGCTCGCTGCACAGCGAGATAGACACCCGGCTGGCGTCGGCGTGCTTGGCGACGTTGTTCAACGCCTCCTGCGTGATGCGGTAAAGGCCGACTTTGACCTCGGGAGGCGCGCTCGCCTCCCCGTTGACCTGCAAATCCACCGGGAGCCGCGCGCGGCCGGTGAAGGCCTCCCCCAGCTGGCGCAGCAGATCGCCCAGTTCGGCCTCGACGAGGGCTGAAGGACGCAGCTCCATCAACAGGGTGCGCATCTCGGCCAGCGCGCCGCGGGTGAGCTGGCGTAGTTCCTCCAGACGCTGCAGGCCCTGCTCCGGATCGCGTTCCCACAAGCGCGGCAGCACCTCGGCGATCAGGCTGGAGGAGAACAGGGTCTGGGTCACTGCGTCGTGCAGCTCGCGGGCCAGGCGCTGGCGCTCCTCGATGGTGGCAGCCAGCTGAGCCTGTTCGTACAGCTGAGCGTTTTCGATGGCCAGTGCGGCGCGCTGCGCCAACGCGATGAACAGGCGCCGCTCGTCTTCGCTGAAAGCGTGCGAGCTGGTGTAATCGATGTTGAAAACGCCGAAGACCCGATCCTTGAGCTTGATCGGCACGTGCATGAAGGCGCGGATATCCTCCGGATCGGTTATCTGCCGGGCGACCCGCGGGTCCTGATGCGTATCTTCGATGGCAATGGCTTCACCGCTGGCCATCACTTCTCCCACCACCCCCTCCCCTACCGAAAAAGACATCCCCTCAAGCGTCGCTGGGCTGAAGCCGCAGGCCGCGCCGACCACCAGCCGCTCCTGTTTGGCATCCCAAACGAGCAGGGCGCTCTTATCGGCTTTCAGTATTTCCACGGCGACATCCACCAGGGCTTCCAGCAAGCGGTCCAGCTGCAAGTTTGTCAGCAGCGTTTCGTCAGCCCGGTACAGCGCATCCAGCTCCTTGGTGCGGTCGGCGACGCGCTGCTCTAACTGTCCGTAAGAAGCTTGCAGCTGCCCGGCCATCCAGTTGAACTGCCGGGCCAGTTCCTCGACCTCATCCCCGGTTTTAGCCGTGATCGCCTGGTCGAAGTTCCCCTGGGCGACTTCCTGGGCGGCGACGATCAGGGCGTTAATCGGCTGGACGATGCGCCGAACCCCGACGGTGACGACCAGCACCGGCACCAACACCCCCAGGACCATCAACAAGATCAGGAACTGGCGGTAACCCAGGGAAGTCTGGGTGAGGGAAACCCAGCTCTCTTCGTGGACCAACCCCCAGGGCGTACCGGGGATAGGCGCAAACCCGGCGACGATCCTGCCGCCGGCCTCGTCGTTTGCCGGGATCGCGCCGGAGGCCCCGGAAAGCACCTGCTGGACGGCGGTCTGTTGGGATAAATCCTGGCCCATCCGGGTGGAAATTTGGTGATAGATCACCCGCCCGTTGCTGTCCACGATATACGTGCTGCCGTTATCGCCGAGGCGCAGCTTGACGATGCCGCCGTAAAACGAGCTGACTTCGCGCGCTCCCATGCGGAACATGCCGGCGAGTACGCCGATCAATTCGCCTTCGTCTCCCAGTATCGGCGCAGCGGTAACGATCACTTCGCCGTCCTCAGTTTCATCCGGCAGGATATCCGAAAAGGCAGGCCGGTTGGTGTGCAAGATCTGGCTGAAAAAATCCCGGCCCGACCAGTCCGCCCCAATCAATTCCGGGCGTTCGGGTTGGGCGGCGATTACTATCCCGAAGGTATCCAGGATGACCACCCCGCCGTCGAAGACGACCAGCTGGTTGGCGTAGCGCTCAAGGCCGTTACGCTGTGAGACCGCTGTGGGCAAGCGCAGGTCCGCAGTGTTAGCGATGCCGGCGAGCAGATCGCTGTAATTCTTCATCTCCCCGGCGAGCTGGCTGGCTGCCAGGCGAGTCAATTCCCGGTCCTTGGCCAGGACCAGGTCCTCGGTGACCTTTTGGTAGGCGATGAACGTCACCATCGCTACGCTGGCCAGGATAAACAGGGTAGGGAAAAACGACCAGGCGATGATCTTGCCGCGCAGCCCGTATGGTTTGACGCGAGCGTTCATCTCAACCGACTCCACCAGACTGCGCCGCTTCGACCTGGCGCGCGACGTCGATCATCAACTCTGTGGGCTCCTCGCCAAGCAAGAAGATCTGGTCCCAGGCCGCATAGATGATCCGCTTGGCGTCGGCCATATTGGCAAAGACTTCCGCCACGACCGAGTAGCCTTCCAGCTGGCCCTCCGCAAAAACGGCGATGTCCATATCGGCGGCTTGATCGGGGAATTCCTGGCGGACGTAATCAACCCAGTCCTGCACCAGGGAAGACCGCGCCGGCTGTAAGAAGTTTGCCCGGGCCATCGCCCGGCCGTAATCCTTGCCAATCAAGAATTGGAGCAGGTCCCAGGCAGCCTGGGGGTGGCGGGTCTCCCGGTAAATGCCGAACCCATCGGTCGTCGCCAGGGTAACGCGGCGCTGCGGTCCGGCCGGCAAAGGCGCCACTCCGACACGGAAATCCGCCCCGGCGAGGATGTCCTTCAGAGCCCAGGAACCGTCTTCGGCCATGGCGACTTTTTGCCCCACGAAAGCTTGCGGCACCCCAATGTTCTGCACATCCAACGGCCGGGCCATCACCCTGTCGTCCCACATGCGCGCCCGGATCCACTCCATCGCTGCCAGGGCCTGGGGATCGCCCAATCGGCAGCGCGCCGGGTCCTGGGGATCGACGAAGTAACCGCCCCAGCCGTTGACGTGCACCTGGATGCGGTCCCAGGAGACGTCCAGGATGCTGCCCCACTGGTCGATGCGCCCGTCCCCGTCCCGGTCGTGGGTCAGGCGTTTCATCGCACCTAGGTAATCGTCGTGGTCCCAGCTGTGGTCTGGGTAGTCCACTTTATAAAGGTCGAACAGGTCCTTGTTGTAGTACAGCGCCAGGGCGCCGTGGTACTTGGGAAGACCATACTGCTGCCCATCGGCAGTTTGTAAAGATCGGTACTGGACCGGGTCCCATTCCGCAATCGTCTCCCGATCCAGGTGAGCCTCGATATAGGGGCGCAGATCTAAGGTCAGGTCCTCCTGCGCCAGGATAGGGAAGAACGAACAACAGGCGGCGAACACGTCCGGCGCCACTCCGGCCTGCATGTCCTCCTGCAGGCTCTCTTCCACGTCGGCAGGATCGGGCACGTAAAAAACGCGTATGTCGGGATGGTCGCGGTGGAATTGCTGCAGCATCTGCTGGGCCATCGCCGGGAACCACTCGGTGCGCCAGTCCTGGTAGACCAGCTGCACTTCGCTCTCCCCCTGGGGGGTCGGCGAAGCCGGAAGCAGCCCACAAGATTTCAGGAGCAAGCTGCCTGTGGAGATACCGGCGAGCTTGAGAAAGTCACGCCGCGACAGTGAGCGCCTCAGGCTTGCCTTCATTGAAGATCAGCCTACGATTTTATGTTGCAGGGCAACAGCCACTGCTTCCGTGCGGCTGGAGACCCCCAACTTGGTGAGGATGCTGCTGACGTGAAACTTCGCCGTCG
This sequence comes from uncultured Anaerolineaceae bacterium, assembly GCA_964400875.1. GTDB lineage: Bacteria > Chloroflexota > Anaerolineae > Anaerolineales > UBA4823 > CAYNWK01. Next base: position 9,223 of record CAYNWK010000078.1, on the reverse strand, counting down.
AGCGGCTGACAACCAGGCGTTCGGCGATCTCCGGATTCGACAGGCCGTCTACCATCAAGGCGAGGACTTCGTTTTCCCGCGGGGTCAGGTCTTCGCCCACCGCCGGGGGGCGCCGGCTGGCCTGGATCAACGCCTGGGCAGCCTCGGGAGCCAGGGTGGGCTTCCCGGCATGCGCCGCACGGATGGCCTCAGCCAGCTCGTCCGCGGAGACATTCTTGAGCAGGTAGCCGATGGCGCCCGCTTCCAGCGCACCTTGGACTAAATCCTCCTCTTTAAAGCTGGTCAGCGCGATCACCTGGATGTCCGGGCACTTATCGCGGATCGCCCGGGTCGCGGCTGCGCCGTCCATCCCGGGCATCACCAGGTCCATCAGCACAACATCCGGCTGCACCGTTTCGCACAAGCGCACCGCCTGTTCGCCGCTGCCGGCTTCGCCGACAAATTCCAGGTCGTCAAACGCCATTAAAAACGCACCCAACCCGCTGCGAACCACGGTGTGATCGTCTACCAACATTACTCGAATAGGTTGATTATCGTTCATGGATTGATTTCCTCAAGGTTTACTCAGCTTGCTGCAGGAACAGGGGTGCTCGGACGCGCCCGAACACCCCTATTTAACTGCAAACTGCATAATTTCCCATAAGTACTACGCGAACTTCCGTTCTGATGGTAATCGATCGGCGTTTGAAATGAAAGGGATACTTGTTCTCATCTAAATATGACAAAGATCATAAGATTTTCAACTTGGGTTTGCCGGCGCTCTGGCCGGTCCTCGTCGTCGTATTTGTCATCAAAGACAGGATGTATGGGCAAAAGAGGCTTACGCCCGCCGCCCAGACTCCGGGGATAGCTTTGCCCGAACACAAACCAGGCCGAGAACCGGTCACCTGACCAGGATCGATCCTACCCGGCAAGCGGATGCATTAAACCCCTTGCTTCATTACACTAACCAAGTAATCGATAGATACTTCAATAAAGGAAGGCAATCATATGAAAACGCCACGTTGGACATTCGTCCAAAAACACCCGGTCATTGCTTTTCTCCTGATCAATTTCACCTGGACCTGGCTGTTCTGGCTGGCTGCCATCCCATTGCGCCAGCTCGGCGACCTGATCGTAATCCCGATGGTGGTGATCGGCGGCTACGGCCCTGCGTTGGCAGGGATCGCGACGCTGGGACTGCGGAGTAGGATGAAACTCGACTTTTCCCCCAAAAAGCTAGTGACGCTGGCAATCGCTGCCGCGCTGATCTTCGGCGTGTTGGCTTTGCGCTACCTGGCTGGAAATATCCCCAACTACGAAACCCTGGCGCAAGACTTGACCCTCAGCGCGCCCATCGTGGCAACAGCGCTGGCAGCCAGCCTGGTGGGCGGCTGGGTGATCTCGAGCGCCGTATCGAATAACCGGGCAATCCGCACTCGGATGGCCTCCCTGCTGCCCAGGCGGATGCCGCCCGTTTGGACAGTCTTCGGGCTGGTATTTTTCCCGGTGATGATCCTGGCTGCCTGGGGACTGGCCTCGCTCTTCGGGATGGGTGTGGAATATCCCAGCTTGTGGGGAAACCCTGTGCTGGAGGTACTGCCTTTATATGCGCTGACCTTCGGACTGACAGTGCTGGCGATGGGTGGCCTCGAAGAGCCCGGCTGGCGCGGTTTTATGCAGCCCGAACTGCAACAACGCTTCAGCCCACTGGTGGCCGCGCTGCTCGTCTCGGTTTTCTGGTCTTTGTGGCATCTTCCGCTCTACCTGAACGGATTCTATCCCGGTGATTTGGTCAGCGGGATGATCGGCGGCGCAATTTACCGGATCTTTTTGTCGATTTTCCTGGCCTGGTTCTATAACCGCTCCGGCGGCAACCTGCTCCTGATGGTTTTCCTGCACACCTGCTTCAACGTGATGGTCAACTTCCTGCCGACCTCGGATCTGGGTTTGCTGGCGCTATGGCTGGTTGTCGTCGTCTTGGTGGTCGTCAAAGATAAGATGTATCGGCGGGAGAGGTTTACACTGACCACTAACGAACCAGTCTTATCCATGTCGCGCCACAAACCAAGCCAAGAACCAGCCAATTGACCAAGATCGATACTACCCTGGCGAACGATGTAACGGCTACTTCAACTAAACGGAATACCGCCGCAAGACCGGCATGTTCCTGCCCCGGCTGCTTCCCGGACGCCGGGCAGAAAACGCCAGCGCCACATCCTGAAAGTTTGGACTTACGCATTTGAGGGAAGAAAAAGGAGAAAAAACCATGAACAGGACGATCAAAATCATCTTGGGCTTGATTGCAGGGATAACGCTCGTCTGCCTGATCCTGGGGATCAGCGGCCTGCTGCTCTTCCAATCGACCGTCGAAACGGTTGTACAAGCCTCTCCGGTTGAAGTGAAATTTGAAGAACACGCCCCCGAAGAGATCGCCGATTACGCCCTGCCCTCCGGTTTCGGGGATAAGTTCACCCTGCAGCTGGGCGGCTACAGCCTGGTTGGCTACACCGGGGACGACGGGCACAGCCATATCTACCTGGCCCAGGCAGACGCCTCAACCGGCGTGAAGTTGGATGCAATCGAAGGCTGGATCCAAAAATCCGCCGGTTCCGCCAGCGAATCCATCATCGATTTACACACCGTGGAAACCGTCTCAGGAGAGATCCGCGGGCAGGAGGTCGATTTGGTTATCAGTGAAGGGATCAACCAAGACGGTGACGTTTACCGCCAGGTGAGCGGTCTGTTCGAAGGGGTGCACGGGCCGGCAGTCGTGGTGATCTCCGGACCGGAGGCAACCTGGGACCAGGCCAGGGTAGATGAGTTCATCGCCTCGATCCGCTGAAAGTGAGCGGGTGTGTGGACGGGCTTCGTCGTCCACACACCCGCTTTTTATCTTCCAGACGCTAAATTCCGTTATGTTATAATCTCTCATCCTGTACACCAAGCGAACCAAGCAAACTGGATGAAGTAATCAACGTGGATACGAGCCTGATCAAGAGCAAGTTGCGTATCCCTGTGCTGCCACGCGAGCAAGTTCTCCGCCGCCGCCTGCTCTCTACCCTTGATCAAGAAATTATACGCCGCCGGCTGGTGCTCGTCTCTGCGCCGGCTGGTTACGGCAAAACTACGCTGCTCGCCGGTTGGGCGCAATGCAGCGAATTGCCCGTAGCCTGGCTGTCGATCGGCGAGGAGGATAACGAGCTGGAACGCTTCTTGCGCTACCTGCTGGGAGCATGGGAAGTCGTGTCACCGGCGGTGGTCGAAAGCCCTGCGGGGTTGATGCTCAGCGCAAGGTCGCCGGATAGCGAAGCCGTGCTGGCCGCGCTGATTAATTTTGCCGATGAACTCTCCGAACACACCGTGTTCGTCCTCGACGACTACCATTTAATCGAGGACCAGTCGATCCACCAGGCGATGGCATTCCTGCTCGACAACCTGCCGCCCAAGCTCCATTTCGTCCTGGCCGAACGCGGGGAGCCGCCGCTCCCCCTGGCCCGCCTGCGCGCGCGTGGGGAAATGTCGGAACTGCTCGCCGGCGACCTGTGCTTCTCCCTCGAAGAGTCCCAAGAGTTCTTAAATGCGAAGATGCATCTCGCCCTGGCTGATGAAGAGATCGAGCCTTTGCAAACCCGGCTGGAAGGCTGGGTCGCCGGTTTGAAGTTGGCGGCGCTGGCCGCGCAAAAGCGCGGTCAACCGGCCGAGACGCTCGCCGTCAGCGGGCGCCAGCGCTACATCGCCGATTATTTGAGTGATGAAGTGCTGGCAAATCTGCCGGACGATCTGCACCAATTCCTGCTGCGCACCAGCATCCTGGACCGCCTGCGCGCCTCGTTGTGTGAAGCCGTCACCGGGCAGAGCGGGGTCCAGGCAATGCTGGAAAACCTGGAAAACGAAGGCCTCTTCCTCATCCCTCTTGACGAGGAACGAACCTGGTTCCGGTATCACAGCTTGTTCGCAGACTTCCTCCGCGAAGCCCTGAAACGGGAACATCCGGATGAGCTGCCCGATCTGCACCGACGCGCCGCTCGCTGGCACCTGGCCCACGATCTGCGCGAACCGGCCTTCAACCACGCGCTCGCCGGAGGCGATGGCGACCTGATCGGGGAGATCGGCGAACGGTACTTCGAGCAAATGCTGCATTCCGGGCAGCTGAAGCTGCTCAAACGCTGGCTGGACGCGCTCCCGGAGGCCTGGCATTTCCGCTATCCCGTAATCGGCCTGACCCAGGCCGGATGGCTGGCTCATAACGGGGCAGTCGAGGCCTGTATTCGCTACATCGATGAAGTCGAGCAGCATCTGGAGCAGGAAGAACGGGAGGATAAGCGCTGGCAACTCGCCCGTGTGAGCTCGATGCGCTGCCAGATCGCCTGTTTCCAAAACAACCTGGACCGAGCCGAGCCATATGCTGCCCGGGCCCTGGAGGGTTTACCGGAGTCGGACCACCATTATCAGGCCAACATCCACCATGCGCTCGGGGATACCTACAGCCATGTAGGACGCTGGCAGGAGGCGCGTGAACATTACCTTACCGTGCTGGAACTGGTCAACGATCCGACGTACCAGCTTCGTTCGGTGCACGTATACGGCGCCCTCGCCGATCTCGAGCTGCGCCAGGGCCGCCTGCGCAAGGCTGATGCCTACTGGCGCAAAGCCCTCGCCGTCATCGAAAACCGCAATACCTGGGGCCAGTTCCCCCTTCCGCTCATTGGATGGGTCTACATCCGCATCGCAGAAATCCAGTACGAGTGGAACGAGCTGCAGGAAGTCAGCGACCTCCTGGCGCGCGGGCTGGAGCGCGCCGAGCTGGGCGGCGACATGCGCGCCCTGATCGCCGGCTACCTGCTTACCGCCCGCCTGAAGCTGGCTCAAGGAGAGGCCGAAACGGTGGCAGAATTCCTTGAGAAGGCGCGTCCGCTGGTGGATAATGCCTCCTTCTCCGAGTGGCGCAGCAGCTTCCAACGCCTGCAGGTCGAGCTCTGGCTGGCGGATGACCGGCTGCGGGCAGCCGTCGATTGGGCTGATCAGCAGCTCCAGGAGGATACGCCGGAGGCCTCGCCCGGGACCCTCACGGATCGGCTGACCCTTTCTCGAGTGCTGATCGCCCAGGGCGGCAGTCCCGCTTTCGAAGCCGGACGCAGGCAGCTCGACGGACTGCTGGACTCCTCCCAGGCGGAGGGCCGTTTAGGCGTCACCATCGAAGCCCTGGCGCTCAAAGCGATCTTGCACTGGAAACGCGGCGAACGAGCGGATGCGCTGATCGCGCTTGAACAGGCCCTGCGTCTGGCGGAACCGGAAGCGTACTGCCGTCTTTTCATCGATCTCGGACTGGAGCTGGGCCGGCTGCTGCAAGAAGCCCATTCTCGAGGGGTCATGCCGGCATACGTGAAAGCCCTGCTCGATGCTTTTGGCGCCGACGGCCTTTCGCCTGCAGCCCAGGCGCTGCCCGAACCGCTTACTGAGCGGGAAGAGGATGTTCTGGAACTGATCGCCGCCGGTCTGACCAACCGCGAGATCGCCGCCGAACTGGTCATCTCGCCCGAAACGGTCAAAAAACACGCCGGCAATATCTACGGGAAACTGGGGGTCGGCAACCGAACTGAGGCCGTCGCCAAAGCCAGAGAGCTGAACCTGCTCCAGTAAACCCGCTCACCTCTCTTTACCCACCCAATCCCAAATACCCCAACTGAATAACCCATTAGGGGCATGACCTGACGCGCCTGTTTTTGTATCCTCACGATACACAACGAAGGTGGTGGAATGCTGGACGAATGCAGGCTATCTCGAATGAATGCAAGCGCTTGGCGTTCCGCCGATCCCGGAATAAATTTTTGTCACTAGATAAACGCAGGAGAGGGTGCAACGATGAACATTAATCTGCCGGTGATGGCTGGAGTGATTTCTACCTTCATCTTCGCTTCCAGCACACTGCCCATGCTTTTGAAAGCGGTGCATACCAAGGATCTAAGCTCCTACAGCCTGATGAATATCTTGCTCAGCAACCTTGGCAACCTGGTCCACTCAATATATGTGTTCAGCCTTCCAGCTGGCCCAATCTGGCTGCTGCATTCCTTCTACCTGGTTACCACCGGACTGATGCTGGTTTGGTATTTACGTTATGAAAGACCCTTTACAGTCGAGGCTACCTAAGAAAACGCAGGTTCGCGCGGGCTTTCATGATGATGCATGGCGTCAGTATGGAAGTAAAGCGGACCGTTAACCACAAAAGGAGCAAAAGATGTCAAACGAAAACAACCTTAACCGTAAGAAAGCTCTCGTTATTGGCGCGAGCCTCGGCGGGCTTCTGGCAGCCAGGGCGCTGGCCAACCATTTCGACCAGGTTACTCTTCTGGAGCGAGACACATTCCCTGCGCCGGGTAAAAACCGCAAAGGCGTGCCGCAAGGCAGGCATACGCACGTTTTGTTGGCGCTGGGGCAGAATATTATGGAATCGTACCTCCCCGGCCTGGCAGATGAATTATCCCGGCTGGGCGCAGTAACTATCGCCGACGTCAGCGCCAATATCCGCTGGTTCAACAACGGCGGCTATCACAAGCCCGGAGTCAGCGGCGTGTCCGGGTTGGGAGTCTCCCGCCCGACGCTCGAGGCGGCGGTTCGCAAACACGTCCTGGCGCTGCCCAACGTGCGGGCAATCGAAGGCTGCAACGTTCTGGGGTTGGTGACGACGGCCGGCAGCACACGGGTAACCGGCGTCCTCCTGGATCTCCGCCAGTCCGGCGGTGGAAAACAATCCATGCCGGCCGATCTGGTGGTGGACGCCGGCGGGCGGGGCTCGCGCAGCCCCGCCTGGTTGGAAAAACTTGGCTACCAACGGCCGTCCGAAGATGAAGTCAACATCGGGGTTGGCTACACCAGCTGCTATTTCCAACGCGATCCACAGCGTTTAGCGGGCTTTCACGGGCTGACCGTGGCTGCCGATCCACCCAATAAACGCCTCGGCGTCCTGCTGGAACAAGACGGCGATCGTTGGGTGCTTACCCTGGGCGGCTACCACGGCGATCACGCGCCCACCAACCTACCAGGTTTCCTCGAGTTCGCCAAAAGCCTGGCTTCGCCCGATATTTACCACGCCATACGGGACGCCAAGCCGTTAGGCGAACCTGTGGCCTACAAGTTCCCGGCCAGCCTGCGCCGCCGGTACGAAAAACTAAAGCGCTTCCCGGAAGGCTACCTGGTTTTCGGTGACGCCCTGTGCAGCTTCAACCCAATTTACGCGCAAGGGATGACGGTAGCCGCGCTGGAGGCCGCCGCCCTGGACGAGTGGCTGGCTGAGGAGCAGGAAAAGCCTGCTCGAACGTTCTTCCAGCGAACCAGCAAAATTATCGACCAATCCTGGCAGATGGCTGTCGGCAACGATCTGCGCTATCCCGAAACCGAGGGCAACCGCACGCCGATGGTGCGCTTCTTCAACTGGTACATCGGAAAGCTGCATCGCGCCGCCCACCGGGACGCGCAGGTGTCCACTGCGTTCCTCAAGGTGATCAACATGGTAGACCCGCCGTTCAAGATCTTGCATCCGCGAATCATCTGGCGGGTCATCAAGGGCAACCTGGGCTCCGAAGGGCAGCATCCGGCTGCCGGCGAGATAAAAGATATCGTTTCCGCACAGTATCCCGAAAAAACCAATCAGCCGTTATAATGGCGGCGTGAGACGACCAAACTTTATCCGCTGGATGCTCATCTTACCCCTGCTGGCCGGTATCTTCTGCACGCCAGCCGGAGTTCAGGCTGCCCGGTCAGCGGCTCGATCGGCCCAGGCCTCCCAGGTCACTCCCTTCGACCTGATCCTGGCGATGAACTCGGTGCGCGCCTCCTACGGGCATGCGCTGCTGGTGGAGGACCCGATCGTCATGGCGGTCGCCCAATCTACGGCCGAGATCATGGCGGCCAACCAGATGTCCTGGCATATCGGCGATGTGCGCGGGCGGGTGGCGGCGGCCGGTTACGGCGGCGGCGGGACGGTGTGGGCCACAGAAAATTTCGCTTTGGGACCCGACATGGGCATAGATGAGATCATGGTCGCCTGGTCGGACCCAGACCACATGCGCCCGGCGGTAAACGGAGCCTACTGCAACGTCGGCGCAGGGACGGCAAAAGCCGCGAACGGCATGACGTACTACATCTTGATCGCCGCGTACTCCTCCGGAAAATCCTGCGGTTCTTACACCGCTCCGGGCGGACCGGGTAAGCCGGGGGGCGGCGAGGACGGCGGCGAGGTCAGCCCCATCTCCCAACTGATCGTCCCGGTCAAAATCGCCACCCCGGATGCCGATGGGAAGATCTACCACGAGGTCCAGGCCGGGCAGTCCTTCTGGTCGATCGCCGTGGCCTATAAAGTGACCATCAAAGACATCGAGTTCTGGAACAACATCTCCAGGGATGTGAAGCTGCAGGTCGGCCAGCGCCTGTTCATACCCGATAAGAACACAGAAGGCTATGCCACGCCCACGCCGGTCGGGATGGTGCACGTCAGCACGCCCAACAGCGACGGCAAGATCGTCCACGTGGTACAGCCTTACAACACGCTCTATACCATCGCCGAGGCCTACAAGGTCAGCGTCGATACGATCATCAACCTGAACGGCCTGCAGCTGGACTGGCCCTTGCAGGTAGATCAGAAACTGCTGATCTATCCCGGCGATATAACCCCCAGCCCGACGCCGCGCCCGCTGACCCCGATCGAAAAGCTGACCCCCGACAGCGACGGCAACTACTATCACGTCGTCCAAAGCGGCCAGACCCTATCGGGGATCGCCAGCCTATACGAAGTTTCGCTGAACAACCTGATGGCCTGGAACGGGCTGAACAGCGCTTCTATTCTCTATCCCGAGCAAAAGCTGCTGCTGCAGGTAACCCTGCCAGCCACGGAATCCCCTACACCCGGCCCGGTTACTCCTACCCCAACAACCACGCTGGCGCCGCCGATGCCCACCCCCAGCGTAACGCCCACGCCGGGTACGGTCACCCCGGCGGCCACCGCCGAGTCGCCCACCTCCGGAGGCGGGAGCCCGCTCTTGTGGTTCATACCCCTGGGATTGGCCGCAGGCGGCCTGGCCCTGGCGGTGGCTTTCTCCCGGCGAAAAGGCTAAAAAACTACCCAGCTGACCAGTACAATAACTCGACATAGGGGGAGTGACAGTCAACGGCTTTTTCTATATACTGTTATTAATTTCTCTACCGTACAAATAAGACAATGATCAGTCATCGGGTACACTCTCAGGTA
>CAYNWK010000077.1:9107-19402 GCA_964400875.1 uncultured Anaerolineaceae bacterium | reverse complement strand
GCTGGTCAACCAGCGCGCCGGGCTGATCGAGCGCGGCGCGCGCATCCACACCCAGCTCGCCCAATTGGAAGCCGAGGGCCAGGGCCTGGCAGGCCTGGCCAGGGCTATGGCCGAGATCTCCGGGCGCGGCGCCCTGATCCAGGACAAGCGCGGGCGGGTCCTGGCGGAGTTCCCTTCCTCCGCCCTGCGGTCGATCTGGCCCGACATCCTGGCCCAGCTGGGCACCCTGGACAGCCTCCCGGAGCCGATGCTGGACCGCAAGCGGGCCGGCAGCCAGGCATCCATCCTCACCCAAGAGTTCCCCGGGGACCTGGCCCGCCTGCTGATCCCCATCACGGTCGGCGGGGTCGCCCGGGGTTATCTCTCTTTAGTCGGCCTGGCCGGCGAGCTGGACACGCTCGACCGGCTGGTCGCCGAGCAAGGCGCCATCGTATGCGCAGTGGAGATGGCTCGCAACAAGGCGGTGCGCGAGGTCGAAAAACGCCTCAAGGGCGACCTGCTGGCGGTGCTGCTTCAGGAACAATTATCGCCCCGCGACACAATGGTATGGGCCCAGGCCGCCGGGGTGGACCTGAACCACGCCCATGCGGCGCTGCGCTTCGCCTGGAGCGCGGCCGAGCCCCCCTCCCGCCGGCGCCTGGAGACGCTGGTCAACGGCGAGATCGCCCGCCGGAACCTGCCGGTCTTCGTCAGCCCCATCGGCACGGAGGTGATCTGCTTCTGCCAGGTGAACTCCCGCTCCGCCCGCCCCCTCCAGGCGCTGGAGCTGGGCCGTGCCGTGCTGGAAGGATCGCTGAAGGAATTCCCCGATTCCCCGGCCCACTGCGGCGTGGGCCTGCCGGTCGCCGAGATCGGCGAGTGGCGCAGCTCGTTCTACCAGGCCGGGCAGGCGCTCGAGATCGCCCGCCGGCTGAAAGAGCGCCAGCCGCTCTATTTCCCCGACCTCTCCGTCTACCGCCTGCTCTTCCAGTTCGAGCACAACCCCGAACTGGCGGTCTTTCAGGAGTCCATCCTCGGCCCGCTGCTGGATTACGAAGGGGGCGCGGAGCTGATCCGCACCCTGGAGGCCTTCTTTGAACACCACGGCAACCTCTCGCAGACTGCCGAAGCCCTGTTCATCCACCGCAACACCATGATCTACCGCCTGGAGCGCATCGCCGAGATCACCGGCCTGGACCTGGACAAACCCGAGACCCGGCTGGCGGTGCATTTAGCCCTGCACGTGCACAAGATGATGGGTTCCGGGCGAGACTAACCACCAAGAAGGGCCTTTGGACAGTTTGCACAGCTAAAGCGGCGCGCTTCCTGTGTAGTTTGACGGTAGACAAAGGGTATCCCCCCGTGTAAACTGGTGTTGCGCGGCGTAAATAACGCTGTTGTATGAATTTACCAGCGCAACACGTCAGCAGTTGGGCAGAGGGTCACGAAAAAATGCCGAGATACTTGTGCCCAACTGCACTAAGGTTATTGTAAAGAATTACGGAAACGTCATGTTCGCTACCTCCATCGTTATTATCCTGGTCAGCCTGCTGGTTCTCATTCTTGGCATTGAGAGCCAAGTTCCCGTTTGGGCAGTCAAACCCATGAGAGAGTGGTAAACCAGGATAACCACCAGAACAGGTTGACGGGGCTGCCCCAAAAACGGCAGCCCCGTTTTTTATTTTCCAGAGAGGTCAATCCATGCGCTCGGACCAGATCAAAAAAGGCTACGAACGTGCTCCCCACCGGGCCCTGCTCAAGGCGACCGGGCTGCGCGATGAGGATTTCGAGAAACCGTTCATCGCCATCGTCAACTCCTACGTGGACATCGTCCCCGGGCACGTCCACCTGCAAGACTTCGGCCGCGTGGTGAAGGAGGCGGTGCGAGCTGCCGGCGGCGTGCCCTTCGAGTTTAACACCATCGGCGTGGACGACGGCATCGCCATGGGGCACGGCGGCATGAAGTTCAGCCTGCCCTCCCGGGAGCTGATCGCCGACAGCGTCGAGACCATGATCCAGGCGCACCAGTTCGACGGGATGGTCTGCATCCCCAACTGCGACAAGATCGTGCCCGGCATGATCATGGGCGCCCTGCGGGTCAACATCCCCGCCATCTTCGTCTCCGGCGGGCCCATGGCGGCGGGCAAAACCCCCCAGGGGGAGACCGTGGACCTGATCTCGGTCTTCGAGGGCGTCGGCGCGTACAAAGCCGGGGCGATCGACGCGGAGCGCCTCAAGACCCTGGAAGACTTCAGCTGCCCCTCCTGCGGGTCTTGTTCGGGCATGTTCACGGCCAATTCGATGAACTGCCTGCTGGAGGTATTGGGCCTGGCCCTGCCCTATAACGGCTCTGCCCTGGCATTGACCGACCAGCGCCAGGAGCTGGCCGAAAAATCCGCCGCCCAAATTATGAGGCTGATCGAAGCCGACCTGAAGCCGCGTGACGTGGTCACCCTGGAGGCGCTCGACGACGCCTTCGCGCTGGATATGGCCATGGGCGGCAGCACCAATACCGTGCTGCACGCGCTGGCGATGGCCCACGAGGCTCATGTGGAATATCCCCTGGAGCGGATCAACGCGGTCGCCGACCACGTGCCCTACCTGTGCAAGGTGAGCCCCTCCGGCCGCTGGCACATGGAGGACGTCCACCGGGCGGGCGGCGTGCCGGCCATCTTAAACGAGATCGGCCGCTCGGGAAATACCCTGCACATGGAGCGCCTGACGGTCAGCGGGACCTCGCTGGGCGACTCGATCGCCGGCTATACCATCCGGGAAAAGGACGTGATCCGCCCGCTGGACAACCCGCACAGCCCGGTCGGCGGCCTGGCCGTCTTGTTCGGCAACCTGGCTCCGGAGGGCTCTATTGTGAAAACCGCCGGGGTAGCCGCGGGCTCCCAGCGCCACGTTGGGCCGGCGCGGATCTACGAAAGCCAGGAGCAGGCCCTGGACGGCATCCTCAACAGCGAAGTCGAGCCGGGCGACGTGGTGGTGATCCGCTACGAAGGGCCGCGCGGCGGTCCGGGCATGCAGGAGATGCTCTCCCCGACCTCCGCCATCATGGGCATGGGCCTGGGTGAGCAGGTGGCCCTGATCACGGACGGTCGTTTCTCGGGCGGCACCCGCGGCCTGTGCATCGGGCACGTCAGCCCGGAAGCCGCCGCTTACGGCCCGATCGCGGCCCTGCGGGATGGGGATACGGTCGAGATCGACCTGGGATCACGCCGCCTGGACGTCCGGCTCAGCGACGAGCAAATCCAGGGGCGCCTGGCAGCTTTACCCGAATTCGAACCACGCACCGAATCTTCCTGGCTTGGCCGCTACGCCCGCATGGTGACCAGCGCCAGCCAGGGCGCGGTGCTCGTTTAGCGCCGATACGAACTGAGGAACCCCCTCAAGGAGGAGCAATGAAATTAACCGGAGCCGAAATATTGTGGGAATGCGTGGTGCGCGAGGGCGTGGACCTGGTATTTGGCCTGCCGGGCGGCGCGATCATGCCCGTTTACGACGCCATGCTCAACTACCCGGTCCACCACGTGCTCGTCCGCCACGAACAGGGCGCCACGCACATGGCGGACGGCTACGCCCGCGCCTCGGGAAAGGTCGGGGTGGCCATGGCGACCTCCGGTCCCGGCGCCACCAACCTGGTGACCGGCATCGTTACGGCTATCATGGATTCCGCCCCCTTGGTCTGCATCACCGGCCAGGTGCACGCTCACCTGATCGGCGGGGACGCTTTCCAGGAGACCGATGTAACCGGCATCACCCTGCCGATCACCAAGCACAACTACCTGATCACGCGCGCCGACGAGATCGCCAAGGTGGTCCGCGAGGCCTTTTACATCGCCCGCAGCGGCCGGCCGGGGCCGGTGCTGATCGACATTTGCAAGAACGCCCAGATCGAGCAGGTCGAGTTCGAGTACCCGGGCGAGATCTCTCTGCCGGGCTACAAGCCCCCCCAACAGGCGCCCGAGGCCGACCTGCGCCGGGCGCTCGACCTGATCGAGGCTGCCGAACGCCCCGTGATCCTGGCAGGGCACGGGGTCTTGATGTCCGGCGCGGTCCAGGAGCTGGAGATGTTTGCCACCAAGACGCACACCCCGGTCGCCATGACCCTGCTGGGGCTGGGCGGCTTCCCGGCTTCCCACCCGCTGAGCCTGGGCATGATGGGCATGCACGGCGAGGCCTACTGCAACCTGGCGATCCAGAACGCCGACCTGCTGCTGGCCTTCGGGATGCGCTTTGACGACCGGGTTACCGGCAACCTGAAGACCTACGCCGCCAACGCGAAAAAGATCCACATCGAGATCGACCCTTCCGAGGTGCACAAAAACGTACATGTGGACGTCCCCCTGGTCGGCGACCTGAAAACCGTGCTGCGCGACCTGATCCCCCTGGTTGATGAGTACGAACACGACCCGTGGCTGGAACAAATCGCCGGCTGGCGCGCCGAGAGCGATGAGCGGGACATCCTGTCCTGGCCCAACGACGGCAAGCTGTACACCGCCAAGGTGATCCGCGATCTATGGGAAGCCACCGACGGGGAGGCCGTCGTCGTCACCGGCGTCGGGCAGCACCAGATGTGGGCAGCCCAGTACTACCACTTCGACAGGCCCAACCGCCTGATCACTTCCGGCGGCGCCGGCACGATGGGCTTCGGCCTGCCCGCTGCCATCGGCGCCTGGTTCAGCAACAAAGACCAGGAAGTCTGGCTGGTTGACGGGGACGGCAGCTTCCAGATGACCCAGGCGGAGCTGTCCACCGCCGTCCAGGAAGGCGCCAACGTCAAGATCGCCATCATGAACAACAGCTTCCTGGGCATGGTTCGCCAGTGGCAGGAGTTTTTCTTTGAAAAACGCTACGCCGGGACGCCTTGCGCCGGGCCGGATTTCGTCAAGCTGGCCGACGCCCACGGCATTCCGGCAAGAAGGGTCACCCAACCGTCGGAAGTGCTCTCCGCCATAGACTTCGCCCGCCAGACCCCGGGACCCGTGCTGATCGACTTCCGGGTGGAACAAGAAGAAGCCGTTTACCCGATGGTCCCAGCGGGGGCCGACCTGGCAGCCATGATCCGCCGCCCGGTTCGCAACCAGCCGGTGGCCTGAACTATCGACAGGAGAATTTGCTATGCAGCACACACTCATCGCCCTGGTAGAGGACAAACCCGGTGTGCTCAACCGGGTAGCCTCTCTATTTCGCCGGCGGAACTTCAACATCGCCTCCCTGAACGTCGGCCGCACCGAGAAGCCGGACGTTTCCCGGATGACCATCGTCGTGGATAACGGCGGCGACGCGTCCTCGCTCGACGCCCGCAAGGTCGAGGTGAACCTCTACAAACTGGTCAACGTCATCGACGTGCAGGACGTGACCAACCAGCCCGCCGTCACCCGCGACCTGGCCCTGGTGAAGGTCAAGGCCGATCCCGAGCAGCGCTCCGAGGTCGCCAACCTGGCTTCCATCTTCCGGGCGCACATCGTCGATGTGGCCGCCGACTCGGTGATCGTCCAGATCGTCGGCATGGAAGACAAGATCGAGGGCCTCCTGGAACTGCTGCGCCCCTTTGGCATCCTGGAAATGGTCCGCACCGGACAGGTCGCCATGATGCGCGGTACGGCCTCCGGAGTCCGCTATGCACCTGGCGCCAACGGGCACCACCACGAATAAGGAATAATCATGGCAAAAATCTACTACGAAGGGGACGCCGATCCCTCCCTGATCCAGGACAAAAAAGTCGGGATCATCGGTTACGGCGCGCAGGGGCACGCCCACGCGCAGAATTTGCACGACAGCGGGGTTGACGTGCAGGTCGGGCTGCGTCCGGGGAGCAGGTCCTGGGCGAAAGCGGAGGCAGCCGGTTTAACCGTGAATGAGATCGATCGCGTCGCCCAATGGGCCGACGTGATCATGATGCTGACGCCGGACACCACCCAGCCGGCAACTTACGCGGAACAGATCGCCCCCCATTTGACGGCAGGCAAAACGCTGATGTTCGCCCACGGCTTCAACATCCGCTACGGCACCATCACACCACCGGAGGACGTGGACGTGAGCATGGTAGCCCCCAAGGCGCCCGGGCACCGCGTGCGCGAGGTTTACCTGGAGGGCGGCGGTACGCCCTCGCTGCTGGCTGTCCACCAGGACGTCAGCGGTCAGGCAAAAGCCAACGCCCTGGCTTACGCCCACGCCCTGGGCGCCACCCGCGCCGGCGTGCTGGAGACGACCTTTACCGAGGAAACCGAAACGGACCTGTTTGGCGAGCAGGCCGTGTTGTGCGGCGGCGTCACCGCGCTGGTCAAGGCCGGCTTCGAGACCCTGGTCGAGGCGGGCTACCAGCCCGAGCTGGCTTATTTCGAATGCCTGCACGAGCTCAAGCTGATCGTCGATTTGATGTATCGCGGCGGGCTGAACTACATGCGCTATTCAGTTTCGGATACCGCCGAACACGGGGACTATACAGCCGGGCCCCAGATCGTCACCGAGGAAACCCGCTACGTCATGTCCCGGCTATTGAAAAACATCCAGGATGGCAGCTACGCGCAGTCCTGGATCGAAGAAAATCGCCGGGGCCGGCCGTGGTTCAACCAGCAGCGCCGCAATGACCAGGATCACCTGATCGAGCGCGTGGGCGCCGATCTGCGCCAGATGATGCCGTTCCTGGACCCCGTCACGATCAAAGCCGGTGATTAAGGAGGTGAAGCCAGCGATGAACAGCCATCCGATGCAACCTATGAAGAACGACCAGGTCACAATATTCGACACCACCCTGCGCGATGGCGAGCAATCCCCCGGCGCAGCGCTGACCTCGGCGGAAAAGCTGGAGATCGCCTTCGGTTTGGCCCGCCTGGGCGTGGACGTGATCGAAGCCGGCTTTCCGGCCGCCTCCCCGGACGACCTGAGGGGCGTGGAGCGCATCGCGGTTGAAGTGGGCAACCCGCCTTCAGGGGAGGCCGAGGTCGTGCGGCGCGTACCGGTGATCTGCGCCCTGGCGCGCACCTCCAAGGCGGACATCGACGCCGCCTGGGAAGCTGTCCGGCAGGCCGCGCGCCCCCGCATCCACACCTTTTTGGCGACCTCCCCCATTCACATGCGCTACAAGCTGCGCATGGACCCCGAAGAAGTAGTCGAGCGGGCCAGCGAAATGGTCGCCTACGCCAAATCCTACTGCGACGACGTCGAGTTTTCCCCTGAGGACGCCGGCCGCAGCGACCCCGATTTCCTGTACTTGGTTTTGAGCGAGGCCATCAAGGCGGGCGCCACCACGGTGAATATCCCCGACACGGTTGGCTATACCACCCCGCAGGAGTACCACGACCTGATCGCCGGGATCGTCGCCAACACACCGGGCATCGAGGACGTGGTCGTTTCCGTGCACTGCCACGACGACCTGGGCCTGGCGACGGCCAATACGCTTGCCGGCATCCAGGCGGGCGCGCGCCAGGTCGAGGTGACCGTCAACGGCATCGGCGAGCGGGCCGGGAATACCTCCCTGGAAGAAGTCGTGATGACCCTGCACACCCGGCGCTCGGTCTTCAACCTGACCAGCGGCATCGATACCACCCAGATCGCCCGCATCAGCCGCATGGTCTCCAACTACACCGGCATTCCTGTGCAGCCCAACAAGGCTATTGTGGGAGCGAACGCCTTCGCCCACGAAGCGGGCATCCACCAGGATGGCATGTTGAAGCACCAATCCGCCTACGAAATCATGCGCCCCGAGACCGTGGGGGTCAGCCACTCGCAACTGGTGCTGGGCAAGCACTCCGGGCGCCACGCGCTCAAAGCCCACCTGGCGGAATTGGGCTATTTCCTCACCAGCGAAGAGCTGGACCGCACCTTTGAACGCTATAAAGAGCTGGCCGACAAAAAGAAGACCATCACCGACGCCGATCTGGAGGCGCTGGTCGGTGATGAGGTGATCCAGTCCCAGGAGGTCTACAGCCTGGACGGGCTGCAGGTAGCCTGCGGCACCATGGGGCTGCCCACCGCCACCGTGCGCTTGCGCGGTCCCGACGGGCAGGAGCACATCCATGCGGCGGTCGGCACCGGCCCGGTGCACGCCGCCTACCAGGCGATCGACGCCATCGTCGGCGTCAGCAACACGCTTTTGGAGTTCAACGTCCACGCCGTGACCGAGGGCATCGACGCGTTGGGAGAAGTGACCGTGCGCTTGAGGACCGAGAACGGCGAGGCGCTCCAGCGCACCTCCCCGCAGAACGGCATGGCCCACGCGCGTACCTTTGGCGGCTACGGCGCGGACACCGACATCATCGTCGCCAGCGCCAAGGCCTACCTGGGCGCGTTGAACAAACTATTGATCGCCACCCACTACAAAGACGCCCCCGCGGTTCAATTAACCGAAGCGGCGGTCTGAGGCAACCCAGGAGCTGAACATGACCACAGGACAGTCCACCCACCACCCTTCCGAAACGCCCTTTGCCCGTTCGCTCGATCCGGACGCCGAACTGCGCACCGTCCCGGCGCGCTGGGATGTATCCGCACTGCCCCCGGCGCAGGCGCCCAACGGGGCGGCAGAGTCCGCCCAGGCGAGCCCGCCCGCCCCTCCGGGAGTGGACATGGCTGAAAGCGGCGGGCTGGTCAGCGCCGGGGGCGCTTTCGAGCTCGGCTACCTGGACGCACCCGAATCCGCTGGCTTTCATCCCTCCTATGGTTACCGCTGCGCCTATTAAGCGAAGGTCTGTTGGGGCGGGCAAGCCGGCCCAATACCTCGTTTTAAATTCTAAAAAACAACTATGACCGGACCCAGAACGCTGTTTGACAAAATTTGGGAGTCGCATATCGTCGCAGAAGCGCCGGAGAGGCCGGCGATCCTGTACATCGACCTGCACCTGGTCCACGAAGTCACCTCCCCGCAGGCTTTTGCGGGGCTGCGGGCTAAAGGCCTCGGCGTGCGCCGCCCCGACCGTACCGTGGCTACCATGGATCACTCCACGCCAACGAACGAGCTGTCGCTGAACCTGGTCGACGAGTCGGCCAACCTGCAGCTGCGCCAGCTGCAGGCTAACTGCGCTGAGTTCGGCATCCCGCTCTACGACCTGGATTCCGCCCAACGCGGCATCGTGCACGTCATCGGCCCCGAATTGGGCCTGACCCGGCCGGGCATGACCATCGTGTGCGGGGACAGCCACACCGCCACCCACGGCGCCTTTGGAGCCCTGGCCTTTGGCATCGGCACCAGCGAAGTGGAACACGTGCTGGCCACCCAGTGCCTGCTGCAGCACCGCCCCAAGACCTTCCAGGTCGCATTTGAAGGTCGTCCCCCGGCCGGGGTCACCGCCAAGGACATGATCCTGGCCCTGATCGCCCAGATCGGGATCGCCGGAGGCACCGGGCACGTGATCGAATACACCGGTTCCGGCATCCGCGCCCTGTCGATGGAAGAACGCATGACCATCTGCAACATGTCCATCGAGGCCGGGGCCCGGGCCGGGATGGTCGCCCCGGACGACACCACCTTCGAGTACCTGGCCGGGCGGCAGTTCGCCCCGCAGGGCGCTGCCTGGGGTGAGGCGGTGGAACGCTGGCGCGCGCTGCCCTCCGACCCGCACAGCACGTTCGACCGCTCCCTCTCGCTGGACGTGTCGCAGCTCGGGCCGATGATCACCTACGGCACCAACCCCGGCATGGGCATCCCCATCGACCAGCCGGTGCCGGACCCGGGCGCAGAAGCGGACGTTTCCCGGCGCGCCGCCCAGGAGAAAGCGCTGCGCTACATGGACTTGCAGCCGGGCGTCAGCCTGCTGGAGCATCCGGTGGATGTGGTTTTTCTGGGCAGCTGCACTAACTCGCGGCTCTCGGACTTGCGCCAGGCAGCCTCGCTGCTGCGCGGGCGCAAGATCGCCGAGAACGTCCGGGTGCTGGTCGTCCCCGGCTCCGAAAAGGTCCGCCGGGAAGCAGAGGCGGAAGGCCTGGATCGCATCTTCAAGGAGGCGGGCGCTGAATGGCGCTACGCGGGCTGCAGCATGTGCATCGCCATGAACGGCGACCAGCTCCAGCCCGGGCAGTATGCGGTCAGCACCAGCAACCGCAACTTCGAGGGCCGCCAGGGCAAAGGCGGGCGCACCTTCCTGGCCAGCCCGCTTACCGCCGCGGCGTCAGCCATCAGCGGCCGCATCACCGATCCCAGGACGCTCCTGCAGACCGCCGCGCCAGCGTGAAGAGCAAACCATGCAACCATTCCGAACGCTCACCTCAACCGTGATCCCCCTGCCCCACAATAACGTGGACACCGACCAGATCATCCCGGCCGTCTATCTGAAAGTGACCGACAAGAACGGCCTGGCGGAGGGGCTGTTTGCCGG
>CAYNWK010000077.1:2042-9007 GCA_964400875.1 uncultured Anaerolineaceae bacterium | reverse complement strand
CGTGGACGCCGGGACCCACCGCGACCTGATGGCGCGGGCCGTGGCCGACCCCGAATTGGAAGTGCGCATCGACCTGGAAAGCCAGACGCTGGCCTACCCTGAAGGGCGCGTGACCTTTCCCATCGACCCGTTCAGCAAACACTGCCTGCTGGCCGGGGTGGACCAGCTCGGCTATTTGCTGGAGCACGAAGAACAGATCGCCGGCTACGAGCACAAGCATGCCGCACGATAAAGGACGGCCTATGTCAACGGTCCAGATCTACGACACCACGCTGCGCGACGGCACCCAACGGGAAGGGATCTCCCTGTCGGTTGACGACAAGCTGAAGATCGCCCGCCGCCTGGATGAATTCGGCGTCGCCTATATCGAGGGAGGCTGGCCCGGCTCGAACCCCAAGGACGAGGCCTTCTTCGAGCGCGCCCGCAGTCTAAAGTTGCAGCACGCCAAGATCGCGGCGTTTGGCTCGACCCGCAAAAAAGACACGCCCGTCGGGGATGACGCCAACGTGAAGGCGCTGCTGGCTGCGGGTACGCCGGTGGTGACGCTGGTCGGCAAGAGCTGGGATCTGCACGTCCGGGACGTGCTGGAAGCTACCCCCGATCAGAACTTGAGCATGATCGCGGACAGCGTCGCTTATTTCAAGGCTTTCGACAAGGAAGTGATTTACGACGCCGAGCACTTTTTCGACGGCTTCAAGGCCAACCCCGCCTACGCCCTGGCGACGTTGAAAGCCGCGCAGGAGGGCGGCGCAGACATGCTGGTGCTGTGCGATACCAACGGCGGCAGCCTGCCCTGGGAAATCGAGGCGATCGTGACCCAGGTGGCCTCGGAATTGCATGCACCGCTGGGCATTCATGCCCATGACGATGGCGGCTGCGGGGTAGCGAACACACTGGCGGCAGTTCGCTGCGGGGCGGTCCACGTTCAGGGGACCATCAACGGCTATGGAGAACGGGTCGGCAACGCCAACCTGTGCACCATCATCCCCGACCTGCAGCTCAAAATGGGCGTGCTCTGCGTCCCCCCGGAAAACCTGGCGCAGCTCTCCCGGCTCTCCTATTTTTTGGCCGAAGTAGCCAACCTGCCTCAAGATAAGCACCTGCCCTACGTCGGGGCTAGCGCTTTCGCCCACAAAGGGGGCATCCACGTCGCCGCCATGTTGAAGAACGAGCGTTCCTACCAGCACATTGACCCCACGCTGGTGGGCAACGAGCGCCGCACCGTGGTATCCGAGCTGTCCGGGCGGGGCAGCGTGCAGGACAAGGCCCACCAGTTCGGGCAGGAGATCAGCCCCGAACAGGCGCGCGCCGTCTTGGACAGGATTAAAACGCTGGAATCGCAGGGTTTCACCTTCGAGAGCGCAGAAGCCTCGATCAACGTGATGCTGCAGCACGCCCGGCCCGGCTACCTGCCGCCTTTCGAGCTGATCGATTTCCTGGTGGTGGTCGAACACCGCCAGGGCCGCGGCATCCTGGCCGAGGCCACCGTGAAGGTCCGCATCGGCGAGCGCGTCGTGCACACGGCCGCCGAGGGCAACGGCCCGGTCAACGCCCTCGACGCCGCCCTGCGCAAGGCGCTGCTGGACGTCTACCCCTCCCTGGCGCACGTCCGCCTGGATGATTACAAGGTCCGCATCCTGGACAGCGAAAGAGGCACGGAAGCGACGGTCAGGGTCCTGATAGACACGAAGAACGGCGAGCACCGCTGGAGCACGGTCGGCGCCAGCAGCAACATCATCGACGCCAGCTGGCGCGCCCTGGCGGACAGCCTGGAATACGCCCTGCTGACCGGGGCGGGCGTGGAAAAGGCCGCGGAGTAAAGCATGCGAGCGAACATCGTCCTGCTTCCCGGCGACGGGATCGGCCCGGAGGTCACCGGAGCAGCCGTGCAGGTGTTGGAAGCGATCGCCGGAAGCGGCCAGCACGATTTTCAGCTGCAAGAGTTCCAGATCGGAGGCTGCGCCATCGACACCCACGGCACGGCCCTGCCGGACGACACCCTGCAGGCCTGCCGCCAGGCGGACGCCATCTTGCTGGGCGCGGTGGGCGGCCCCCAATGGGACGACCCCACCGCGGCGGTGCGTCCCGAACAGGGCCTGCTCGGCCTGCGCAAAGCGCTCGACCTGTTCGCCAACTTGAGGCCGATCCGGCCCCACCCGGCGCTTTTGGAGGCCTCCCCCCTGCGCCCGGAGCGCCTGGCGGGCGTCGATCTGCTGGTGGTGCGCGAGCTGACCGGCGGGATTTATTTCGGCGAGCCCCGCCTGCGCCGCGAAACCGGCGGCGAACTGCAGGCGGTGGACACGATGACCTACACCGTGAGCGAGGTCAGCCGCGTGACCCGGTTAGCCTTCCAGCTGGCCCGCCAGCGTCGAGGCAAAGTCACTTCGGTTGATAAGGCCAACGTGCTGGAATGTTCGCGCTTGTGGCGCCAGACGGTCAGCACGATCGCGGTCGAGTATCCCGAGGTGACCTTGGAACACCTCCTGGTCGACGCAGCTGCCATGCACCTGCTCACCCGCCCGGCCTCGTTCGACGTCATCCTGACGGGCAACCTGTTCGGCGACATCCTGACCGATGAGGCCTCGGTGCTCTCCGGTTCCATGGGCAACCTGCCCTCCGCTTCCCTCGGTGAGGGCCGCAACGCCTCCGGACTGCCGCGCGGCCTTTACGAGCCGATCCACGGTTCCGCGCCCGATATTGCCGGGCAGGGCATCGCCAACCCGATCGGCGCCATCCTTTCCGCCGCCCTGCTGCTCAGGCATTCTTTAGGGCTGGAGGCGGAAGCCGGCGCGATCGAGGCGGCGGTCAGCGCGGCCCTGTCGGCGGGCCATCGCACCGCGGACCTGGCCCAGGGCGACCAGGCCACCCTCTCCACCCGGGAGATGACCGGGGTGATCGTCTCTGCTTTGGAAGAGCGACTCACGACTAGCCTGCAGCAAACCGTGTAATTCAAACTTATCTTAATGGAGGAGTAATCGAATGAAATCCGACTGCATCTGGATGGACGGCGAATTTGTCCCCTACGAACAGGCGACCGTGCACATCCTGAACCCCACCATGCACTACGGCACCGGCGTCTTTGAAGGGATCCGCTGTTACGACACCCCCAAGGGATCGGCCATCTTCCGTCTGCGCGATCATTTGAAGCGCTTCCTCGAATCCGCGCGCGTCGCCGGGATACAGGATTTGCCCTATAGCATGGAAGACCTGTACTACGCCGTCCACCAGACCGTGCGCGTCAACGGCTTTGTGGAGTGCTACATCCGCCCGCTGATCTACATGAGCGGGCCGCTCGGGTTGAACCTGGACGCCTGGACGCCGGTCACGACGATATCAGCCTGGCGGTGGGACCCGTTCCTGGGGGAAGAATCCGGCAAAAATGGCGTGCGCGTCATGGTCTCCTCCTTTACCCGCCACCACCCCAACGTCATGATGACCAAGGCGAAGATCTCGGGCAACTACGTGAACTCGACCCTGGCGAAAACGGTCGCCTCGCGGGCCGGTTTCGACGAAGCGATCATGCTGGACCCGCAGGGGTACGTAGCCGAATGCAGCGGCGAGAACCTTTTCCTGGTGCGGGACGGCGTGCTCTACACGCCGCCGCGCCACTCGGTTTTAGAGGGCATCACCCGCGATACGATCATCACGCTGGCCCAAGACCTGGGCTACACCATCGTGGAAGAATCGATTTCCCGCGACCAGCTGTACATTGCCGATGAGGTGTTCCTCTGCGGGACCGCCGCCGAGGTCGTGCCGGTAGGCGAAATCGATTTCCGCAAGCTCAATCCGCCGCGCGAGTGGAAGGTCACGCGCACTTTGCAGAAAGCCTTTAATGAAGTGATTCGCGGCCAGGGGGCGCGCGCGTACGAGTGGTTGGACTTCGTGGACGAGACGGTTTTAGCGGTTTAGCAAACCAAAGCGGGGTTAATTCCCACCCGCGTTCAGCAGCGCGTCGAGCGCGGCCACCAGCACCTCGACCGCGCACAGGTACTCCACCACCGAGATGTGCTCGTTAGGCGTGTGGTCCAAGGCCGAGTCCCCAGGGCCGTAGGCGACCGCCGGACAGTTCCAGCGCGGCGCGACCAGGTTCAAATCGGCGGTGCCGCTTTTCAAGACAAAGCCCGGTTTTCCACCCTGCTTACGGATGCCCGCCAGGAAGGCGCGCACCAGCGGGGTGTTCTTCTCGGCCCGGTAGGCGGGCACCGGGGTGCCCAGCTGCTCAACTTGCGCCTCCCCTGCCAGCTCACCCAGAGCGGCGTACCAGCCGGGCGCGTCCAGGTCCGGGGGCAGCCGGACGCCCAGCCGCAGCTGCGCCCAAGCCTCGAAGCCGTCATCCCCGGAGGCCAGTCCGAGCAGGCTGGGTGACACCTGTTCGAACACCCGTTCCCGCCCGGCGTTGAAATCTTGCGCCCAGGCGAGCACCCGCCCCCAGATCGCCACCGCCGCCTCGGGGGCGCTACCCCCCTGCCCGGCGGTGTGGGCCAGCGGCTGCCGCACCGTGATCCGCGACCAGGCGCTGCCTTTGTAGCCCAGGGTGACCCGCTCCCAACCGCTGGGCTCGCCGATCAGAGCGTACTCAGGCTGGTAGCGCGGCGCCACGTGCCGCGCGCCGCGTGAGTCCCCTTCCTCGTCCACCGCCCCAACGACCACCAGCTGCCAGTCGGGCACCGGCCCCAGGCGCGCCGCCGCGTCCACAAAGGCCGCCAGCGGACCCTTGGCGTCCACCGACCCGCGCCCGTACAAGACGCCGTCCTCCAAACGCACCGGGATCTCGCCCGGCACAGTGTCGATATGCCCCAACAGCACGATCTGGCGGGGACCTGACCCCATCAGCGCCACGGCGTTGCCAACTTCGTCAACGTAGGCGCGCCGGTAGCCGAGCTGCTGGCAGCGCGCTGCCAGCCAATCCGCCGCGGGGCGCTCTGCGCCGGTCGGGCTGAAATGGGACACCAGCCCGTAGAGGGTCTCGAGCTCGGGGGCAAGCGCCGCGTCGGTCATCGAGAATATCAGCCTTCCAGCGGCCCGGCCAGCACTTCGGCCAGCGCACCCACCGCCCGGTCGATCTGCTCATGGGTGATCACCAGGGGAGGCAGCAGACGGATGACCGTCAGGCCCGCCGGCAGGGCCACCACCCGGCGCTCCAGCAGCGCCTGCATGTAGGGCGTCACCTTCTGCTTGATCTCAACGCCCACCATCAAACCCAGACCGCGCACCTCTCGGATCAAAGGCGAGTCGATCGCCCGCAAGCCGGCCAGCAAAGCTGCCCCTTTTTCGGCCGCCCGCGCCGGAAGATCTTCTGCGCGCAGCACCTGCAAAGTCGCCATGGCCGCGGCGCAGGCCAGCGGACTGCCGCCGAAGGTGGAGCCGTGCAAGCCCGGGGACAGGTTGGCGACCCGCGAGCCGATCAACACCGCGCCCATGGGGAGCCCGCCGGCTATGGATTTAGCCAGGCAGACCAGGTCGGGCTGCACGTCCCAATGCTGGAAGGCGAACATCTTCCCGGTGCGCCCGTAGCCGGTTTGCACCTCGTCCAGGATCAGCAGCGCGCCGCGCTGGCGGCACAGCTGTTGGGCGGCTTCCAAATAGCCGGGCTCGGCCGGGTGCACGCCGCCCTCGCCCTGCACCCCTTCCAGGATCACGGCGGCGGTTTCGTCGTCCACCGCCTCCGCCAGGGCCGCCACGTTGTTGTACGGCACGTGCCGGAAGCCGGGCACCAGCGGCTCGAAGGGCGCGCGGTACTGCCTGTTCCAGGTGGCCGACAGCGCGCCAAACGTGCGACCGTGGAAGCCGCGCATGGTCGCAACGATACCAGTCCTGCCGGTGGACAGACGCGCAAATTTCAGGGCCGCCTCCACCGCCTCTGTCCCCGAATTGCAGAAGAAGGCCCGCTCCAGCTCCGGGACCAGCCCGCACAGCTGCGCCAGCAGTTCCGAGCGCCGGTCGTTGCAGTAAGTCTCCGGGCAGGTGATCAACGCGGCGGCTTGCTCGGAGATGGCGGCTGCCACTTGCGGATGGGCGTGCCCCAGGTTGGCGACGCCGTGCCCGGCCATGCAGTCCAGGTAGGCCTCCCCGTGCTCGTCCCACAGCTGCGCCCCCCGGCCGCGCACGAAAGCGACCGGCTGCTTGGCGTACAGGCCGGAGCCGTGTTCGGATTCAATGGCAAAGTAATCGATCATCAGGCTGTCCAGGTCTCCCTCATGCGATGTGGGTGCCGCCCCCTTCCAGCGCAGCGGTAATCGGGCGTTCCAGGCGTCCGTCGGCGATGATCGCGCGCCCCACGCCGCCTGCCAGCGCTTCGCTGGCGCCCAGCACCTTCTTCTTCATGCGCCCCTGGGCGAACTCCAGGGCTTCGTCCAGCTGGCGGCGCGGCAGGTTTTCGATCAGGCTGGCCTCGTCCGGGAAGCGCCGCAGCAGGCCTGGCACCGCGGTGAGCAGCACCAGCGTTTCGGCCCCCAGGGCGGCCGCGATCATCGCCGCAGCCCGGTCGGCGTCCACGTTCAGGGCCTCCCCCGCCTCGCTCACCGCCAGCGGCGCCACGACCGGAAGGGTATCAGCTTCCAGCAGCGCCTCCAGCAGCGCGGTGTTGACCGACTCGATCTTGCCGGTGTAGTCGTCGCGGATCACCTTGCGTTTGCCGTCTTCCACGCTGATGATCGCGCCCTTGCGCTGTGCGCCCAGCAAGCGCCCGTCCAGTCCGCTCAAACCGAACGCGTTCACCCCGCGCGCCTGCAGGCTTTCGACCAGGGCAGTGTTGACCTTGCCATTGACGGCCATGGCGAAGATCTCCAGCGTGCGCCGGTCGGTGTAGCGCGAGGTAAACCCGGAAGGCGAGGTGATGAAGCGCGGCGGGTAGTCCAGCGCCGCTCCCAGGGCGTTGGCCTCCGCCGAACCGCCGTGCACCAGTACCAGGCGCCGGCCGGCAGCCAGCAGCTCGACCGCGTCCTGGCAGGCCGCTTCGAAATCCA
>CAYNWK010000077.1:0-1942 GCA_964400875.1 uncultured Anaerolineaceae bacterium | reverse complement strand
TACACGAAGCGCTCCAGCCAGTCGGGCGCGGCGTGGACCTGGCCGTACCACTGCCGGTAGGCGCCCTCGCTGCGCAGCCGGAAATCGGCCGAGAGGTCGATCAGGCGTTCGGCGACCTGAGCATAGGCTGCGATCTTCTCCTGGGCCTGGCCGTGCGGCAGGGCCAGGAAGAGCACATCCACCGCTTCGATCTGCCCAGGGTCGCTGAACTTCAGCTCGCTCCGCCGGCGCAGGTTGGGGTGCACCTGGTAGACGTACTCGCCCAGGTGGCCCCGCGAGGTGGCCTGCACGAGCTCCACTTGCGGATGGGCGGACAGCAAGCGCAGCAGCTCACCGCCGGTGTAGCCGGATGCCCCGATGACGCTGGCCCGGATCACAGGGCCACCTCTACCTGGCGGCGGGCTACCGCCAGCAGGTAGTCCACCGTGATGCCGGGGATATCCACGCCGGTGGTGGGCACGGTGGTATGAAATTCCATGGTGTGGTTGACCTCGTTGACCAGCAAGCCGCGGTCGGGGTGTTCGATCAGATCCACGGCCAGCACCCCACCGCCCACGGCCTGCGAGGCGCGCTGGCAAATCTCGGCCAGTTCCGGCGTGACCGGGCAGACCTCCCCCTCCCCGCCGCGGGCCGTGTTGGTGATCCAGTGCTCGGATTTGCGGTAGATGGCGCAGAGGGTATCGTCGCCGACCACGAAGGCGCGGATATCCCGCCCGGGCTTTTTGATGTACTCCTGCACGTAGAACACCGAGTGCTGGTACGAGCCCAGCGTGGACTTGTGCTCCAGGACGGCCTCGGCCGCATCGCGGTCGTTGATCTTGGCCAGCAGGCGGCCCCACGAGCCGACCACCGGCTTCAACACCACCGGGTAGCCCAGGCTCTCGATGGCCTCCAGGGCCGCCTCCGTGGTGAAAGCCAGCACCACGTTCGGCTGCGGAACCCCGGCCTTAGCCAGGGCGGTGCTGGTAGCCAGCTTGTCGCCGCAGGCTTCCGACACCGCCGCGGTGTTCACCGTGGGGATGCCCCAGGAGTTCAGCACGCGCAGCGCGTACAGGCCGCGCACGTAGCTGATGCTGCGCATCAACAGCGCGTCGTATTTCAGCCAGGGCGTGGGGTCTTCGACGTCGAAGTGCACGTCGCGGTCGTCCAGGCGATCGTAATCCACGCCGCGCTGTTCCAGAGCGGCAAAGATCCACTTCTCCTCCACCCGCACCCGGGAGTAAAGCACGCCGATGCGCAGCCGGCGGTTCATCGCCCTACTCACCCCAGTCTTCTTCTTCCATGGGAGCCAGGTCCACCTCGGCAGGCTCCAGGGAAGTGATCTCCAGATCGACCCCGCAGTCGGGGCACACGATGATTTCACCCAGTACGACGTCCTCCTCCAGGGTGATTTCGGCGACACATTCGGGACAACTAACGGTAGACATTGGAAACCTCCAATTTTTTCCTGACCTGCTTGACTTTAAAGGAATCAGTCTCGTTTGAAACGCGAGTAATCTGGCTTGGGCAGCCCGACGCCGGAAACCGGCAGGCCGTTGAGGGCCCGCACTTTGAGCGGCAGCCCAAACAGATGGATGAAGCCTTCGGCGTCGGTCTGGTTGTACACGTCCTCCTGCCCGAAGGTGGCGAAGTCCTCCCGGTACATACTGAACGGGCTCTTGCGCCCGACCGGCAGCACGTTGCCCTTGTACAGTTTCAGGCGCACGCTGCCTGTGACCGGGCCTTGAGTGGCGTCAACGAAAGCATCCAGCGCCTCGCGCAGGGGCGAGAACCATTTGCCGTCGTAGACCAGCTCGGCGTATTTGAGGGCCGCCAGGTCCTTGAACTGCAGGGTATCCCGGTCGAGCACAATGGACTCGAGCTCGCGGTGCGCGGCCAGCAGGATGGTGCCGCCGGGCGTTTCGTACACGCCGTGGGACTTCATGCCCACCAGCCGGCTCTC
>CAYNWK010000076.1:0-20461 GCA_964400875.1 uncultured Anaerolineaceae bacterium | reverse complement strand
GTCCGCCGGGCAATCGTCTAGCGGGAACGGTTCCTCAAGAAGGTCGGGATATCCAGATCTTCTGTGTTGAAAGTCCGTGGCTGGAAGATCGTATCCTTGCTGGATGTACTGGCCTGGCTCTGGTGTTCTTCGCTCTCCGGCCTGGCAGCAGGGGCGCTTTCCAGGCGCGGCTTAGGATTTTCGATAATCCGCCGCGGCATGCCCGTGCGCTCGAATCCGGTCGCGATGACGGTAATGCGAACCTGGTCGTTCATAGCAGGATCGATCACGGCGCCAAAGATCAGGTTGACGTCGGGGTGGGCGGTTTCCTTGATGATGGCGGCAGCCTGGTTGACCTCGAAGAGGGTCAGGTCGGGACCACCGGTCACGTTGAACAGGATGCCGCGCGCGCCGTCGATGGTGATGTCGAGCAGCTGGCTGGAAATGGCCTTCTCGGCCGCTTCACGCGCCCGGTCGTCGCCGGTGGCGGAGCCGACTGCCATCAGCGCAGCGCCGCCCTCGGACATGATCGTGCGCACGTCGGCGAAGTCCAGGTTGATCAGGCCGGGGACGGTGATCAATTCGGAAATGCCCTGCACGCCCTGGCGCAGCACGTCGTCCGCCATGCGGAAGGCGTCCTGCAGATTGGCGCGCTTATCAACGATCTGCAGCAAGCGATCGTTGGGGATCACGATCAGGGTATCGGCTCGTTCCTTGAGGTTGGAGATGCCGCTCTCCGCCGATTGGATGCGGCGGGCGCCCTCGAACGTAAACGGGCGGGTGACCACGCCGATGGTCAGCGCGCCGACCTCTTTGGCGATCTGGGCTACGATATGGCAGGCGCCGGTGCCGGTGCCGCCGCCCATCCCGCCGGTGATGAAGACCATGTCGGCGCCTTTGAGCACTTCGTAGAGATCGTCGGCCGATTCTTCGGCGGCTTTCTCGCCGGTTTCGGGGTTGCCGCCCGAACCCAGGCCGCGGGTCAGCTTTTCGCCGATGCGCACCCGCGTGGGAGCCTTCGAGAGCATCAAGGCCTGCGCGTCCGTGTTGATGGCAACGAACTCAACGCCCTGCAAGCCTTCTTCGATCATGCGGTCGACTGCGTTGCAGCCGCCGCCTCCGACGCCGACGACCTTGATGTCGGCAAAGGATTCGGACTGGTTGGGGGGACTTACAAATTCGTTCATGCGGTGATCCTCCTCGTACAAATTCAGAGATTCAGGATGTCGGATCGGGTTCGTATGCCGAACCTGCGATCCATGATGATGTGACTGATGATGCGAGTACCAGTATTCTCAGATTATCCGGTGTTTCAGGGTAACAAACGTCGCAGCCAGTTTTTCACATTTTCCCAATCTAAACCACCTCCTTGATAGGTAGATACGCGCGGATTCGCGCCGGAGCTGATCTCGCTCATCAAGACAGCCCAGTTCAGCAAGCCCACGCTGGTCGAATAAGCCGGTGAATAGAGTTGGTCGGTCATGCCGACCAAATTCTCTGGTTTGGCAAGCCGGACGGGCAGACCCAGCACCTGGCTGGCCAGGTTGCGGATGCCCGGCAAGCTGCTGGATCCGCCCGTTAGGACCATGCCGGCGGGCAGCAGCCCGTCGTAGCCCGATCGCTTGATCTCTTGCAGCACCAGGCTGAAGATCTCTTCGACGCGGGCTTCGATGATGTGCGCCAGCTCGCGCCGGCTGATCTGCACGGCTTCTTCTTCGCCGAAGGGGCGGATCTCGAAGGATTCGTTACCGGTGATCTCTTCCCGCAGGGCGTATCCGTGCTGCTTCTTGATCTCTTCCGCCTGGGCGACAGGCAGGCGCAGTCCGTGGGCGATATCCGAAGTGATGTGGTCGCCGCCGACCCCCAGCACCATGGTGTGCCAGACGTCCCCGTCGATATATATCGCCAGGTCGGTCGTGCCGCCGCCCATGTCGCAGACGATAGCGCCCATCTCCCGCTCGGTTTCCGAAAGGACGACCTCGGCGGAAGCCAGGGGGTTGAGCACGAACTGGTTCACTTCCGCGCCGGCCTGGGCCACGCAGTTGCGTAGGTTTTCAACCGTAGAGGCCGCCGCAGTGATGATATGGGTCTCGATCTCCAGGCGGTAGCCGTGCATGCCGATCGGCATGCGGATGCCGCGCTGCCCGTCCACGGTGAAGCCGCGCTGGATAACGTGGATGATCTCGCGGTTGTGCGGGATCGCCACGGCTCGGGCGGCTTCCATGGCCCGGATCACGTCGTCCTCATCGATGGTGCGACCGGTGACCCCGACCACGCCCCGGCTGTTGACCGAAGCGACGTGCGAGCCGGCCAGGCTGACCAGCGCCGAGGTGATCTCCAGGCCGGAGGTGTGCTCGGCCTTCTCGACGGAGCGGGCGATGGCCTGGGAAGAGGCCCGTAGATCCACCGGCACCCCTTTACGCATGCCCTGGGAGGGCTCGATGCCGACCCCCAGGATGCGGATGGCGTCGTCCTCTTCCACCCTGGCAACCAGGGTGCAGATCTTGGTGGTGCCTACGTCTATGCCTACGATAATCGGTTCGTCCATCTGGTTAGTTCTCCAGACGATAATAAGGCGCGTGCAGGTACTCCACGCTGATGAGTTGGGGATGGATTTCTTGTTTTTTCATCTGGCGGAGGATGGCCTCGTACATCTGCAGCTTCATCTCGATGTCGTCAAGGTTCGTGCCAAAATAAACCTGCCAGCCGCGTTTATCCTCCCAGCCAAGGCCGTGCCCGGCGGTGTAGCGCAGCGGGGTATCCTCCGGCGTGTGGGTGCTCATCGCCAGGATGGCGCTGACCAGCTGGGGGGGCACGAAGCGCTGGGAGAGCGGGTCTTGCTGCTCATCGACGCTCCCTTCATCCAGGCTGGCAGGCGGCGCCGGCGGGGCGCTGTCGGCGATGACCTGTACAGAGGGCCCGCCCTCCCCTTGCTGGGGAAAGGCCACGCCGTAGCTGTCCACCCAGATCGATTGATCGCCCTGCTGCCAGGCCAACACAGGCTGGCGCTCGACGACCCGCACCTTGACCTTAGCCGGGATATCCACCTGGACCTCGACGCTGGACAGCTGCGGGAAGGCGTTCTGCAGGTCTTCTTTAATCTGGGCCGGGTCGACGGTAAAGATGGGCTGGTCGGAGACCGCCGCAACGGCGTTGAGGTCCTGGGGGGCCAACCGGCGGACACCTTCGACCTCCACAGCTCGAACCTGGAAGGTGGGAGAGGTCCACAGCGAATAGATGCCGAAGCCCAAAACGATGCTCAGCACCGCTGAGAGCAGACGCCAACCCACGGAAACCACCGGCAGCGCCGGCAGGCGGATCTCGGCGCCCGGGGTGCTCAAAGCCACGTCGTAGCGGCGGCGAACCGGCCGGGTGCGGGTTTTTGCGCCCAGGCTGACGCCCATCCAATCGCCCCGGGTGACGACCGGCGGCTGGCGGTCTCGGGTGCTCTTGCGCTTGCTCGGCTTGCGCGCCCCGGATGAGGCGCTCGCGCGGCTCTTGCCGCGCTGGAAACGCCGCTGGCGGACTTCTTCTGCTCTACTCAAACTTTCCCGTGATCTTGCCATAATTCACTCTAAATTTACCGATCGAAGCGGCGGTCGGTGCGATCGCGCTCGCGTTTGCGCTCTAAAGCCAGGTCAATCAAGCGATCGAGCAACGCCGGGTAGGGTAATCCGCTGGCTTCCCACAGCTTGGGATACATGCTGATCTGGGTGAAGCCGGGGATGGTGTTGATCTCGTTCAAATACAATTGGTCGCTGTCCTTATCCAGCAGAAAATCGACTCGGGCCATACCGGCGCAATCGACGGCTTTATAAGCCTGGATTGCCAGACGGCGAGCCTGCTCTGAGGTCTCGAAGGAAATTGGGGCCGGAATCAGCAATTCTGAGCGATCGTCGTGGTATTTAGCCTCATAGGTGTAAAAATCGGCTGCAGGGCGTATTTCTCCCGGCACAGAGGCCACTGGTTCGTCGTTGCCCAAGACGCTGACCTCGATTTCCCGGCCGTTGACGCCGCGCTCGACCAAGATGCGGCGATCGTAGCGGCTGGCTTCCAGCAGGCCTTCCATTAAATCGGAGCGGTTGTAGCACTTGGTTACGCCCACGGATGAGCCCAGATTGGCCGGCTTGGTGAACAGCGGGTAAGCAGCCATCTTTTCGGCCCGGTCGATCAGCGCGTCCAGATGATCGGCGAGCTCTTTGCGGGTGGCGATGATCGCCTCGAGCACCGGCACGCCCTGTGCCCTCATCACTTCCTTGAAAACGCCCTTATCCATCGCCAGGGACGAGCCGAGCACCCCGGCGCCGACGTAGGCCACCTCGGCAGTCTCGAAGACGCCTTGCAGGGTGCCGTCTTCGCCGAAGGTGCCGTGCAGCACCGGAAAGATCACATCCAGGTCCTGGAACGGCTCCATCATGAATGCCTCAGAAGCGCCTGCTCCGTTCGAGCTGGGCTGCAGGCAGTACAGGCCGTGGCGCGTGGGGTTTGGCAGGAAGGCCGCGGGGCGCAACTGCGAAGTATCGCCGTCCTTCATACGCTGCCAGACGTCCTCACCGACCAGCCACTCGCCGTCGTGGGTGATGCCGATCTCGGTGACGGTGTACTGCTCCCGGTCGAGGGCATCCAGGACGGAACGCGCCGACATCAGCGAGACTTCATGCTCGCCGGAGCGCCCGCCAAAGATGACACCCACGTGCAGCTTCAGTTCAGCCTTCACGTCTGCTCCCACTCGCCAATCAAACCGATCTCCAGCTCCAACTCGACGCCGAACCGCTCACGGACCGCCCGGCGGGCCATGCGGATCAGCTGGTAGACATCCGCCGCGCTGGCTTCGCCATGATTGATGAAATAATTGGCGTGCAAGCGGCTGATCTCGGCATCGCCGGCGCGTGCGCCTTTCAATCCTGCCGCCTCAATCAGACGCCCGGCGTAATCATTTTGAGGGTTCTTGAACATAGAACCCATGCTGGCGCCCGGCGGCTGGGTCACCCGGCGGTATGCGACGAACCGGTCGATCTTCGCCTTGACCTCTTCCGGTGTGCTGTGCTCCAGGCGGAAAGTCGCCGCCAGGACGACCGCGGAGGGGCTGACTCCAGAACGCTTTTTCAAGGCGCTGGTGCGGTATCCAAATTCGAGTCGGTCAACGGGCCAGGTTTCCCGTGCGTAGCTGAACATCTCGGCATCCTCTTGAGTTGTATCGTGCAAGATTTCTGCCATGATCAAATTGCCCTGCACGTCGCCCTCATGGGCCCCGGCGTTGCCCACCACCGCGCCGCCCACCGTTCCAGGGATGCCGGCGGCCCATTCCAGCCCGGTGAGACCATGCCCGGCAGCCTGGCGAGCGATGACGCCGAAATTGGCGCCCGACTCGGCCCATACGGTCGGAGGAGACCCTTCCCTTACAGATTCGCTAAAGCGAACCCGGCGAGCGCGGTTGTAAATCACCACCTGGCGAACGCCGGCATCGCTGACCAACACGTTGGAGCCGCCACCCAGGATAAGGAAGGGCGCGCCCATGCGCCACAATGCGACGGTAACCTCGATCAGCCCGTCCAGCGAATTGGCCGAGATCATCGCATCCGCATTGCCTCCGACCCGAGCCGAGGTAAAGCGCGCCAGCGGGACGTTCCGCTTCAGGCGGTCGCCGAACACCTTCTTCAGGTAGTCGATGTCGAGTGTTTTTTCGGCCATCTCAAGCATGGGCTGGATTCTCTACCGGTTGCACTCCTGTTTACAGCTCTTTCAGCCGCTGGATCAAGCGTTCGATCACCTGGCGGGAATAGGCGTGACGCCGCTTGCCCGGCTTACGCCGCGTCTTGGCGCCGGTCTCACCATCCATCCCCAACGAAGCGCGCAGCTCCAGGGAACTGGCGAGCAGCGCATCAGCCTGGTAAGTTCGCTTCTTGTCAGACATAAGCCTGGTTCTCCTCTTTGGCCAGCGCGGCCAGCACCTGGCCGCCAATTTGGTCCGCATCGCCCGCCGAAAGCACGATTAAGACATCGCCGCGCTCCAGCCGGGAGAGTAAAATCCCGGTTACCTCTACCAGCTCGGGCACGAAATGAACTTCAGCCTGCTCATTAAGCCGGGCATTGATAAGCGCGGCCACCTGGCGGGAAGAAAAATCGCCCGTGTCCGCCTCGCGCGCGGCGTAAATCTCGGTAACCAGGATCACGTCCGCATTTTTGAACGAATCGGCGAATTGGCTGGCAAACAGGCGGGTGCGCGAATACGTGTGAGGCTGCCAGACGACCCACAACCGGCGGTCCGGGTAGCAGGAGCGGGCTGCCGCCAGGGTGGCGCGCACCTCGGTAGGATGGTGCGCGTAATCGTCGATCACGGTGACCCCACCGGCTTCGCCGCGCAGCTCGAAGCGCCTCCCGGCGCCGTGATAACTGCCCAGCGCGGCCGCTGCGGCTGCCAGGTTCAAGCCCAACAGGTCTGCCAGCGCCAGGGCTGCCAGGGCGTTATAGGCGTTATGTTTGCCGGGCACATCCAGGTTGACGTCCGCCAACGGGATCCCTTCGCGGAACGCGGAGAAGCGAAAACAGCCGTTTCCAACCAGCTGCAAATCACGCCCCAGGTATTCCGGATCCTTGCTCCCCACCCAGTCCCCAAAGCTGTAAGAGAGCGCCCGCAGGCGTCGGTTTTCGACTTCGGCGCGCAGCCGCGCGGCCCCGCGATCGTCACCGCAAGCCAACAGCACCCCGTCAGGCGCCAGGCGCTCTGCAAAGGCGACGAAAGCTCCGAAGAAATCCTCGTAGGTGGGGAAACAATCGGGATGGTCGTGCTCGACGTTGGTTATGATGGCAAACTCCGGCTGCAAACCCAGGAACATGTAATCGTACTCATCCGCTTCGATCACGAAGTAGTCGCCGCTCCCGGAGCGGGCGTTGGTGCCTAAATTCTCCGAAACGCCGCCGATCAGGAAGGAGGGGTCCTCGCCCATGGCGGTCAGCATCCAGGCGATCATCGCCGTCGTGGTGGTTTTGCCGTGGGTGCCGGCGACGGCTATGCCCCGGTAGCCGTCCATCAGGCGGCCCAGGAAGTCAGCGCGCTTCAGCACGGGGATTCCGGCGTCCAGCGCGGCGCGGACTTCGACGTTGTCTTCGGGGATCGCTGATGAACGCACCACCACATCTGCGCCCATCACGTGCGCGGCGCGGTGGCCCAGATACACCTCCGCCCCGGATGCTTTGAGCCGCTTCGCCAGGGGGGAGAGCTCCCGGTCCGAACCGCTGACCTGATAACCGCTCTCTAACAGGTAGCGGGCCACAGCCGAAAGGCCGGAACCGCCAATCCCGATCAGGTGCACGTGCTGCATGCGTTCTCCACGATTAGACAAACACAACTACGACGAACAAGAATGCGATCGCCACGGCGAAATAAATCACCCAGGAGGGCTCAAGCAAGACCGCCGGCGGCATGCGCTCGATCAGGCTTATCGCAACCTCTCCGAAAGGGTCGGAAGGATTCGGGGCGACGAAATACGGTGAAAACGGGTAGCCGGCCTGGTGCATGTAATACCAGATCGACCCAACAGTCAGATAGCCGTTGAAGGCGCCGATGATCAGGCCGAGCATGGTGTCCTGAATGCGCTCTCGGGCAAAACGGGCCCCGGCAATCGCCCTGACATTCGGGGTCTGGTAGCCAAAGAAGACCAGCAGGGTCACGATCAGGGTGCGAATCCAAAAGCGCGTCGAACTGGGCAACCCGCCCCCATCCCGCAGGATGGGAACGAACTGCTCGACCAGAGAGATGATGAACAAGGCCAGGATCACGCTGAAGGTGACCATCAGCTCCTTGGCCCAGCCGCGCATCGCTCCGATGATGGCAAAAATGATCACGAACATCCAAAACACAACAACAAGACTAGTCATCGCTCAATTCCTTCCCAATCGTGTAGCAGGGACCAGGTCCTCCAGCAAACGGGCGATAGCTTCGGCCGCCTGGGTGCGAGCCAGCGAGCGCATCGCCCGGCGCATCGCCTCGCGCCGCTGAGGGTCGCCCATTAAGTCGCTCACCGTTGGTGCCAGATCGCTGGTCAAACGCTCGTCTGGCAAAATCAGGGCGGCATGGCGCTCCGCCAGGTAAGCGGCATTGACCTGCTGGTACCGCCAGGCATGCGGGTAGGGCGCTAAGATCGCCGGCAGACCGAAATGAGGGTACTCGCCTAAGACCGAGGCGCCTGCCCGTGAAACGACGAGGTCGGCGGCAGCCAGCGCGGCGCCCATGCGCTCGTGCAGGTATGGGTACGCATGGTAGCGAGCGGAAATATCTCCCGGCAGTTCATCGGACAGTCGCGCCTGCCTCACCTCGACCTCGGGCCAATCCAGCTGGCCGCTGAGGTGGAGGACCTGCATGGTCGAGAGCAACCTCTCGAGAGAACCGAGCAAGGCCCGGTTGATCGACCGCGCTCCCTTGCTTCCGCCGAAGACCAGCAAGACCGGAAGATCGGCGCCCAGGCTAAGCGCCTGGCGGGCGGCGTCCCGGTCCCAGCGCAGAACGTCCTGCCGCACGGGGTAGCCGGTGACGGTATGCGGCACACGGGGGGGCAGGTATCGGCCGGCCTCCTCCACCGTTACAGCAATCTGGTCGGCAAAGTGGGCCAGTGCTTTTAAAGCCAGTCCGGGCTCGATATCCGGCACATACACCAGGACCCCGGGCCGTTTTGAGGCACGGACTTTGGCGCGGGCGGCCAAAGCCATGGGCACGGCCACATAACCGCCTGTGAAGAACAGGACGTCGGGCCTGAAATCGGCGAGCGCCCGCCGGGAAGCGAGCACCCCCCGCGCGAGCTCCCCTATATTGCGCGGCAAAGCGCGCAGGCCTACGCCATGCACGCCAGCAGCCGGGATCGCCCGAAATGGGATGCCTGCCCTAGTTACCAAATCAGCCTCCATACCTCCTGATCCGCCGACCCATAAGACTTCGAGGGGCGCCTGATGCGCTGCCCGTTTGGCTTCAAGCGCGTCAAGAACGGCGAGAGCGGGATACACGCCGCCCCCGGTCCCTCCGGCGGAGATCAACAACCGCATCGAATGCGCTCTCCTCTTCTTGTCTGATTTGCGCGGTCTGGCGAGAGATGTTCAACAAGATACCAATAGCAGCCATCGATACCAGTAAACTGGAACCACCTGCACTGATAAAGGGCAGAGCGTTGCCGGCGAATGGCACCAAACCGACCAATACAGCCATGTTGATGAACGCTTCGGTCGAGATCCAGATGGTCAATCCGGCGGCAAGCAGTTTGCCCAGTCCATCCGGAGCCTGGTTGGCGATGGTCAATCCCCGCCACAGCAGCAGCACAAACAAGGTTACCACGCCTCCCGCACCGAGTAAACCCGTCTCTTCACCGATCACGGCGAAAATGCTGTCCGTCGGAGGGACGGGCAGGCCGAGCAGCTTAGTATCGGCCCTACCGATTCCGACCCCGAACCAACCGCCTTTCACCAGGGCCTCCAGCGCGCGCGCGAGGTGGTTGGGGGCTAGGGTCAGATCGTTGAGACCCAACAAGTAGGCGTCCATGCGCTCGCGGCCGGTCGGGTGAATGCCGAAGATGAACCAGCCGAAGACCACGCTAACCACCAGGATCACGGCGATCTGTTTCAAGTCGCCGCCGGCGAGGAAGAACATGATGCCGCCCATGATGAAGATCGTGGCCGTTGCGCTCAGGTCAGGCTCCAGGAAGATCAGGCCGCCCAGAGCGCCGAGGATCAAACCCAGGGGAATGAGGCCGAAACTGACATCGCTCAACTGTTCGCGCTTGGAATACAGCCACACGGACAGGTAGATCACGGTAGCCAGCTTGGCCAGTTCCGAGGGCTGGCCGGAGCCGCCCAGGAGCGTGCGGGCGGCGTTGTTGACCACCTGACCGGCTAACAAGACGCCGATCAGGCCGGCGAGGGTAAGACCCATCAGCGGGATCGACAAGATCCGCCAGTGGTGATAATTAAGCACGGTCATGACGATCAACGCCAGGATGCCCAACCCGAACCAGGCCAGCTGGCGTTGAAACATGTAGTAAGGTGATTGGTCTAGCACGACGATCGAATAATCGTAGCTGGCCGAGTACACCATCAGCAAGCCGAAGACCAGCAGCGTGATCACGATCAATAACAAGGGCACATCGATGCCCAGGTAGAGCGAGTGGGTAGCGCTGGCGCGCCGGACGGCCTGCCTGGCAAAAGATGGTCTACGGGTCACATCCCGCGGGATGCTCAAGGGAGTTCCATTACCCATTGTTTAAACGCCTCCCCGCGATCTTCAAAATCGCGAAATTCATCAAAACTTGTACCACCCGGTGAAAGCAATACCACAAAACGTTTGTCTGCCTCCCGACCGCCACTCGGGCGGTCCCGGGAGATGACTTCAGCTGCGGTGAGGACAGCCTGCTGCATCCCGGCACAGCGGGTCACGGTCAGGTCCCCTCCACCTTGAGCCTCGATCGCTGCGGCGATCAGGCCCGCCGCTTCACCAAACAAGACTAGGTGCTCCACGCGCCGGATCACGAAGCGTGCAAATTCATCCCAGGGCAGGTCTTTATCACGGCCTCCGGCCAGGAGCACCAGTGGTTCATCGAAAGAACGCATGGCTGCCAGGGAACGCTCCGGCGCGGTGGCGATCGAATCGTTGTACCAGTCCGCCCCGCCCCATGAACGTACGAACTCCAGCCGGTGGGGCACGCCGCCGAAATCGCGCACACCGGCGCGCATGGCGGCAGCCGGCAGCCCGGCAGCGTATGCGGCGGCACAGGCTGCTAGGACGTTGAGCCGGTTGTGCTCGCCGCGCAGGGCGATCTCGCTCAGGTGCAGGATGGGCTGCACACCGTTTTCGTCCCGGAGGAACACCTGTCCGCCTTCGACGTAGGTTCCGACCTCCCCCTCAGTTAGGGGAGCCTGGCCAAAAGTCACCAGCCGTCCGCGTACCCGCTCAACCAGGTTCCAGGTCTGCGGATCTTCCCGGTTCAATACCGCAGCGGCGGGTTCGCCCTGCTTGTCGAGCGCATCCTGGTAGTCGAGAATGCGAGCCTTGGCAGCGGTATACGCCTCCATGCTGCCATGCCGGTCCAGGTGGTTGGGAGTGAGGTTTAGCATCACGGCGATATCCGGAGCCTTGGTCATCACTTCAAGTTGAAAACTGGACAATTCCATCACCGCCAGGTCGTAAGGACCCATATCTTCCAGCACGTCGATCAGCGGGTTGCCGATGTTGCCGCCGACCCAAACCCGCTGGTAGGTCGTGGCTGGCCCCGTTTCGTCGCCTTGCGCCGCACGGGCGATGCGCCCTATCAGGGTGGTCGTAGTGGTCTTTCCAGCTGAACCTGTGACCCCGATGACCATGCATGGTGCCGCTTCCAGAAAGATCTGGGAGTCGTTTGCCAGCGGGATCCCCCGCCGCCGGGCTTCTTGCACGAGCGGCAGCGATAAAGGCACACCACCGGAGGGGCAGACCAGATCGGAACCATCCAGCACCTCGAGCGGGTGTGCGCCCAGCACCCACTCCACCGGCTCGCCTGAGAGAGCCAGCCGGGCGGTTTGAAGCTCCCCAGCAGAGCGCCGGTCGTTCAACACGACCTCGGCCCCGTGGCGGGACAGGAAGCGGGCTAAGGCTATCCCTTGCCTGGCTGCTCCAATTACGATCACGCGCTTACCCTGCCAATCTCTCATCGTTTCAATATTTATGCCGTAGGTTACCGCGCACCCCAATAAGTCTTCGTACATCCAGATCATACGACCGCCAGAGCAACGCCAACCATGGCAAACAACAAGCCGATCAACCAAAATCGCTGTACGATCTGCGTCTCGCTCCAACCGGAAAGCTCAAAGTGGTGATGCAGCGGCGTCATCTTGAATAATCGGCGGCCTCCGGTGAGCCGAAAAAAAATGACTTGCAAGACCACGCTCAGCGTTTCACTCATCGGAATGATGGCGATCACCAGCAGCAAGAGCCACTGCCCGGACATCATCGCAACCACAGCGAGGGTCGCACCTAGCGCCTGGGAACCCGTATCGCCCATGATCAACTCCGCCGGGTGCACGTTGAACCACAAAAAACCGAACAAGGCGCCTACGACGGTGAAGCAAAATCGCGCCAGGAAGATCTGCCCTTGCAGCAAGGCGATCGCCCCGTAGGTAGCGAAAGCAGTGGAGCTGATCAGTCCAGCCAGGCCATCCAACCCGTCTGTCAAATTCACAGCGTTGGATGACAACACAATGATGAACATGGCGATAGGCACGTACCAGATGCCCAGTTCGACCTCGACGCGAATTCCCGGTAGAAAGAGCTGAGGTACGTCCAGGATGTAATACAGCGCAAAAGCGATGCCCAGGGCGAGGAACACCTGAAGCATGAACTTGGTACGCGCCCGGAGGCCTTCGCCCTCCCTCGGGCCGCGGATGCCTTCCCAATCGTCGATCGCACCTAATAACGCGTAAGCGATCAATACGCTCAAGGGCAGTAAGACCGAGCGGCCCAACACCGTGAGCCCGATCACGGAAGCTGCATTCAGCAGCACGGTGATCAAAACGACCGGCAGGACGATCATCACGCCGCCCATCGTGGGGGTGCCGAACTTGGTAAAGTGCCTTTGCGGAAGCTCGACCCGGATCGTTTTACCGATCTTGAAATGGCGTAAGATCCGCAATAACGGGGTGCCCCAGATCACTGTGAGCATAAAGCTGAAGCCTGCCAACGCCAATGCCATGGAGGCGGGAACCAGGGACTCGGGCGTCATCGGAGTCGCTCCAGAGCGCTGACAATCTGGTCCATGAGCATGCCGCGAGATCCCTTCACCAGGACGACGTCCTTGGAACTCAAGCGATCTTTCAGAAAATCAACCGCCTGTTCGCTGTTATCCAATTCGGTGATCGCCGCCGGCTTCAAACCGGCCCGCTGGGCCGAGCTGGCGATCACACGCGCCCGCTCTCCCACAGTGACCAGTTCGTCAACGATCTCGGCAACCCGAACGCCAACCATCTCATGTCCCCGACGTTCGTATTGACCCAGTTCCAGCATATCTCCTAAAACGGCGATGCGGTTGCCCTCCAGCTCCTCGAGCAGATTGAGCGCAGCCAGGGTCGACTGCGGTGAGGCATTGTAGGTGTCGTCCAGGATCAGCGCGCCATTTTCGCCGCGCACGGCTACCAGCCGGAGCTGGGCGTTGCCAGTGCGCATGCCGTTGACGATCTGCTGCCAGCTCAAGCCTTCTACCAGCCCGACTGCAGCAGCCCGCAGGGCAGTGTGCACGGAATGCCTGCCGATCAAGGGCACTCGCAGGTATAGGGTCTCGTTGCGGTAGTGCAGGCGAAAACGGATGCCCTCAAGCCCAAGGCCTTCGACTCCATCCGCCCACAAGTCCGCCTGCGGATCGAGCCCGTAGTAAAACACGCGTGCTTTAGCCTTACCAGCCATACCGCGCACCAGGGGGTCGTCGTAATTCAGGATCGCAACGCCCTCTGGAGCTTCGGGCAGGGCTTCGATCAGCTCGGCTTTGCCGCGAGCGATGGCTTCCTGCGAACCGGCTCGCTCGGCGTGGACTGTGCCGATATTGGTGACCACGCCTACCTGTGGACGAGCCAGATCGCACAAAAAAGCGATCTCGCCGGGCACGTAAAAGCCCATCTCCAATACAGCCCGCTCGTGACCCGGGGTCAGCTGAAGCAAGGTCAGCGGTAAGCCGATCTCGTTGTTCAAATTACCCGGATTTTTTAAGGTGCTATAACGCTGTTCCAAAACTTCCGCCACCAGCTCTTTGGTGGTCGATTTACCGACGCTGCCGGTGATGCCGATGACCCGCACGTCGTGCATGCTGCGCCAGAAGCGAGCTGCTTGCTGCAGCGCTGCCAGGCTGTCATCCACCAGGAGGCAGAATGGAACTCGCCCAAAGGCGGCGAGCGCCTCCGGATGGAATTCCCCACGCAGGTCTAACTGGGGGAATTGCTCCGAGAGGTCCCGCTGTACCAGCGCAAGGACCGCGCCCCGTTCAAAGGCATCCCCAACGAAATCGTGACCGTCCAGCTGCTCACCCGGCAGGGCAACAAATAATGAGCCGGGAAAAGCTTCCCTTGAATCAACGACAGCTCCAGTGATGATCTGCTCAGTCCGTTCGATGCGAACACCCGTAATGGCCTCAAGTAAGTGCGCTAATGTCAGCATACGCTATGCAGCAGATTCATTAGACCGCCGATGAATGGAGGCTCAAGTCTAAAGCCTATTGGCCATCCATCCACTTATGGCGGACGTCGTCCGGAGGCAGGTTCATCAACACCACCAGACGCTCGACGGCTTCCCGGAAGACCGGGGAAGCGACGACCGAGCCCCAGGGGGAAGTCGTCGGTTTTTCAAGCCATACATAAACCAGAAACTGAGGGTCATCCACCGGACCCCAGCCCACAAAGGAGGCATTGGTGACGCTGCTGGTGTAGCCGGCCGGAGTGGGGATTTCAGCCGTGCCCGTTTTGCCAGCCACCCGGTAGCCTTCCACCAGCGCATCCGAGGCTTCTTCTTCCAGGGAAACGGCCAACATCTGGGTGATGGTTTCGGCTGTTTCGGCCGTGATCGGCATCCCGGCCACTTGCGGCGTGGTCGTATATTCACTACCTTTGTCGACGCGGGCGTGTACGATGTGCGGCACCATCATCCTGCCTTCGTTGGCCAAGGCGGAGACCGCCACAGCCATTTGAATGGGGGTGACCGAGACGCCCTGCCCGAATGAGTTCGTGCCCAGGTCCGCTTCGTACCAATCGCCGTCGCCAGGCACCTTCAAGCGCCCACGCACTTCCCCATCCAGATCGACCCCAGTCACTCGCCCGATCCCGAAGGCTTCCAGGTAATTATAGAAGTCTCGGGCGCCCAGCTGTTTAGCCACCCAGGCCAAACAGACGTTCAAAGAATGCTGCAGGCAGCCGACCATATCCTGCGGGCCCCAGGCGCCCCAGTTCCAGTTGCGGATCTGCGCCCCGCCGATCTCGATCAGCCCGGTGTCGAGGAATTGCGTTTCTGGCTTTACCGTGCCGTTATCGAGCGCGGCCGACATCGTCAGCACTTTGAAGACGGAACCGGGTTCATAAGATTCACTAATACCCCTGTTGAACGGCGTGGTTCCTGAGAATACCTCCGCCACCCGCCAATATTCGTTGAGGTCGATGCGCGGCGTGGTCGCCATCGCCATGATCTCGCCGGTTTCAGGATCCATCACGACGATGGTGCCGGATTCTGCGCCGCTTTGCGTGAGACCGTGCGCCAGCACCTCTTCCATGGCGGATTGGATCGAACGATCGATGGTCAGTATTAGACTGGCGCCCGGTTCCACTAGGGGCATATCGACAGCCTTGTTGGGGTCCGCCGGGA
The DNA here is from genome assembly GCA_964400875.1 of uncultured Anaerolineaceae bacterium. Lineage (GTDB taxonomy): Bacteria > Chloroflexota > Anaerolineae > Anaerolineales > UBA4823 > CAYNWK01. The sequence goes on along the minus strand of CAYNWK010000076.1, from coordinate 5,133 downwards.
TCCATACCCTCTCGGCTGAACCTGCCAGGATATCATTAAATTTGGCCTCTATCCCGAAGAATCCTTCGCCCTCGCGGTTCACGAAACCCAGCAGGTTGGAGGCCAGTTCCTTCTCCGGGTAGGTACGCTGCAAATGTGGTTCAAATTGCAAACCCTCCAGGCTCGGGCGGTTTTCATCTTTGTTCTTGCTGTAAGCCGTTTCCATCTCTGTGGCGAGTTTCTCCAGCTGCTCCTTTTGCGCCATAGTGACGTAATCGGCCAGGACCGCGTAAACCGCTTTCCCCGGGGTGTATTCCTGGCTGGCTGCGGTGAAAACTTCGTCGTGGTCGGCGCCCACAACGACACTCAAAGCCAATGCAATCGTTTCCGGGTTGCCTTTGTTGCGCAGATCCAGGCCGACTTCGTAGACCGTCTGATTTCCGGCTAACAGGTTGCCCCAACGATCGTAAATCGGCCCGCGTGGGGGCGTGATTTCCTCGTAGCGCCCGGAGTAGGCGATGCCGATCTCGCGAAAGACATCAGCTTCAGGGCTGATCTGGATGCGGAACATCTGGATAACGATAAAAAAAGCCAGCGCGGTAAGCAGCGCGCCAAGGGTGGTAAACCGCCAGGCATGTTCGTTGGTCATGGGTTGATCTCCAACAGCGGAGCTGCCGGTTCGAAGACCCTTTCACGGAGCAGGTCGAAGAGCGACTCGGTATACTCAGGAGAGATAACCTTGGCAGGCTGGGGGAAGCCCGTAAAAGCCGGAGCGAGCTGGGCAGGCTGCCGATCCGGGAAGCTGGATACGGGTACGTAGAGGGCTTCTTCCAAATCAACCGATTCAAACCCTAGGGCTTCCGCTCTTTTCTGCATTACGTCGTGGGAGACCACGTAAGCAAGTTCCGACTCCAGGTCGGCAATATTTCGCTCGCGCACCTCAATATCAGCTTGCATATATTGGATCGACCGACCCACAGTGGCCGAACGGGCGGAAACGTTCAAATAAATACCAGCCACCAGGGCAACGGCAATTAACACCAGTAAGAACATACCGATCATCTGGAGCTGCTTTCTCCAGGGAGCCTGGGAATACGCTTGTGTGAGACGGTAAACGTTATTCATAGTACTCTCTATCCCTGATCATTTGGCGACATTGCATAGATACCTTGCAAGTGTCATGCCACCTCCGTCTCGATAGTTCGAACGGTAAGACTGGCATTGGATAAAGATGCTTGGTAAGTTGATCAAATCCGCTCAGCGACCCTGAGTCGGGCGCTGCGCGCTCGGGGGTTTCGCTCGATCTCTGCATCGTTCGGCCGGATAGGACGGCGGACGATCTCTTTAAGGCTGGCCGTATGTTCGCAAGTACAGATCGGCTGCTCCGGTGGGCAGATGCAGTCGCGGCTCTCCAGGCGAAAATACTGCTTGACGATGCGGTCCTCCAACGAGTGGAAAGCGATAACCGCTATCCGACCGCCCGGTCTTAATGCCGCTACCACCTGGGGCAGAACCTGCTCGAGGGCATCCAACTCTTGATTCACAGCGATTCGCAGCGCCTGGAAGGTGCGCGTTGCAGGATGTATGCCTCGTTTACTGCTTCTATTGGCTCGTGCAACGATATCAGCCAATTCTTTGGTTGTCCGGATCGGCCTCTGGCGAACGATGGCGCGAGCGATCTGGCGTGACCTGCGCTCTTCGCCGAACTCATAAAGCAGGCCGGCGAGGTCTTTCTCCTGTAAGGTATTGACCAAGTCCGCAGCTGTCGTCGGATTTCGCGGGTCGAAGCGCATATCCAGGGGAGCATCCGCCTGGAAGGAAAAACCTCTTGCCGGGGTATCCAGCTGCATGGAGGACAACCCCAGGTCCAGCAAGATACCATCAACGGACTCCCACCCTACTTCGTTGAGCTGCTCTTGCAAGGTGGCGAATGAGGCCTGGCGAAGGATCGCTCGTTCGCCAAAAGCAGCCAGCTTTTCGCCTGCAATAGCCAAGGCAACCGGATCGAGGTCCAGACCTAATAATCGTCCGCCGGGCTCGCTTGCCTGTAAAATACCCCAGGCGTGCCCGCCGGCTCCAAGGGTGCCGTCCACATAGTTGCCCCCCGGTTTGGGCTTTAGAGCGTGTATAATTTCTTGGTAAAGAACGGGTTGGTGAGGTTCCTGCCCTGCCTTGGATTCCTGGCTCATCTGGACTTCCGGATTCTTTCGGGCAAGATACACACCAAAGTAGTCCTGTAAAGGCTTGTAGACCTCAGCCAGGTTAAGTGGACAGATCGAGGGCTACGAACCTTTGCGCGTTAGCTTCCGAATCGTTCAGCTGGTCGGACTGGCCTTCCCAGATTTCTGGGGACCAGATTTCGAAGTAATCTCCGACGCCGACGATCACGGCATCCCCGTCGATGCTGGCAGATTCTCGCAGGAATTGCGGAATCAAGATCCGCCCGGCTTTATCGACGGTAACTTGATCGGCATTGGAAAAGATCAGACGTTTGAGCAGGCGGGCGTTCGGGTCGGTCATGCTCATGCGGTTAACTCGTTCGTAAACTACGTCGAAGGAGCGCGGCGTGAGCACCATCAAATTATGATCGAAACCCTGGGTGATATAAGCGCCATCGAGGACCAGGAGATCGCGAAAACGCGCCGGAATGGTCAGGCGCCCCTTGCTATCGACGGTATGCTGATACTGCCCCAAGAACATATGTTCTACCTACGCCTTAAATACCGAACGCCGGAGGGCTCCGGCGCTCCACTTTCTCCCACTTTCTCCCACAAGCTTCCACAGTATATACCATCTGATCTTATATTGCAAGTAGTTTTGTCTTAAAAGTTTCCATTGCAGCCTAGCAAATCTGCAAAGCCGCGCGCAAAGCGGATCCATTACCATGCTTTCAACGTTCTAAAGGAGAATCTATGACCCTACAAGCGACGACGAAAACCTACAGCCAGCTCTTCACCGGCGTCGATGCTCAGGTCCCGCTCCTGGATGGATCGATGCGGCGGTACATCAACTTCGACAACGCTGCCTCGACCCCGGCGCTGAAAAGCGTGCAGGAGGCAGTGAACGATTTCCTGGTGTATTACAGCAGCGTGCACCGCGGCACTGGTTTCAAAAGCCAGCTCTCCACGCACGCCTTCGAAGAAGCCCGACGAGTAGTGTTGGGGTTCGTCGGCGCCAACCAGCGCGAGCATACCTGCATCTTCAGCAAGAACACCACAGAATCGCTCAATAAACTGGCTCGGCGATTTCCATTCACTGCCAAGCGGGACATCCTGCTCACTTCGGGAATGGAACACCACTCCAACGATCTGCCGTGGCGTGCAGTCACTCGGACCATCCACGTCGGTCTGACTCCGGAAGGGCGCCTGGATGAAAGTGATTTTGAGGCGCAGCTGGCCCGCTACGGCGAGCGGATAGCGCTGGTGGCGATCACGGGCGCTAGCAACGTGACCGGTTTTTTAAATCCAATTCACCGGCTGGCAGAGAAAACGCATGCCGCCGGAGCCCAGATCGCGGTTGACTGCGCGCAGCTGGCCCCCCACCGGGCGGTGGACATGAGGCCGTTGGATGACCCGGCCCACCTGGATTACACGGTTATCTCAGCCCACAAACTCTACGCGCCTTTCGGCTCCGGCGCGCTGATCGGCCGCCGGGACACCTTCGAACGTGGCGATCCGGATCTGACAGGAGGAGGAACAGTCGAACTCGTCACCCTGGACGACGTGATATGGGCAGAACCCCCGGACCGCGATGAAGCCGGTAGCCCCAATACGATCGGCGCGGTGGCGCTGGCAGCGGCGATCAAGCAGCTGGGTGCGATCGGCATGCAGGCCGTGGCGGAACACGAGGCCGAACTGACCGCTTATGCGTTGGAGCAACTGGCGAATGTGCCTGGTCTGCACATTTACGGGGACACCGATCCGGGGCGTGCAGCTGAACGGCTGGGTGTGATCCCCATCCGCTTGGAAAACCAAACCCATTTCCTGGCAGCTGCCATCCTGGGACATGAATTCGGCATTGGCGTGCGCAGCGGATGCTTCTGCGCGCACCCATACATCCTGCACTTATTGGACTTTTCAGCAGATCGTTCCCACAAGGTGCGTGAAAACATGTTGGCGGGGGATAGATCCGAGATGCCGGGACTGGTGCGGGCTTCCTTCGGTTTGTACAACACGATCGAGGAAGTTGACGATTTCGTCGATGCGCTCAAGCGCATCGCCAGCGGGAAGTATCGTGGGGATTACCGGCAGGTACGTGCGACCGGTGAGTTTATCCCGGATAGCTGGCAGCCTGATTTTTCGTCTTACTTTTCAATTTAAGGGAAAACGCCTATGCGTAACGGCGCAAGATCGACAAGACCTGGCTTAGATAGCTGCGCCCGAAAAGGTTCAGGTGGTTGAGCAGGTGGTACAGGTTGTAGATCGGAAAGCGGTTTTTATAGCCTTGCTCCAGCGGATTGTGCTCCTCGTAGGCACGGTAAAAAGTACCGGGGAAAGCGCCGAAAAGAGCGGTCATGGCGAGCTCCGCTTCCGCCCAACCATAGTGCGCTGCCGGATCGATGAGCGCGGGAGCGCCGCCAGCGTCGGTGACGGCGTTGCCGCTCCATAAGTCTCCATGGATGAGGGAGGCCGGCTGCTCGGCGATAAGCTCCGGCAAACGCCTTGCCAGACTTTCGAATTGGCCAGCCTGTTCCCGGCTGAGCAGGCCGCGCTGGCGGGCCAACTTCACCTGAAATCCCAGGCGGTGTTCTGCGAAGAAGACGTACCCGTTGGGCGTCCATGGATTAGGCTGGGGCGTGCTGCCGATATAGTTATCGTGCTCGAAGCCAAACTCGGTGTTGGTGTGGCGGTGCAGGGCAGCTAGCCTTTCCCCGAACTCGAGCCAGTAGCCTTTTCGCCGGTGAGCCGGCGCCAAATCCTCTAGCAGTAGGAATTTCTCACCGTGAAGGTAGGCGCGCGGCACCCGGGGCCCACCATCCGCCGCCCGAAGCGCCTCCAGGCCTTCGGTTTCACGGGCAAACATGTCGGCAGGAGCATCCGGGTTGGTTTTGAGGAAGAAAGACTCTCCCGAATTCGTCTCTAGAACCATACCGTTATTGATGCGGGGGGGGGGGGGGGGGGGGGGGGGGGGGGGGGGGGGGGGGGGGGGGGGGGG
>CAYNWK010000075.1:0-20629 GCA_964400875.1 uncultured Anaerolineaceae bacterium | reverse complement strand
GGCCTGTTTTTGCACTAACGCATAGAAATGCACGGTTTTTGCGCAAAATCAAGGTGACAACCCAATCATAAAAGCGATATACTATTGCGCTTCCCGTGCTCGAAGAACACGGGAAGCGCAAATTTTTTCTGCCTCAGGATCGATTTCCCTTGGGATTTTTCTCGAAAGTCAACGTCCCAAAACACACATCGGCCAGCACCAGCGCCGCGCCTCCCGCTAATCTCCTCCTTGAGGCGCCCTATCTATAAATTATGTAAAACTCCCCCGTATTCGTTTCTATTCGTTCCGCGGAACGAATAATCCGCCCTCCGCCTGGGCCTCGCCTTCACTTGTCACACAATCGCCGCAGTGTTATCATCCTACCCGGGCCTGGCGCGAGGTGTGGCAGGAATGGCACAACCCACGCGAGCCGCGCGGCCCCTGGACTGATCGAGGAAAAATCATGGCCCCCAAATGGGAATCCCGCCGGCGGTTGCGCACCATTTTAATCGTCATCACCCTCGCCACCCTGCCCTGTTACTGCGCAGGGCTGATTGCCTTGGGAGCCGCCCCCGAACGCGGCCTGATCCCCACCCTGACCACCACGCCCACCATCACTCAGTCGCCCACGACCACCCACACGCCATTCTCGATCTTTACGCCCACCGTGACCCCCTCGAACACACCGCTGACCCCTACCCTGACCGTAACGCCCTCCCCCAGCGCTACGCCGACCGCGACCCAAACCGAAACGCCGACTCCAACCGACACCCTGGAGCCCTCACCTTCGCCCAGCTCCACCGCCACCAACACCGCCACCCCCACCGTGACCAACACCGCGCCCTCACCCACTCCCGTGACGCCCTCGGTCACGCCCACCTTCACACCCACCTCCACGCTGATACCTACGGGAGACAGTTCCGGCCTGACCCCTGTCCCCCCAACGCAAACTGAGGAGAGCCCCTGACCGGCCCCGGCTGCCCTAAGCGCGCCGCCGCCCCGGCCGAAAGGACCGCAAACCTCTATGCCGGGCGCATCGAAACGGATGACCTATGAACGATAACCTTGCCTTGCTGAAATCCTTGATCTCCACCTCCGGCCTCTCGGGTCACGAAGCTGCAGTGCGCCGGCTGGTCGAAGCGGCCTGGGGCCCGCTGGCCGACGAGCTGAGCGTCAGCCGCCTGGGCAGCCTGCACGCCCTCAAGCGCGGTTCCGGCGCGGCCCCCCGGCGCAGCATCCTGCTCTCCGCCCACATGGACGCCATCGGCTTGATGGTCACCACCGTGATCGACGGTTTCCTGCGTGTGACCGAGATCGGCGGCCTGGACCACCGCGTCTTGCCGGGCCAGCTGGTGACCGTGCACGGGCGCGAGGACCTGCCCGGCGTGATCGTGCAGCCCCCCGCCCGGCTCTTGCCGGACGAGGCCCAGAGCGGGCCGGTCGCGCTCAAATACCTGCTGGTGGACACCGCCCTGCGCCCCGATAAAGTGGACCGGCTGGTGCGCGCCGGCGATTTGGTATCCTTCGCCCAGGAACCCCTGGAGCTCAAAGGGGACCTGTTAGCCGGGCACTCGCTGGATAACCGCGCCTCGGTCGTGGCAGTCACTCAATGCTTGCGCGAGTTAGGCGAACGCGGGCACGCCTGGGACGTGTGGGCGGTCGCCAGCAGCCAGGAAGAAGAGACCCTCGGCGGGGCGCGCACCTCCGCCTTCCAGCTGCGCCCCGACCTGGCCGTCGCCATCGACGTGACCTGGGCCAAAGGGCCGGGCACGCCAGATCACAAAGCCTATCCCCTCGGCAAAGGCCCCACCCTGGTCTGGGGGCCGAACATCCACCCCGGGGTGCACAAAGCATTCAAGGAGCTGGCCGAACAGCTGGAGATCCCCCATAATGTAGAAGTCACTTCCCAGCATTCGGGCACGGACGCCATCGCCCTGCAGGTCGCCGCCGAAGGCATCCCCAGCATGGTGGTCGGGCTGCCGCTGCGCTACATGCACACCCCGGTCGAGGTCATCGCACTCAAGGATATCTCCCGGGCTGGGCGCCTGCTGGCCGAATTCATCGCCCGCCTGGACGATGAGTTCATGGATCAGCTCTCCTGGGACTGAAGCCACTCTTTAAGGAAGACAATGAGTCCAAAAGACGAAGTCAAAACGCCAAAGATCCGTTCCGCCCAGATCAAGCTGCTGGAGCGATTGTCCAACGCCTGCGCCGTCTCCGGCGATGAGCGCGAAGTGCGCGCCATCGTGCTCGAGGAAGTCCGCCCCCACGCCGACGAGGTCAAGGTCGATGCGCTGGGCAACGTGCTGGTCACCCGCAAGGGGAAAGGCCGGAAGCGGCTGCGCGCCATGCTGGCCGCCCACATGGACGAGGTCGGCTTCATGCTCACCTATGACGACGGGGACGGCATCTTCCGCTTCGAAACCGTGGGCGGGCTGGACGAACGCCAGCTGGTCGGCAAGCCCGTTTGGGTGGGCTCGGAACACCTGCCCGGGGTCATCGGCGCCAAGCCGATCCACTTGACCAAGGCGGATGAGCGCAAGAAAGCTATCCCAATCGACTCGCTGCGCATCGATATCGGGCCGGAAGCCAAAGCAAAAGCGGGCGACCGTGCGGCCTTCGCCACGCGCTTCGCCCGCCTGGGCCCCAGCCTGCGCGGCAAAGCGCTGGACGACCGCTTGGGGGTCGCCACCTTGATCGAGCTGGTCAAACACGCGCCCCCCAACGTCGACCTGCTGGCAGCTTTCACCGTGCAGGAGGAAGTCGGCCTGCGCGGGGCGCGCGTCGCCGCCTACGCCTTCGAACCCGACCTGGGCATCGCCATCGACTGCACCCCGGCCATGGACCTGCCCTCCTGGGAGCAGGAGAACGGCCAGCCGGTTGAGAACACGGGCTATAACACCCGGCTGGACGCCGGGCCGGCGATTTACGTCGCCGATGGCGCCACCCTGGCGGACCCGCGATTAGTGCGCCACCTGGTGGATACCGCCGAGGCGCTGGAGATCCCCTTCCAATTCCGCCAGCCGGGCGGCGGCGGCACCGACGCAGGCGCGATTCACCTGTCGCGCGCCGGCGTGCCCAGCGTCTCGGTCTCCGTGCCCGGGCGCTACGCCCACACCGCAGCCGGCCTGGCCCGTCTCTCCGACTGGCAGCACACCCTGGCGCTGCTGCACGCCGCCCTGGCGCGGCTGTCCCGCAAGACCCTGGCGGCCGAACGCTAGCCCTGCCCGATCCACCGGCGGCGAGAGCGCCCTTTAATCATGGTGACCCTTATTTTGTCGTGCATGGAGTAAAGATGAAATCACTGATCAAAAAACTGGTCGAATCTACCGGCCCCTCGGGCTACGAAACGGACGTTCGCGCCCTGGTCCGCGAGGAAGTCGAACCCCTGGCTGACGAACTGCGCGTCGATGCGCTGGGCAACCTGATTGCCCTTAAAGGCAAGGCCAACACCCAGGCACCGAAGGTGATGCTCGCCGCGCACGTCGACGAGATCGGCCTGATCGCCACTCACATCGACGAGAACGGCTTCGTGCGCTTTGCTACCATCGGCGGCGTGCGCCGCCAGACCTGCATCGGTGGGCGCGTGCGCTTCCTGAACGGCGCTGCCGGGGTGATCGGCCACGAGGACCCCTTCGAGTGGACCAAGCTGCCCACCTTCGAGCAGATGTTCATCGATGTAGGCGCCAGCAGCCGCGATGACTGCCCGGTCAAAGTTGGCGACGTGGCCGGTTTCGACCGGGACTACGAAGAGCTCGGCGACCGGCTGGTGGCAAAATCCATGGACGACCGCATCGGCGTCGCCGTGTTGATCGAGACCATGCGGCAGCTCAAGAAGACCCCCAACCAGGTTTATTTCGTCTTCAGCGTGCAGGAAGAGGTGGGCGTGCGCGGCGCCACCACGGCCGCTTACGGCATCGACCCCGACCTGGGCCTGGCTGTCGACGTGACCGGCACCGGCGACACCCCCAGGGGCCTGAAGATGGAAGTCAGCCTGGGGAAAGGCCCGGCCATCAAAGTGCGCGATCGGGGCAACCTCTCTGACCCGCGCGTGGTCGCCTGGATGGTCGCTGCCGCCGAAAAAGCCGGGCTGCCCTACCAGATGGAGATCCTCGAACTGGGCGGCACTGATGCCCGGGCGATCCAGCTGACCCGCGCCGGCGTCCCTGCCGGGTGCCTGTCGATCCCCTGCCGCTACGTGCACGCCCCCTCCGAGATGGTCGATTACCGTGACGTGCAGCAGGCTGTACAGCTGCTGCTGGCGCTGCTGCGCAAATCGGCCGAACTGAGCTGACATGCTCCTTGCCTCCTGGCGCGGCCCTGTACCCTGGCGCGACCTTCGGCGCGCCCTGATCGTCCTGGCGCTCGGCGCGCTGATCGGACTGACCGGCTGCGAGGCTCTGTCGTTGGCCGGCGGTACGCCCTCGCCGGCCCCCTCGAGGACGCCGACGAGCGCGCCCAGCGTGACTCCCAATCCTTCCGAGACCCCCGCCGGACCGACCACCCTGCAGATCTGGCTGCCACCGCGCTTCGACCCGCAAGGCGGCACCGCGGCCGGAGATTTGCTGGCCGAACGCCTGGATGAATTTACCAGCCGGCGCGCCGGTGTGAACGTCGAGGTGCGTTTGAAAGCCGAAAGCGGGCCGGGCGGGCTGCTGGACGCGCTCAGCAGCGCCAACGCAGCCGCTCCGCTGGCCCTGCCGGACCTGATCATCATGCCCCGCGCCGTCCTGGAGACGGCCGCCTTGAAAGGATTCCTGTTTCCGCTCGACAATATCAGTGCGGCAGCTGCCGCGGACGACTGGTACGCTTACGCACAAGGGTTGGGCCGCATCCAGGACAGCACTTTCGGACTGCCTTTTGCCGGCGACGCCCTGGTGATGCTCTACCGCCCGGCCCGGATCGAAACGCCGCCTGAAAACTGGCCAGCCGCCCTGGAACTCAACCAGCCGATCGCTTTCCCGGCTGCCGACCCCCAGGCCCTGTTCACCTTGCTGCAGTACATGGCCTCCGAGGGGCGCGTCCAGGATGAGGATGGCCGCCCGGTGCTCGACGCCGATGTCCTGCTCGAGGTATTGACGCTCTACGACCAGGCAGCTCAAACCGGGCTGATGCCCGCTTCGCTGACCCAGTACACTACGCAGGAACAGTCCTGGGAAGCTTACCAGGAGGACCGGGCCGACATGGTGGTCTCCTGGCTCTCACGCTACCTGAGCGAACTGCCGGTGGACACCTCCGCCACGCACATCCCCACCACAGCTGCAGAGGGCTTCACTTTCGCCAACGGCTGGGTCGTGGCCCTGGCAAACCCGCGCGTGGAACGGCACGACCTGGCCATCCAGATGGCCGATTTCCTGGTCGATGGCGATTTCCTCGCCGCCTGGACGGAAACGGCCGGTTATTTGCCGCCGCGCTCCTCTGCCCTGGCCGGCTGGACGGACGCCACCCTTAAGAGCCTGGTCAACCGCATCGTGCGCACCGCCCAGGTGATCCCGCCCAGCGATGTGCTGAACGTGATCAGCCCGGCTCTGGAACAGGCCACCGTGGATGTGCTGAAGGACGAGGCCGACCCCGAATCTGCCGCACAGGCCGCTTTGGGACAGCTAACCGCCCCTTAAACTCACATTTTTCGCGTTTTCCCCCCGCTTGACGCATCGACAAGGCAGTGTTATCATCCAGTCTGGAGATTCTTTATGCCAGATGACCTTTCCCCCGAGCAAGACCCCGACTTTAATGGGTCTGGCTCCCGGATACAAATTAATAACGAAGAATCACCCGTTGCGGCCTCGGAAGCAGAGTCAGCCAATGAGAGCCGTATTTTAATGCTTTGGGAACGACTTTCCCAGTTAGGTCTCGCCGAAACAACGCTGCGCTTAGGGACTCACCTGCTGTCTTTCTCCCTGGTATTGATGGTGGTTTGGTTGATGCGGGAGTTCTACACGCGCGCCCAGGTGGTTGAAGCGCCGCGCGAGGCTGCTTTCGCCGCTGCAGCGCCCACGGCCACCCCGACCAACGCGCCGCCGGCGCTTCCCGCGCTCACCACTGCGGACGATTTCTATATATCCGGCATCCCCCGGCTGGCGGTGTTGCATACCACCATCCCTACCCGCCCACGCACCAAGGTCATTACCTACACCGTCAAGAAAGGCGATACGGTCTTCGGCATCGCCGAGAAATTCGGCCTCAAACCTGAAACGATCATGTGGGGCAATTACTACGTGCTGGCAGATAACCCTCACGCGCTGACCCCCGGACAAGAATTGAATATTATGCCTACGGACGGCACCTACCACCGCTGGTCTGCCGGAGAAGGCTTGAACGGCGTGGCTCAGGGATACGGGGTCGACCCGGAAGCAATCGTCAATTGGGAAAGCAATAACTTAAATCCCGAGACCCTGGGCAACTGGTCCAACCCGAACATCGAACCGGGCACCTTCCTGTTCGTGCCGGGCGGCGAACGCGCCTTCGTATCCTGGAGCGCGCCGTTCATCACACGCGAGGACCCGGCTGTCGCCAGGGCGATCGGCCCGGGATCGTGCGGCACGATCTACGAGGGCGCGGTGGGCTACGGCTCGTTCATCTGGCCTAGCGCTCACCACTTCCTCTCCGGCTTCGACTACACGCCTTCCACCAACCACTTCGGCATCGACATCGACGGCGATTTGGGCGAACCGATGTGGTCTTCGGACTCCGGCGTGGTGGTGTACGCCGGCTGGAATAACTTCGGCTACGGAAATATGGTAGTGATCGACCACGGCAACGACTGGCAGACCTTGTACGCCCACATGGACACGATCAGCGTGTACTGCGGGCAGAGTGTGGGCCAGGGCACCGTTATCGGCACAATCGGGACCACCGGCAAGTCCAGCGGCCCGCACATCCACTTCGAGCTGCAGCACCTCTCCTACGGCAAGGTCAACCCGTGGGATTTCCTGCCGCCGTGATCGAATAGACTTATACGGGCTCTGTTTGGGGTATGAACACCCCAAACAGAGCTTTTTTTATTTAAGTTCAGCTGCCAGGAACTCTTTTACCCCCGCTCCCCCGGTGATCCGCAGCCAGAGCAGGCCGCCTTCCGGTTCAATTGCTATCTCAAACCGGAAGAACGGGCAGCACAAGCGCTCGTCGGCGATGTACGCCGCGGCCTGCCGGAGCATGGCCGCCTCAGCCGGCAGGCGGAAGGCATACCCATCCGGCAGTTCACGCTTTTCCCGTACGGCGGCGAACAGGCGCTCGGCGCTCGCCTGGTGGCTTTCGCGCTCAGCAGCAGGGAGGGCGTCCGGATCGCAGACCAGGGGGATCGCGCCTTGATCAGACGACATGGCTTGTCCCCTCGCTGACCAGCGAGGCCGATTTGCGGGCCGTCAGGCGGGCGCTGAACAGCCGCGGCATCCCCGGTTGACGGGGAACCAGGTCTTCTGCGGGGGTCTTGTCGACTACCTGGACGTCGCTGAACCCGGCGTCCTGAAGCATGCGCCGGTAGTCCTCCAGGTCGATCGCGCCGGCGACGCACTCCGCCCAGCTTTCCATGTCGGCGAGCAGCTCCGGGCTGAACTCCCCTTCGATAACGACATCGCTGATGCTGAGGCGCCCGCCGGGTTTGAGCACGCGCCAGGCGTCACCAAGGACCTGTGGTTTATCCGGGCTGAGGTTGATCACGCAGTTGGAGATGATCACGTCCACGCTCTCGTCAGGGACGGGCAGGTATTCGATTTCGCCCAGGCGAAACTCCACGTTGCCAGCGCCCAACCGCTCCCGGTTAGCGCGGGCTCGTTCGATCATCGCCGGGGTCATGTCCACGCCGATCACCCGCCCGGAAGGTCCGACCTGCCGGGCAGCCAGGAAGCAATCGATGCCGCCGCCTGAGCCGAGGTCGAGCACGGTCTGGCCCGGCTCGAGGGCAGCCAGGGTCACGGGGTCGCCGCAGCCCAACGACAGCCCGGTGACCTCCTCGGGCAGGCCTTCCGCGAGGCCATCTTCGTACAGCGTGATGAGGTCGCTCTCTCTGGCTCCGTCGTCCGAGGCGCAGCACGCGCTCTGGCTCGATCCGCAACAGGAGGCGGCCTGGCCCGGCTGGAAGGTCTCGGCGATCTGCCCGTAGCGCTGGCGCACGTGGGCTCTCACATCTGGGGAGGGGGAACTATCTGTCATGGTAAATTCTCCTTGATTCATATAGAAATATCGACATATATCGATATTTGTCTCCAAAAAAAGAGCTGGTCCGTTTACGAATCCACTACTTTCAGGACAAGCTGGTGATCGGGAGCGAAATCCTCCGCCAGGGCGCAGCAAGCCGTCGCCATCACGTCCTGGTTGAGGGTGTAGAAGACCTGCTTGCCCTCGCGACGGACATCCACCAAACCAGCCGAGCGCAGAACGCCCAGGTGGTGGGAGACGGTCGGCTGGGAGACTTCCAGCGCGGCGACGATCTCGCCCACGTTGAGCCATTGGCAACAGCACAGGCGCATGATCTTCTGGCGCGTGTCGTCGGCCAGCGCCTTGGCGAATTCTACGGAGTCGATCGCTTGGATTTTCATATCGATGTTCATCGATATCATTCTAATAGATGTTTATCTATATGTCAAGGGGTATTCAGCCGGACGGCCAGGAACGGCACCAGCATCTCCTGCGGCGTCAGGCCACCGTGCCGGCCGATCAGCGGGTTCTCCTTGTCGGCCCACCACAAGTAGTTGTGGCCGCGCGCCAGCGCAAGCAAATCTCCCAGGCGGTCGCTCAGCTGAGGGTGCGGTTCGCCAGGCCCGAATAGCCCGGCGTCCACGGCGTAGCCCGGGTCGATCTGGACGAAGCCGCGCGGCCAGCTGCGGTCCAGGTATTCGCGCACCGCCTCCAGCTGCCCGGGGCGCGCGAACAGGCTTGCCAAGCGGTTCTCGCCGGTGGGCATGATGTGCAGGCGCCGCGTCAGGTTGGGGTGGTAGCGCAGCTCGTAATGCGGGTCGGGCGTCGTGGCAATCTGCCCGTGATCGGCGCACAGCACCACCACCGTGCCGCGCGCCGCGGACGCGCTCAGCTTCTCCAAAAACAATCGCTGGAAGACCTCGCTGAAAATGCGGAACTCCTCCTCCACGCGCTCGTCGTCCGGGCCGTAGATATGCGAGAAATGATCGACCACGCCCCAGTAAGCCCAGGCGAACAGGCGCTCCCCGGCCCGCTCTTCCCACAGCTGGCGCAGGTTGACCCACAGCTCGGTCGCGGTGCCAAAGGAGCGCAGGTCTGCGCCCCCGAACAACATCTGGGACAACCCCGAACCGGCGATGGTGTAGTTCAGATACGCGTAAGCCGGGACGCCGTGCGCCTGCAGGTGCTCCCCAAGGGTGGGCAGCGGCATGAACTTGCGCGGCTCGAAACCGGCCTGCGCCAGGCTGCCTGGCGCCCCCATGAACGACATCGGCATGTGGCTGATGCTGTTGGCCACCAGCCCGTATTCCTTCAGCCACATTTCGTAGCCAACGATGCCGTGCACGGCCGCGGGCTGGCCGGTCCACAGGCTGGTGAGCGCCGCCGCTGTGGTGCTGGGAACAATTGAAGTGAGCGGCGCCAGCACGCCCTGGCGGGCCAGCTGCTCCCACAGGGGCGCCTGGCCGCGCGCCAGCCAACGCTGCAGGCGCTCCAAGGCAAGCGCGTCCATCAAGATCAACAGCACGCGTTCCGGCGCAGCCTCGTCCCGGCCCAGCGGAGCCAGGTATTCATCCGCCAGAGGACCGATCCCAAACTCCGGGATGCCCAGCAGCTGGCAAATGCTCCCGGGCAGGTTGACGATCGAGCGTCCATGATAATCCGGGTAGACGAATTCATCCCCCAGCAGCAGGCCGGGCAGCCGGTGGTCGCGCAATTTGGGGAGCAGTTCGGCGGTGATGTCGGGCATAGGTTAAATCCTTGAATAGTAAACGGCTTTGATATAATGGCGCGGCGTTTGAATCGGTGACGGTGGCTGACGTAATCCCAACTTGCCGTCCTTTGTAAAAAAGGTGAACTTGCACGAGACAACGGGAAACCAATGCGCCGGCGCGCGGCGCCTTTATCTTACCGCGTATTTGTGGATCGCTCTAGCGCTACTGGCGGTCCTGAGCGCCTGCCAGGGGGCAGGCACCCCGACGCCGCGCGCGACGGGGAGCGGAACGCCTGCAGTCGAGGCCAGCGAGGAGGGGACCACAAAGGTCACCCGCAAGCCGCCCGCAGGCCGCACAAGCGCGACTCCGGCATTACAAACGACCCCCACCCCCGGCATCACCTTGACGGCGGCGGACCTCGACGGCGTACAGGTGCAGCTCTGGCATCCCTGGAGCGGCGCGGCCGGCGCGGCCTTCGAAGCGCTGGTGGCGGATTTCAATGCCGAGAACCCCTACAATATCACGCTGCAAACGCGCCCTCATGGAACGTACAACGAGCTCTATGAACAGGTGCGCCAGGCCATCACAGACGGCGAGACGCCCGACCTGGCGGTGGGCTACCTGTATGAAATCATCGACTGGCGGGAGTCCGGCGCGCCGCTGGTCAACCTGGACCGCTATGTAAAAGACGCCAGCTGGGGGCTCAGCCCCGTAGAACAAGAGGATTTCCTACCGGTTTTCTGGGAGCACGACGTGGTCAATGGCGCGCGCCTGGGCTTCCCCGCAGAGCGCTTCGGCCAGCTGCTGTACTACAACCAGAGCTGGGCGGAAGAACTGGGCTTTGACAGCCCGCCGGAGACGCCGGCCGAATTTCGAGCGCAGGTCTGCGCCGCCGCCCAGGCAAACCGCAACGACGGCGACCCGGAGAACGACGGTTCGGGCGGCTGGATCGCCAATGCCGACCCCGAGGTCATGCTGGCCTGGCTGTACGCCTTCGGCAGCCCGGTGGTCAACCGCAGCGGGAGCGGGTATGACTTCGATACGCCCGAGGGCGAAGCGGCTCTGAGCTTTCTGCAGGATCTGTACGCCAACCGCTGCGCCTGGCTGGCAGCCAGCGAGATCTTTTCCGGCGAATTCGTCGGCGGCGACACCGCTTCCGGCGGTCACCTGCTCGACGAATACTCCCAGTCGGCCTTCGCCGCGCGGCTGGCCCTGATCACCGCCGGTTCCGTTGCCGGCATCGCCGATCAGGCCGCAGCGATGGCTTTCGCCGGGAACAAAGACCGCTGGACGGTGCTGCCCTTCCCGGCCCCCGAGGGCGAACAGGCGATCAGCGTCTACGGCCCCTCCTTCGCCTTGTTCGCCTCCGCGCCGGAGAAACAGCTGGCGGCCTGGATCTTCATTCAGTGGATCTCATCGGCGGAGAACCAGGTCCGCTGGATCGAGTCCAGCGGCGCATACCCGCTCCAAGGCGAGGCGCTGGGCCGCTTCCAAGCTTCCAGCTCCGTGCCTCAGCAGTGGTCGCAAGCCCTCGAGCTGCTGCCATTTGCCCGCAGCGAGCCCCCCTTCCAATCCTGGTCCGTGGTGCGCTGGGCGCTCAGCGACCTGGGCACGCAGGCCTTCCGCTCCTATTTTGGCGCCGACCGCATCCCGGCCGCTCTGGAATTGTTGGATGATACTGCTGCGGAACTTAACCGCAGATAGCTGAACTTAACCGCAGGTAGCAGAAGGACGCCGCAATATGATGACCGAACTTACGCAAGTCACGATTTTCACCGACGGCGCCTGCGATCCGAACCCGGGACCCGGCGGGTGGGCTGCTCTGCTGCGCTCCAGGAGTCAGGAGAAAGAACTCAGCGGCTCGGAACCCGCCACGACCAACAACCGCATGGAACTGACCGCCGCCATCCGGGCCTTGGAAGCGCTCAACCTGCCGTGCCAGGTGGATTTCTACACCGATTCGGAATACCTGAAACGGGGGATCACCGAATGGATGCCCAACTGGAGGGCGCGCAATTGGCGCCGCAAAGGCGGCGCGCTGGCTAACGTCGACCTGTGGAAGGCCCTCGACAGCGCCATCCAGCCCCACCAGATCAACTGGCATTGGGTGCGCGGCCACGCTGGGAACCCCGACAACCAGCGTGTGGACGGGCTGGCCCGCCAGGCCATCTATCAGGGTTGACGCCGCTCAAGGGGGCGGTTTACCCCCCATCCAGATCGGCCGCCGGCTCTAACGCGGCGGGTGGCATTATTCTTGCTCCTACACAGCTAGTTTAAGTCGAAATCCCCCCTGTCCTCCTTCCGGAAATCAGGAAGCGAGCAAAAATGCCCAGATTTAACCAAATTGTAAAGTCATTTGGTTGCATATAAACAAATCTTAATGTAAAGTATAGGATACGATGGCATCCGGGTTGAGACAATTCAGGCGGGCCCCGTGACCGATGGATACCCTCATATGCGGGTGGATCGATCAGCTGCTTTGGAAAAGTTAAGATTAATGGCACTTGCCTTCCCGAACCAGTGCGTATATTATCGTTTTTGGTTCTGTTCTTTTATCCGGTGATGGGAAAGCCTCCGGTTGGCTGGACGCTCCCTGCCTCCGGGCCAGCCGGAACAGCCTGACAAACCGCACGACGTACTTGTTGACGCTCCTGTCCGCGGCGGGAGAGAGGACGGTTACCGTGGGTTTATCGCCCAAGATCAGCTCAGTAAACAAGGGCGCCTGGCTAGCAAAAGAAGCCGGGCGGTTTTCGGAGCGGGTCAACCAAAGCGGGTATTAACGTCGTGATAGATTTATCCGCCGAGCAGCCGTCGCCGACTTCCAAAGCCCTCGACTCGCAGAGTAGAGTGTGGGGCGTTTCAAAAGCCGCGCTGCTGGCGGCCAGCCTGGCAGCCTACGCAGTGCTCTACCTCTTGCTCAACCAGCTCCTCACCGGATACGGTGTAGGAGCGCTTTCGTTAATACCGGTGCTCGCCGGCAGCCTGATGTACGGCGCACGCGGTGGTTTGATCACCAGCCTGGTCACTATCGCTTTGAACCTCTTGCTGTTTTATTTGAGCGGTGGGGAGGATTTGGGTGAAATGCTGCTGCACGGCGGAGGCACCGGATTTTTGGTCCTGATCGCCGGCGGCGTATCTGCCGGATACCTTAAGGACCTGCGTGATCGGCTGAGCTACGAGCTGGTCAGGCGCCAGGGTGTTGAAACCGCTCTGCAGGCCAACCTGGCCAGAAACAGGCAGGCTGTCGAGAATTCACCCAACCCCATTTTTTCAGTCAATCGCCAGGGGACGATCCTGACCTGGAATCACGCCTGCCAGAAGGTGCTGGGCTACCGGGGGGAGATGAGCGGGCAAGCCTTCGATCAGCTTTTCGGAGATGCGGATATGCGCCGGCCGGTCCAAAAGATGGTCGGCGAGGTCTTCACCAAGCGGACCTCCTTTAAGGATCTGACTCTGGTTTACCGCTGCCAGGACGGCTCGCAGCGCTCTATGCTCTCCCGAATGTACCCGGTTTATGCCGCTGACGGCTCGGTTGAAGGCTGCATGTTTGCCAACACCGACGTCAGCGAATTCAAAAGGACGGAAGAGCGGCTGCGAGAAAATGAGGCTCGGCTGCGCCAGATCTCCCTGGCGACCTTCGAAGGGATCGCTATCTCGGAAAATGGCGTGTTGATCGACGCCAACGAGCAGCTGGCCAGGATGCTGGGCTACCAGAGCAGCGAGCAATTTGAACAATCCAAGGGCATGGGCCTCTTAGAATTCGTCGCCCCCGAGTGGCGCGAGCTGGTCGAGCGCCAGATCGCCAACGGTGCTGAAGATACGTACAAGGTCATGGCGCTGAGAAAAGACGGCTCCCGCTTCCCCGTGGAGGTGCGCGGCCGTACGATGCAGTACCAGGGCCGGGTCGTGCGCATGACCGCGGTGCGGGATATCAGCGATCGGGTCCACGTTGAGGATTCATTGCGCCGCCGGGAGGCCATCCTGGAAGCGGTCAGCTTTACCGCCAACCAGGTGCTGCGCTCCGCTTCGTTGGATGAGAGCATCCCGGAGGTGCTTAAACGCCTGGGACAGGCGGCTAAAGCCAGCCGGGCCTACCTCTTCGAGATCCACCACGACGATGAGGGCGTCCGGCTGATGAGCCAGCGCTATGAATGGGCCGCGCCGGGGATCAAAGCAGAGATCGACAACCCGGATTTGCAAAATTTCCCCATGGAAAGCGGCGGCTTTGGCCGCATGGAGTCCATGCTGCTGCGCGGGGAGCTGGTGCACGGTCACGTACGGGACTTCCCGCCCAGCGAACAGGCTTTGCTGCGCGCTCAGAATATCTTATCGTTGGTAATCGTGCCGATCTTCGTGCAGCAAGAGCTATGGGGCTTCATCGGCTTCGATGAATGCATGGAAGAGCGCGAGTGGTCTTCCATCGAGATGGACGCGCTCAAAGCTGCCGCCAGCACCCTGGGCGCAAGCATCCAGCGGGTACAATCCGATATTAGCCTGCGCCGCCGGGCCGAAGAGCTGGCTGTGCTGCACCGCATCTCGGTGGACATCACGGCAGCCAACGACCTGGCCACCTTGCTGAACACCATCGTCGAGCGGGCCGTCGGGCTGCTGGGCGGCACCAGCGGCGGGCTGTACTTGTGCGAACCGGAAGAGCGCCAGGTCCGCTGTGCGGTCAGCTACAACACGCCGGGTAACTACGTGGGGACCGTGCTGAGCTACGGCGAAGGCGCAGCCGGCACGGTGGCTTCGACTGGTAAGCCGCTGATCATAGACGATTACCGCCAGTGGTCGGGCAGGGCGACTGTCTACGAAGGAGACCAGCCCTTCACCGCGCTGGTCAGCGTCCCCATGCTCTGGCAAGAACAGGTTACCGGCGTGATCCACGTGCTGGACGAGGCGAAATTGCGGCGTTTCACAGCTACCGATCAAGAGCTGCTGGCGCTGTTTGCCAACCAGGCCGCCGTCGCCCTGGAGAATGCCCGCCTGTACGAGGCCTGGCGCCAGCGCGTCGACGAACTGGACGCCTTGCGGGCCACAATAACCGAGCTCACCGCCGAACTGGATATGCCCAGGCTGCTGCAATCGATTCTGGAGCGCGCCGTCGTGTTGCTGGAGGCGACCGGCGGTGACCTGGGCTTGTACGACGCCGAGAAAGAAACGCTTGAGATCGTCGTCAGCCACAACATGGGACCGAACTACAACGGCACGCACATGGCCCTTGGAGAAGGCGCCATGGGGCGCGCCGTGCAATCGTGCAATTCCGTGATCGTTAGGGACTACGCACAATGGGATGGCCGCTCTCCCCAGTACGACACCGGCGCCTGGCATGCGGTCGCCGCGGTGCCTTTGGTCAGCGGCGGTCAAATATTGGGCGCTATTGGAGTCGTCCAATCCGATCCAGAATACCAATTTTCCCCTGCCGACCTGAACCTGCTCGACTTGTTTGCCCAACAAGCTGCCGTCGCCATCGAAAATGCCCGGCTGTTCACCGCGGTGCAGCATCACGCTCGGCATATGGCGCTGCTCAACGATATCACCCGGGCGGCGATCAGCGCCCCGGATCTGCATAACCTGCTCCAGCGGCTGGCCGATCGGCTGGGCGAGCTGTTCGACGCCAGCGGCGCCTACCTGACGCTGTGGGATGAATCGAGCGGCCAGCCGGTCCCGACCGCGGCCTACGGGCCCAGCCGGGAGTCTTACCCCAGCGTCGAGGTCCAGCCCGGGGAAACCTCGATGACTGCTTCGGTGCTCAAAGCCGGCAAAGTCCTGGTCGCTGAAGACATGCTTAATTCACCCTACATCAGCCCACGCCTCAGCGCTCAATTCCCGGAACGTTCGATGATCGGCCTGCCATTAATTGCCGATGGCCGCAAACTAGGCGCTGCTCTTGTCAGCTTCCGGCAGCCGCGCAGCTTCAGCCGCGACGAGATCGCCATGGCTGAGCAAGCCGCCGGACAGATCGCCTTGGCGATCTCCAGGATGGAGCTGCTGGATGTCGAGCGCAGCCGCAGCGAAGAGCTCTCCCAGGCCAACCGCCTGATCATGGACCTGGGCCGCATTGCTGCCCGCATCGAAGCTGCTTCCGATGCGGACGAGGTCCTGGAAACCCTGGGCGCAGAATTAAAGCGGATCGGCATCAACTGCCTGGTCACCGTCAAACTGCCGGAGGGCAACGAAATGGTGATCCGCTATCTGTCGCTCAGTTCGAAAGCGGTCAAGCTGGCGGAGAAGCTTGCCGGCATTAAGCTGCAGGATTACCGCATCACGCCGGACAGATTCCCCTTCTTTCAAGAGATCCTCCAGCACGGGCGGGCGCTTTTCGAGGAAGATTCCACCCAGGTTGTGCAGCAAGCCGTGCCCATGCTTCCTGCTCAGGTATTGCGGCGTTTCTCGAAGCTGATCGACGTCACAGCGGACACCCGCTGGCTCTTCCTTCCACTCACCGCGGAGCAAGCCGTGATCGGAACACTCTGGCTGTGGGGGGAAGTCCTGGAGGTGGCCTTGCTCCCGGCAGGTGGGATCTTCGCCAGCCAGGTCGCCGCGGCGCTGGAGAACGCCCGGTTGTACCGGGAAGTTCGGCAGCTGGCGGTGACCGACGAGCTGACCCGCTTGTACAACCGCCGGGGGGTGTTAGAGATCGGCGAACAGGAGTTGGAACGTTCGAGGCGCAGCGGCTGCCCCTTTTCCGTGATGATGTTAGACATCGACCACTTTAAGACCGTCAACGACACCTTCGGTCACGCCGCCGGCGACCAGGTTTTGCGCATCCTGGCGGACCGCTGCAAGCGCAAGATCCGCGCCATCGACGTGGTCGGACGCTATGGAGGTGAAGAATTTTTGGTTTTATTACCCGATACGGATATTCACACAGCCCAGCACATCGCCGAACGGCTGCTGCAGAGCATCGTCAACCTGCCCCTGCAAACCGAGTACGGCGATGTCAACATTACCATCAGCGCGGGCCTGGCCTGCACCGATGGCGATATCGCAAACTTAACCGACCTGATTAACCGGGCTGATCAGGCGTTATACCAGGCCAAGCACGCAGGGCGGAACCAGGTCACCGCCCTGGAGAATGGCCAGACATAGCCCTCGAACCGTTTTTCTCACAGGATTGGAGGAAATCATGAAACGCTTCTCTAAAGGTTTGATCGTAGTCATACTCATCCTGGTGGGATCGGTCTACGTCACCAGCGTAGCCTTTTCGAGCCAGGCAGCCGTCCCTCTTTTGCCCGCTGAGGGGCAAGCCACCCCGCTCCCGTTGAAAGCGCTGTTGGGGAATGACCTGTTCCTGCCGCTGCTCAACATCAACCACGCCTATACGATCTTCGGGCAGGTCAAGAACGTGCAAGACCAGCCCGTCGCCAACGTGGCGGTGGTCAACGACGTGGGCCAGGTCAGTTATACCGACGGGAACGGCAACTATGCCGTGCAGGTCACCGGCAAAGGCGAGCACGCGGTCGCGCCGGCGAATGAGGACTTGATGTTTCTCCCGGGCATGTCCGATGCCAATGTATCCGGCGACACCGGCGGCCACGACTTCACAGCCCTGTCCGCTTGCAGCAGCCTGATCGAAAACGGCGGCTTTGAAGCCGGGACCAGCTTCTGGAAGCTGTCCGCGGCCAGCATCGCCGCCAACCAGACGCACACCGGCAGTCAGGCAGCTTTCACCGGGATCGTCGGCGGGGCGGCAGCCAATGCGGTCACCGACACCGAGTCATGGATCGAATCCCCGCTGATCAGCGTTCCTTCTAACGCTGGCGAGGTGCGCCTGCGGCTGTGGCTCTACCCCATCTCCGGCGAACCGGCCAACTACGCCATCGCCCAGGGCCTGAAGTTCCAGCCGGCGCTGAGCGCAGCGGAGATGGTCGCTGCGGAACAGGCCAACGACGCCCAGTACGTGCAGGTGCTCGGCCCTGGTGGGGTCAACGATGAGCCCCTGGAAACGCTGCTGTGGTTCCGCAGCAACGACCAGCTGTGGAGCTTCTACGAGTTTGACCTGAGCAAGTATGCCGGGCAGCAGATCAAACTGCAGATCGGCACCTACAACGACGGCACTGGTGGCTCCACCGGCATGTACGTGGACGATATTGTGCTGCAGGGCTGCGAAACCGCGGAAGAGATCACCGCCCCAACCGCGCCCGACGCCTGCAAAGACCTGTTCTCCAACAGCGGCTTCGAGTTCAACGGCGGCTGGGTGCTGCCGCTGACGCCCTACCCGGCCAACTACTCCACTGCCAAGCCGCGCAACGGCAATCGTTCGATGCGCACCGGCATCGTTGACGCAGGGGATAACATCTACAGCTACTCCTCGACCTATCAAGAAGTCAAGGTGCCCAACAACTCGGTGCAAGCCTTGTTGAGGGTGTGGTACTACCCAACCAGCACCGGCAGCGCCGCGACCACGGTCAACCTGGATAACTTGATGAACGTCGATCCGCTGACTTTGTCCCCGGACGACGCCAACGACTTCCAGTACATCACGATCCGCGACCAATACAATAACTTCATCGAGAACGTGAAGATCTTCACCAGCAACGTCAAGAAGTGGGAGTTCAACTCCTTCGACCTGACCTATTACAAAGGTCAGACCATCCGGATCTACTTCGGCAGCTACAACAACGGATACGGCGGCGTCACCTCCATGTACCTGGACGACCTGAGCTTCGACAGCTGCGACACGCTGGGACCCACACCGACGCCCACCATTACGCCCATCCCGACAAATACACCCATCCCGACCAACACACCGCTGCCCACCAACACCCCCCTACCGAGCGCCACCCCACTCCCAGGCGCCTGCAGCGATGCGCTCACCAACAGCGGCTTTGAAAAGACCACCGGCTGGTACATCCCCGCCACCGAGTTCTCGGCGGGCTACTCGACCATCCGGGTGCGTAATGGGAACTACGCCATGCGCACCGGCATCTACTACCCGGCGCACAACACCTACAGCTACTCGGACGCCGGCCAGTACGCCACCATCAAGAACAGCATCGATACGGCCACGTTGAAGCTGTGGGTTTACCCGTACAGCGGCGACACCGGCTACAACGACGTGCAGTACGTGCTGATCCTGGATGAATACGGCAACTGGATCGACACGCTGCTGTGGCAGCGCAGCGACGACCAGGTGTGGGACTTCAAACACTACGACATCTCTGAATACATCGGCGAGACCATCCGGGTGCATTTCGGCACCTACAACAACGGCTACGGCGGTGTGACCAGCATGTTCGTGGACGACGTCACCCTGGAGGTCTGCCCGTAAGGGACGATCCCTCCATACAAGCACGCGCCCGGGGCTGGTCAGCCTCGGGCGCTTTTTTCTTCCCAGGAGGAGATGGGTGGTTTTAGCGGTTGAACCGCCTGCATTGCACGTCGTCGGTGACAACGTTCTTGAGGCACACGTTGACGCCCTGTACTTTCGCGTAATCCTTGGGCAGTTTGAAGCTCTCGGTCATCGAGCCCTGCTTGTTGAGCCGCAGCATGCCGATCTTGGTGTATTCGAAGGTCTTGCCGGCCTTGTCCACCTTGACGTAGAACATGCTGTTGCCCGGGTAGCCGGAGGCCTTGATCGTCAGGCGGTTGTCGCTGGTGAACGAGGCGCTGAAGCTGCCGTCCTTGTCCGAGCCGCCCGTGTCTGAGTCCTTGCTGTCACCGGCCCGGCTCAAGGTGGGGTCGGCGCACACCAGCCCGTCGGTGTAGACGTTCTTCAGGCACACGTTCAGGGAGCTGGCGCTCTTAATGCCCGACGGCAGCGAAAAGGTCACCTTTGCGGTTTTATCTTTGCTCACCCGCAGAACGCCCACTTTGTACCAGTTCAAGCCGGCCTTGCTGGCGTCGTCAACCTTGACGTAATAGACGCTGTAGGCGGGGAAGCTGGACACTGTGACGGTCAGGTCGCTGCCGCTTTTAGAGGTCGAGAAGGTGCTGGCGGTCGAGCCGCCCGAACCGCTGCCGGTGCTCGAACTCGCCGGGATGCACAGCTTCTGGCCGCTGTAGATGATGTACGGCGACTTGATGTTGTTGGCCTCGGCGATCGCCAGCCAGGATACGCCGTTTTTGTTGGCGATCTGGCTCAGGCTGTCGCCGGATTTAACCGTGTAGGTTGAGGCGCATTTCGGGTCGGTCGCCGCCAGGGAACTGCTGGGCAGCGCAGCCAGCAAGAAAACCATGATCAGGATCACGGCGACGGCTCTGAGGGTGTTGCGCTTGAGGCTTTGAGTGACGTTCGTTGTATACATATTTTTTCTCCGACGAACTGTAGTCCAGGTCTATTTACTGGGCTTCCGTGGTTAGCAGGACAGGCAGCGCCGTCCCGATTCCCAAGAATCCCGCTGCTACCTTACTCATTTTGCAGTATAGCGGCGAAGAAGTTAAATTACGTCAGAGAAAACGATGATTCGAACTCATACTTTCGAATGAGAGGCTTATTTTTTAGGACTTACCCACTTGAAGGAAGAAAGGGGGCTTAACCCGCCCAAATACCCCCACTTTCCCGACGAACTGCGTAACTCCTATTTTTTTCAATCCCAAGTAAAAAGGAGTTCAAGGCAAGCTTGAACTCCTTTTGAGACATTCAGGAGGCGACGACGGGATTCGAACCCGTGATCAGGGTTTTGCAGACCCTTGCCTTCCCACTTGGCCACGTCGCCGAACCGATGGCAGATCGTTGATTTAGAAAACAATTGCTGATTGACTCCCTGCTCAATCAGCAATCTACTCTCTAAAATCTTCAATCCATTGAGCGGGCGATGGGATTCGAACCCACGACCTTCTCCTTGGCAAGGAGACGTTCT
>CAYNWK010000074.1:0-20911 GCA_964400875.1 uncultured Anaerolineaceae bacterium | reverse complement strand
TAGGTTAGATCTGGTCGAAAATATCCGGTTTCTCGGTCTCTGAAAAAATTAGGGTTTTCCGAGGGAGTTGAGCGAAGCACATCGCTCGTTAAAAAAACCCGATTTCTGAAGCTGCTGCCGCGATATGGTAAACTGACCCAGCCGGCAAGGTAGGGACCCGACCGAGAATAGCGGTGTTCAACCAATCCACCCTGCTAACCGGCTTATTGCAATGGATTCAAAAACCCTGCAAACCCTCGAATACCCCAAGATCCTGGAGCGCCTGGCGGGCTACACCGCCTTCGCCATCTCGGGCGATAAAGCGCGCGCCCTGCGCCCGACCACCGATCTGGCAGAAGCACGCCGGCTGCTGTCTGAGACCGGCGAAGCCGTCTACCTGCTGGACGCCCAGGACAATCTGACCATCGGCGGAGCGCGCGACGTGCGCGAGGCGGTGGAACGGGCGGAACGAGGCGGCGTGCTGGAGCCCACCGACCTGCTGGACGTCAAATCGACCCTGATCGCGGCCCGGGCGCTCAAGCGCAGCTTCGAACGCACCGAGAGCCAGACCCCGAACCTGGCGGCTATCGCCGCCCAGCTGCCCCCGCCCCTCGGCCTGATCGACGCCATCACCCGGGCGATCTCGGACCGCGGCGAGATCCTCGATTCCGCCTCCGACAAGCTCGGCGGCATCCGCCGCGACCTGCGCATCGCCCACGACCGGCTGCTCACCAAGATGCAGCGCATGGTCAGTGATTCGCAGATCTCGCCCTACCTGCAGGAAGCCCTGGTCACCCAGCGCGACGGGCGCTACGTGCTGCCCCTGCGCGCCGAGTTCAAAGGCAAGGTCAAAGCCATCGTGCACGACCAATCCTCTTCCGGGGCGACCCTGTTCATCGAGCCGCTCAGCGTGGTGGACCTCAACAACGAGTACCGCGAGCTGCAGCTGGCCGAGCGCGACGAGGAACGCCGCGTGCTGGCTGCGCTCTCGGACCAGGTGGGCGCCAACGCGGACGAGATCAGCGCGACCGTAGAGCTGGTTGCCGAATTAGACCTGGCCTTCGCCCGCGGCAAATATGCCGTCGACCTGCATGCCAGCGAGCCGCAGCTGCACGCCGTGCAGCCTAAGGAAGAGACCCGCCATCCGGGCAGCGTGATCCGCCTGTACCAGGCCCGCCACCCGCTGCTGCCCCCCGATACCGTCGTGCCCATCGACCTGGACCTCGACGCGGACACCTACGCGCTGGTGATCACCGGCCCCAACACCGGCGGCAAGACCGTCACCCTCAAGACCGTCGGACTGTTCGCCCTGATGGCCCAGTCCGGCATGCACATCCCGGCCCAATCCGGTTCGGAGATCAGCCTCTTCGAAGGCATCTACGCCGACATCGGCGACGAGCAGTCCATCGAGCAGTCGCTCTCGACTTTCTCGGGGCACGTTACCAACATCGTCCACATCCTGGCGCGCGCCGACCGCCGCTCCCTGGTCATCCTGGACGAGCTGGGCGCCGGCACCGACCCGCAGGAAGGCGCCGCGCTGGCCCAGGCGATCCTCACCCACCTGCTGGAGCGCGGCATCACCACCCTGGTCGCCACCCACTACCCGGAGCTGAAGAGCTACGCCCACGCCATGCCGGGGGTGGTCAACGCCAGCGCGGAATTCGACCTGGAGACCCTTCAGCCGACCTACCACCTGACCATCGGCCTGCCCGGGCGCTCCAACGCCCTGTCCATCGCCCAACGGCTGGGGCTAGGCGAGGAGATCATCGACCTCGCCCGCCAGGGCATCGACCCCGAGGACCTGCGCGCCGAGGACCTGCTGGACGAGATCCACCGCCAGCGGGACCTCTCCCGCGAAGCCCGCGCCGCGGCCGAGGATGCCCGCCATAACGCCGAAAAACTGCGCGCCGAGCTGGCCGAACGCCTCGACCAGATCGAGGACGAACGCCGGGAAGTGCTCGAGGACGCTCGCCGGGAAGCCCAGGAGCAGGTTGCCGCACTGCAGAACGAGATCCGCGCAGTGCGCCAGGCGCTCTCCCGCGCCCGCCAGCCGCTGGAAGTCCTGAGCGCCGCCGAAGAGAGCACCGAAGAATTGGAAGAGGCGGTCGCCGTGCCGGTCGCGCGCCGCGCCCCCGAGATGCCCCAGGATGAGCAGCAGCCCGAGAAGACCCTGCGCCGCCCGGTGCGCCTGGGCGATAAAGTCCGACTGCGGGGCCTGGACACCCAGGGCGTGGTCACCTCGCTGGGCGAGGAGGAAGCCGAGGTGCAGGTCGGGCAGCTGCGCGTGCGCACGCGCATCGCCGAGCTGGCCCCGATCGCCGGGGGCAGCTCGGAGGAAGCAGGAACCAACAGGCGTAAAAAGAGAGCTGCGCCCGCCGCCAGCCACCTGGCTGCCAAAGTCCAGTCCCCGGGCATGGAGCTGGACCTGCGCGGGCAGCGCGCCGACGAAGCCCTCGATTCGCTGGACCGCTACCTGGATTCGGCATACCTGACCGGCATGCCCTTCGTGCGCATCATCCACGGCAAAGGCACCGGCAAGCTGCGCCAGGTGGTGCGCGAGGCTTTGGGCTCGCACCCGCAGGTGAAATCCTACGAATCTGGCCAACCCGCCGAGGGCGGCGACGGCGTGACGGTGGTCAAATTGAAGCCGGTTTAATAAATGGTGTTGGGGCGGGCGCTGCCCGCCCCAACACCATGACTTTTTATAAAAATTCTGCGCCCCACGAGCCAGGGTGGCTCGTGGGGCGCATTCGTTCGCAGGAGACCGTCAGGTTCTTGATCTATCGCTAGCGGATTTTGACCTTCAGCGTGGGCGTGCCGCCGTCCAGGATCGCCTTGAAGCCGACGAAGGCGCCTGCGGGCACGTCAACCGGTCCGACCGTCATGCTCGGCAGCGGGCCGGCTTCCAGCGACTCGACCATGATCAGGTACTCGCCCGCCGGCAGTTCTGCGCGGATAACGTCTTGAAACTCCAGGCGCAGGGTGGTGAGCAGCGCGCCGTCTTTGTAGACCATCACGTCCACGGGCAGTTCCTCGGACAGGCCGAGAGCGGTGCCGTCGATGGCGTGCTTCACGGCGACGTTAAATGTATTAGTCCTGGCGGAAGCCTGGATCGTCTGCAGGCTGAGGGCCAGCAGGGACGCCAGGATGACGGCGACGGCTGCGAGCAGCCAGGTTCGAGCGGTTGATTTTCTAGCATGGGTAAGAACGTTCATCGGTTACCTTCCTTTGATATAGAAATTTGACTTGCTAACGTGACCCCATTCTAGTAAACTGTATAGTATTTGTCAAGTTAATGTATAATTAAAATGCACACTACCAACCTACCCTTTAATGACAAAACAGCGCCATGCTAGCCAGCCGCATGGCGCCTCATTTGGTCCACTCGGATCGATTTCTCAATCCTGCAGTGGGAAACGCCGAATTTAATCCTCCAACAGGTGTTCAGCCTGGATCTTCCGCCAGGTTCCGGTTTCACCGCGCAAAACCAGCGATTCGGTTTGCGCCTTATTCCCCCGGTAGCGCACCCCGGATAACAAAGCCCCGCTGGTGATCCCCGTTGCTGCGAAGAAGACTTTATCCCCGGAGACCAGCTCCTCGCAGGTCATGATCCGCTCGGTGCTCAAACCGGCCTCGGCGACAGCCTTGCTCTCCCTCTCGCTCTGCGGGGAGAGGCGCGCCAGCATCGCCCCGCCCAGGGATTTGATGGCGCAGGCCGCGATCACGCCCTCCGACACCCCGCCCACCCCCATCAGCAGGTCCACGCCGGTCTGGTCCGAAGCGGCCAGCAACGCGCCGGCGATATCCCCCTGGGAGCGGGTCACCACGCGCGCCCCGGCAGTGCGGATCTCGTCGATCAAGTCGCGATGGCGGGGGCGGTCGAGCACGAAGACCACCAGGTCGCGCACCGATTTCTCCATGACCCGGGCAACCAGTCCCAACGTCCAGGCCGCCGGGGCTTCCATGCATTCCGGCACGAGCGAGGCGGCCACGTGTTTATCTACCACGATTTTCTCCATATAAACCGCCGGTTTAGGCGACCACATGGCGCCACGCGGCGCAGCCCCGGCCACAGCAATGGCATCCGAGAGCCCCTTGGCCAACAGATTTCTCCCATCGATCGGGTCCAACACCAGGTCGAGCGCGGGGCCTGCTCCGGTGCCTACCTTGCTGCGGGTGTTCAGGGACGAACTGAAACCGGTTTTTACCTCTTCACCCACCACGATAACCCCGTCAATCTCTACCGCGTTCAGCGCATCCGCCATCGCCTGGCAGGCCGCCCTGTCGGCTTCAACCGGTTTGTTCAGGCCCATCCAGCGGCCGGCGACTCGCGCAGCAGCCTCGGTGCCGCGGGCCAGATCCAAACCCAGGTTCGGGTAGAGCTCCTCGGGCATCTCAGACATCCTTGAACTCCTCGACGGCTTCCAACAGGCCCCTCGCTTCCCAGGCCAGCATGCCGCCCTCCAGCACCATCACCCCGTCGCCAGCCCGGGAGGCGAACCAGAACGCGGCGCGCTTGCTGCGCCTCCCGCTCCGGCAGACGAAGACCACCGCTCTATCGGCGGATAATTCTTCGCCTCCGGAGAGCAGCCGGGGCAGTGGAATTAAATTGGCCTCGGCGATGTGACCCCGTTGGAATTCGCGGGGCTCGCGTACGTCGATGATCCTGGGGGGGTGTTCGCCATGCAGAGCCTGCCAAAGCTGTCGCGGGCTGATTTCTTTGATCTTTTCAGCCGGGGGCGCAGTGTGCAGAAATTCCTCTGGGAGGATGCGCTTCGGTAAATTCTGGCATTCTCGGAAGGCGCGCACCTCGCACTCGTAAATACAGATCGCCGGGTCGATCACACGGTGGAACAGGTAATGGATGGCCTCATCCTCGCTCAAGAAATTTTCCAGGCCACACTGCTGGTAGAAACCGGATGATTTCATCAGCTCCAAGACCGGCTGGCGAACCCGCACCAGGAACAGGTCCCCTCCCCGGTCGCGCAGGGCGCGCAGGATGCTCTCCAGGGCGTGGATGCCGCTGATGTCGCATTGGTTGACGTTGTGCATGCGCAGCATCAGCAGCCACTGGCCCGGGTTCTGGCTCAAGTGCTCGTGCAGGGTTTCTTCTACGTGGTTGACCGCGCCAAAATATAGATCCCCGCGGATGTCGAAGATGGCCAGCTGGGGGCATTCCGGTTTATCCGGCTGGTGGAAGAAATGCCGGAAATTATCTCCCGGCAAGACGCTGACCACGCTCGGGGTACTGGTGCGCAAGATGTAAACGGCGAACGACAGCAAAATCCCCGTCAATACAGCGTACTGCAGCGGTAGAAAGATCGTCGCCAGAAAGGTCATCACCATGATCATGGCGTCGCCCTGGGTGCTGCGCCAGATGCGGGCGATTTCCGCTAAATCCACCATGCTGAAAGCGGTGACCAGCAGGACACCCGCCAGGGCAGTGCGCGGGATGTAAGCTGCCAGCGGCGCCAGGAGGACCATGCCCAACAGCACGAACACCCCCGAATATATGCTGGCCATCGGCGTAACCGCACCGGCCCGGTAATTGACCCCTGAACGGGCGAACGAACCCGAGATCGGATAACCGCTGAATAGCCCGCAGGCGATGCTCGCCAGGCCCTGCCCGACGAATTCCTGGTTGCTATCCAAACGTTGGCCGGTCTGGCTTGCGACGGAGCGGGCGATCGACATCGCCTCGACCAGGCCGATCGCGCCGACCGCCAGCGACCCGGCCAGCAGCTGGCCGATCAGCTCGGCGTCGAAGATATGCATCTCTGCCAGGGGAGGCAGGCTCCTGGGCAGTTCGCCGATCACCCGCAGCCCTTGCTGTTCCAACCCCAATATCCCTACCAGCGCCGCAGCCGTACCCATGGCGATCAATGGGCCGGGTAAATCCGGTTTCACCAGCCGGAGGACGACGATCAGCATAACGACGCCCAGGCCAAAAGCCAGGGTGAGCCAGTGCGTTTCGGAAATATGCCCTCCCACCTGCTGGAGCGTTTGGACCAGCCCGGGCTCACTGCGGAATTCCAGCCGCAAGAGGTTGCGCAGCTGGTTGGCGGTGATCAGCACGCCGGCACCGGCGGTGAAGCCGATGATCACCGAATCTGACACAAAATTGACCAGCATCCCCAAGCGGGCCAGTCCTAACACCAGCCGGAACACGCCGACCATGACCGCCATCAACCCGGCGGCTGCGATGAACGCCCCGGTGCCGGGCTCAGCCAGCGGCAGCAAGATAGCCAGCACCAGCAGAGAAGCCGAGTTGCTTGGCCCGGTGTGCAGTTGATTCGAGGATCCCCATAAGGCGCCCACGATGGCGGCTACGATTGCCGAATACAAGCCCATCTGCGGCGGAAGCTCGGCGATCAGGGCGTAGGCGATCGCCTGGGGCAGCAGGACGATGGCGACCGTCAACCCCGCCAGAGCGTCGGGCCGTAGATCTTTGAGCTCGTAGCCGCGTAAAAACCTTACGGGCTGGAGAAAATAGGCCAATGAGGATTCAATTTGTGCCAGCATCGGGGAGATGGCGCTCGATTTAACGATAAAGGGAGTTACGCGGTTTGCGAGGCAGGTAGGGATGTTGGGGCGGGGGACGCCCACCTCAACACCCCGACCCTGCTCAAAGGCGCGTAAGTAAAAGATATATTTGCTTGACAGGCAAATTATAATCCAGGTCTCTTCGATCAGGCCCGCGTAATCAGGGCGATCCCCCCGGCGATCAGGGCCATCCCGGCCAACATGCCGGTCGTGATGGTCTCCCCCAGTAGAAATACGCCGCCGATCCCGGCGAATACCGGAATCACGTACAGCGACAGCACCGCCGCGGTCGCACCGAAGCGCTTGATGGTGTAGAACTGCAGCAGCATCCCCAGGAAAGTGCCCACCAGCGCTGCGTATCCCAGCGCCAGGTATCCTTGGGCGTCCACCCTTCCCAGATCAAACCCCACAAAAATCAGCGACAGCGGCATCACGATCAAGGTGGCGATCAGCATGCGCACGCTGGCGACCTCCACGGCGTCGAAGCCGCGCAGGTATTTGCGCGCGTAAACGGTCGCCGAGCTGCCGAAGATCATCGCCGCAAACACCAGCCCGTAGCCAATGGGGCTGGCCGCGGTCACGCCTGGCAGCCCGCTCTCGCCGCGCAATGCCAGTAGCAAAGCCCCACCCAACGCCAGCACCACCCCGGCGATTTTTTGCACGGTCAGCCGCTCATCGTCCAGGATGAAATGCGCCATGACGACTGTGATCGCCGGGTTCGCGGTGAGCAGCACCGAGGTCACCCCGCTGGACTGGTACTGCAAAGACGAGACGATGGCTGTCATCGGAATGGCCGTACCGATCAACGCATAGAATGCCGCCCGAGCCCACAGCTGCCCGTCCTTCGGCCAGCGGCGGCCCTGGATCCCCAGAGCGTAGACCCCGGCGTGTCCCAGGCTGGCGATCAGCAGGCGCAGCCAGATGTAGGTGGTCGGGCTGAACTGCCCCACCCCAAAGCGCGAGGCGATCAGGGTCGAGCCGAACAGGAAACCGAGCGTCAGGATGTAGGGGGCGGCTTGCAGGTCCAAGTTGAGTTCCCGGGAGCGGGTCGTGAAAGAAGGCACAGGCCAGCGCAGATCATATCATAGGCCGCGAAATCCCGACCCGCTCCTACTTCTTTCATGGTAGGATTTGAAGATATAGCGCCAACGAGTCATTGCGCGAGCCCGCCGTATTTTGGCGGGCGTAGCAATCTCTCGAATCGGCTATGCGAGATCGCTTTGGTCGCTTTGCTCCCTCCCAATGACGCCTTAAATGGCTATGGATAAGACCGAACCAGAACCCATCCAGGCTGTGTTGATCGGCGCAGGCCAGCGCGGGGCGGAGGCCTACGGGCCGTACGCCCTGGCGCATCCCGACGAGCTGCGATTCGTCGCCGTCGCCGAACCCGACCCGGTTCGCCGGGAGCGTTTCGCGGCCGCGCACGCGATCCCCATCGGCAGTCGTTTCGAAAGCTGGGAGCCCCTGCTCCAAGGCCCGCGCCGCGGCCAGGCAGCCTTGATCTGCACCCAGGACCGGCAGCATACCGCCCCCACCCTGCAGGCGCTGGAAGCCGGCTACGACGTGCTGCTGGAAAAGCCGATGGCTGCCAGCCCGGCCGAATGCCGCCAGCTGGTCGCCGCAGCCGAGGCCTCCGGCCGGCAGCTCCACGTAGCCCACGTGCTGCGCTACACCCGGCATTTCAAAAAAATGCGAGAGATCGTGGCTTCCGGTGTGCTCGGCCAGATCGTCGACGTGGCCCATCGCGAGAACGTCTCGTACTGGCACATGGCGCACAGCTACGTGCGCGGCAACTGGGCCAACCGCGGCCAAAGCAGCCCCATGATCCTGGCCAAGTGCTGTCACGACTTCGACATCCTGCTGTGGGTCATGGGCCAGCGCTGCGAGCGGATGAGCAGCGTCGGCAGCCTGCGCCACTACCGTCCCGAGAACGCCCCGCAGGGCGCACCGCAGTACTGCCTGGACGGCTGCCCGGTCGCCGAGACCTGCCCTTACTACGCCCCCTACATTTACATCGACCTGCTGCCCCTGTGGCGCTCGTACGCGGAGACCGCCACGGGCTTCACCCGCCTTGTGGCGCGCCTGCAAGCGCGCGCTCCCGGGTTGGTTCGCGCCCTCAGCAGGATAGTGCCCCCGCTGCGGGAAGCCAGCGACTATCGCGGCTGGCCGCGCTCCGTGGTCGCCGCGGACCCGACCATCGAAAACCTGACTGCCGCGCTCGAGCGCGGTCCCTACGGGCGCTGCGTCTATCACTGTGACAACGACGTGGTAGACCACCAGGTGGTCAGCATGCAGTTCGAGGGGGGTTTATCCGTGACGCTGACCATGCATGGGCATTCCAACGTCGAGGGGCGCACCACGCGCATCGAAGGCTCGCGCGGCGCCCTGTACGCTCGGTTTGGCCTGGGCGGCGCCTGGATCGAGCTGCGCGAGCACCGCTCGGGGCGGCGTAGGCGCTATGACACCAGTTCCAGCGCAGCCTCCGGGCACGGCGGCGGCGATCAGGGCTTGATGGCCGCCTTCGTCCGCAGCTTACGAGCCCGCCCGGCGCCCGGCTCAGGAGAAACTGCCACCCAGCTCGGGCTGACCCTGGCGGAACAGGCCCTGGAAAGCCACCTGATGGCCTTCGCCGCCGACCAGGCTCGCCTGGAAGGGCGCACCATCAGCAGGGATGAATGGGAACGCGGATGACGCGGGATTTCGCTGATAAATTAAATAGAAGTTCGCAGTTCACGGGGGGACTGGGGGGTGTTATGGCGGGATGCGCCCGCGATAACACCCCCAACTCCTCCTTAAGTGAATAAGTCAATCTAAAACAATCCAAATTTCGCGCGATCACCCTCGAATCTGGTGAATTAAATCGTATAATAGGACTATCTAACCCTTTCCTTCTTACCCCACATAGGAGGCTGTAATGAAGAAGTTGATCAACGGTGTTGACGATGTCGTCAACGAGCAGCTGCAGGGCATGGGTATCGCCCATCCCGAAATCAAAATCAACCTCGATCCCAAGTACTTATACCGGGCTGACGCGCCTCTCCCAGGGAAGGTGTCGTTCATCTCGGGTGGAGGCAGCGGGCACGAGCCCATGCACGGCGGCTTCGTCGGCGTGGGCATGCTGACCGGAGCCTGTCCCGGCGAGGTGTTCACCTCCCCCACGCCCGACCAGATGTATGACTGCGCCAAGGCTACAGCCAGCGACGCCGGTGTGCTCTTCCTCGTGAAGAATTACACCGGCGACGTGCTTAATTTCGAAACCGCGGCCGAGCTGGTCCACGCTGACGGGATCAAGGTGCAGAACATCCTGATCGACGATGACGTCGCCGTGAAGGACAGCCTGTACACTGCCGGACGGCGTGGGGTGGGGACCACCGTCCTGGC
The DNA here is from genome assembly GCA_964400875.1 of uncultured Anaerolineaceae bacterium. Classification (GTDB taxonomy): domain Bacteria; phylum Chloroflexota; class Anaerolineae; order Anaerolineales; family UBA4823; genus CAYNWK01. The sequence goes on along the minus strand of CAYNWK010000074.1, from coordinate 11,008 downwards.
GGAGAAGATCGTCGGCGCAGCCGTCGAGGCAGGACTCAGCCTGGAAAAATGCGCCGATCTGTGCCGCAGGGTCAACCAAAACGGGCGCTCTATGGGTATGGCGCTCACTTCCTGCACCGTCCCCGCGGCCGGCAAACCCACCTTCGAGCTGGGTGACGATGAGATCGAACTGGGCATCGGCATCCACGGCGAGCCGGGCATGGAGCGCACCAAGATCAAGTCCGCCGACGAGATCACCGAGTACATGGCCCTGCGCATCATCGAAGACGGCCCTTACACCCGCACCGTGCGCGAATGGGATAACGATAGCGCCGAATGGGTTGACAAAGAGCTCACCGACCAGCCCTTCAAGTCGGGCGACAAGGTGATCGCTTTCGTCAACAGCATGGGCGGCACGCCGGTCTCCGAGCTGTACGCCGTCTATCGAAAACTGGCCGAAGTCTGCGAATCCAAGGGCCTGACCATCGTGCGCAACCTGATCGGCCCGTACATCACCTCGCTGGATATGCAGGGCGATTCGATCACCCTGCTCAAGACCGACGACGAGATCCTTAAGTTCTGGGATGCGCCGGTGAAGACCCCCGGCCTGCGCTGGGGCATGTAACCATCCGCTTGACCCGTGGAGATTGGGGCCGACCTACGTAGATGGGTCGTCTCCAATCTCCCTTTCGATTGGGAGAACGAAACCATGACTGTTTCAAAAGAGCAGATCGTCCAATGGATCAAAAGTACCGCGGCCGTCCTGGAGGAGAACAAGACCTACCTCACCGAGCTTGACTCGCCTATCGGGGATGCCGACCACGGCATTAACATGAACCGCGGCTTCAAGAAAGTCCTGGAAAAACTGGACGGTTTCTCGGATAAAGATATCGGGGATATTTTGAAATCGACCGGGATGGCGCTCATTTCCAGTGTGGGCGGCGCCAGCGGACCGCTCTACGGCACGTTTTACATGCGCAGCGGCGGCGCAGTAACCTCGAAGGAAGCCTTGAGTGGTGAAGATCTCTTAAACTTGCTGCAGGCCGGCTATGAGGGCGTCGTGCAGCGGGGCCGCGCCCAACCGGGCGACAAAACGATGATCGATGCCTGGGCGCCGGCGCTGGAGGCGATGCGCAGCGCGCTCGACGACGGAGAGGACACGGTCAGCGCTATGCAGAAAATGGTAGCCGCCGCCGAGCAGGGCATGAAGGACACCATCCCGCTGCAGGCCAAGAAAGGCCGGGCCAGCTACCTGGGCGAACGCAGTATCGGCCACCAGGACCCTGGCGCGACCTCCACCTACCTGATCCTCAAGGCCCTGCTCGATACCCTCGAGGACTCGGCCGGCTGAGCGCCTTTCCGCTTCTATTCCCGCGCAATTTTCTCCTTTAGATACAGCCATGGTCTCCATCGTCCTGGTCTCGCACAGCGCCGGTCTGGCCGAAGGTCTGCGCCAGCTGATCGATCAGATGGTGCAGGGGCAGGTGCCCATCGCCGCCGCCGGCGGCATCGACGACCCTGAAAACCCCATCGGCACGGACGCCTTCAAGGTGCAGGCCGCTATCGAGTCGGTTTACAGCCCGGACGGCGTCGTGGTGCTGATGGATCTGGGCAGCGCCTTCCTGAGCGCCGAAATGGCCCTGGAATTTCTCAGCCCAGAACAGCAGGAGCACGTCCACCTGTGCCCGGCGCCCTTCGTCGAAGGCGCCATGTCGGCCGCCGTGCAGGCCTCGGCGGGTGGAGACATCCAGCAGGTCATGGGTGAGGCCCGCGCCGCGGGATCCGCCAAGGAAGCGCAGTTCGGCCCGGGGGAGCCCGAGCAGCCCGCCGAAACCGTTGCACCGGCGGCCTCTTCCAGCGAGCCAGCCCTGGACCTGCGCCTCACGGTGCAGAATAAATTGGGGCTGCACGCCCGCCCGGCGGCCCGTTTCGTCAGGACTGCCAGCCGCTACCAGGCGCAGGTCCAGGTCAGCAAGGGCGCCAAAACCGCGAACGCCAAGAGCATCAACCAGGTCGCCACCCTGGGCGTCCGCCAGGGCGACGAGATCCTGCTCTCCGCCTCGGGTCCGGACGCGTCTGAAGCCCTGGCAGCGATCCAGGCGCTCGCCGGGGACAATTTTGGCGACCCGCCCGAAACCGCCGCCGAGGCGGAAAGCGCACTACCCTTGACAGCGGCTGCCCAGAAAATAACAGCGCAGGGAGCTCTCGCCGGCATGCCGGCCTCCCCCGGCGTCGCCATCGGCCCGGCGCACCATTACCGGGCCTGCCTGCCTGAGGTCGTCGCCCATGAGAGCGACGACCCGGAGGCTGAACAGGCGCGCCTGGAAGGCGCATTGGCCGCGGCCCGAGAGGAGCTCGCGCAGCTGCAGGCCAGAGCCGCCAGGCGGGCCGGGCCGGAGGAAGCAGCGATCTTCGAGGCCCACCAGCTGTTTCTCAGCGACCCGGAAATGCTGGGAGCAGCCCGGGGGAATATCTTCAGCGGCAGGTTAAACGCCGAGGCGGCCTGGCAGCAGGCCGTGCAAAAAATCGTCGCCGATTACGAGGCCCTGGAGGACGAGTACCAGCGCGGGCGCGCCGCCGACGTGCTCGACGTGGGACAGCGCGTCCTGGGCCACTTGATGGCGGTCGCCCGTCCAGAGCTGGTTCTCAGCGAACCCTCTATTCTTTTGGCTCGGGAGCTGACCCCTTCGGATACGGCCCAACTCGACCCGGCGCAGGTGCTGGGGATCTGCACCGAGCTGGGCGGCGCGACCTCTCACAGCGCCATCCTGGCCCGGGCTCTGGGCATACCGGCCGTGGTAGGCCTCGATGCGCCCCTGAGCGAGGCGACCGCCGGGCGCACCATCGCGCTGGACGGCGGCGCCGGGCTGGTCTGGCTGCAACCGGACCCGGAGACGCTAGAGAAACTGACCGCGCAGCGGGAGGCGTGGCTGCGTGCGCGGGAAGAATCCAAGTCCGCGGCCCACCAACCAGCGGTCACCCGGGACGGCGCACGGATCGAGATCGCCGCTAACATTGGCGGACCGCACGACGCCGAGGTGGCTTTGGATTACGGTGCGGAAGGGGTGGGGCTGTTCCGCACCGAGTTCCTGTTCATGGACCGGGACGACGCGCCGGACGAGACGGAACAGTTAAACGCCTACCGGCGTGCAGCGGACGCCATGGGCCAGCGTCCGCTGGTCATCCGCACGTTGGATGTGGGCGGGGACAAGCCTCTGCCCTATATCGATTTGGGGGAAGAAGACAACCCGTTCCTGGGCCAGCGGGGCATCCGCTTCTGCCTGGAACACCCGGCGCTCTTCAAAACCCAACTACGGGCTATCTTGCGGGCCAGTCCGGGGCGCAACCTCAAGCTGATGTTCCCCATGATCGGTAGCCTGGCCGAGCTGCGCGCGGCCAAAACCGCGCTCATCGAAGCGCAGGCCGAGCTGGACGCCGCCGGCGAGGCCTACGACCTCGAAATGGAAGTGGGCATCATGATCGAAGTGCCCTCCGCAGCGGCGACCGCCGACAGGCTGGCGAGTGAAGCGGACTTCTTCAGCATCGGCAGCAACGACCTGACCCAGTACGTCATGGCCGCGGACCGCGGCAACAGCCGGGTTGCCGCCCTGGCGGACGCGCTGCAACCGGCAGTGCTTCGTATGATCGAGAGCGCCGTGAAGGCCGCACACGAAGCTGGGATCTGGGCCGGGTTGTGCGGGGAACTGGCCGGGAACGCCCAGGCTGCGCCCTTACTGGTCGGCCTGGGCCTGGACGAGCTGAGCATGAGCGCGCCCAATATCCCCCCGGTAAAAGCCGCCATCCGGGGGATCACCCTGGAGGTCGCCCGACAGCTGGCCGAGCGCGCGCTGAGGCTCGAGTCCGCTGAAAAAGTCAGAGAGCTTCTCCTGGCTAATTCCCCCTGATCCCAATACTAAGCTTTGCGGTTCTGCCACTTTTCGGCAAAGCGCAGGTGTATTTACACTTTTACAAAGACATGAACGTAGATTGATGTGAGTTTCTAAATTTGGAGAGCCAGTAATAAAATTATTGGTACCAAAGGGGGATAGAGATTTTTAGTTAATTGTGCAAAACTTCACATAAGGCAAGACTATAGGGATGGAAATTTTGGGGCGGTGTGCAATTTACCCGGTCAACGGGTAATTGATTACGTACTGCGACTTGGCAAAAATAATAGATCATCAGGTTTCCACCTGTTGATTAATTGGCTCGTCCAATCGTGGTGGTCTATTGGAGGTCTGCTGTGATCAATCAACGCCTGTCCTATAAACACTTAAGCGCCAGATTCCCCATTCTTCGCATGCAGCTACTGAATATCTTGATCATGTTCTCAATGATCGTGCCAAATCTGCCCAGCAATTCTCCAAGACTCTCAGAACCCGGAGAAGCGATTTATGATTTGTCAGGGCGGCCGTGGTCCAACTCCAAGTATGCTGCTCCTGCCACATCCCAACGCCCGACAATCTCGCGCGCCCAACCCCGTGTGGGGGAGCGTCCTCAACCAGGTATGGATACACAATCCGTTGATCAGAATTCAACTCCTGGCGCTTCTTTGATGTTCATCGAGAATGTAGGACAATTCGACTCTAAGGCCGAGTTCGCAGTTCAAGGAGCGATGGGCACTGTTCTTCTCAGTCAAAGTGAAATATGGATAACTTATTTTGAGCAGGATGATTCCCCGAGCCTGGATCTAATGGAATCACCGGGGCCTACCCTTGGTTCTGAGAGGGTAGGGATTGAAAACGAGAGACCTGAACCTCGCAAAGGGGTCCATCTTCGTCTCCAATTCGTAGGTGCAAATTTAGAAGCTGAAGTCGAAGGAATCGACCCTTTGGAGACGACGGTCTCATACTTCCTAGGGAATGATTCTAGTCAGTGGTACCCTGACGTGCCTGTTTGGAGCGGAGTACGGTTTCGTGACCTCTACCCCGGTATGGATCTTGAGATTACCGGTTTGGATAGTCAGTGGTCGTGGCGACTGGTTGTAGAAGATGCAGAGCGCCTCACCGAAGAAGGAAGTCTAGCGGTGCAGGAAGGTATTCGTCTACAAGTTGAGGGAGCCAAGGGACTAGCGCTTGAGGGAAACTCGCTGCGCTTCGCAACAGAAATCAGGGATATCATAATACCGGCCTTGCCTGTCGTCCGTGGCGATACCACCTCTGCAATCAAGCCACAACCAATGGAGGTGGCCAATACTGAACTGATAATCCTCTCCCCGGAGTCTGTGTCCAAATTGAAAGATACTCCAGCGTCTGCATTAGAAGAAAACTCGACCAATCCGCTAAATTTGACAGACTCATCCGTTACTGAGACACCCTTGGAACTGATGTCGTCGACCATCACGCAAGACATATTATTCTCAACTCTTCTAGGGGGGCAACAATGGGGAGAGGAGGGTAGGGGGATTGTTGTGGACGACACCGGTTCCATGTAGGTTTCTGGTTGGACATTCTCGACTGATTTTCCTACCACACCTGGAGTTTTCCAGGACGCACACCATGGCATTATGGATGTGTTTGTAACCAAACTGAGCGCTGATGGCAGCCAACTAGAGTATTCTACTTACCTGGGAGGCAGCGAGGATGACTCCAGAGGAAATATCGCAGTTGACGTTGCAGGCTCAGCTTATGTTACTGGGCGAACTTTTTCGGACGATTTCCCGACCACGATAAATGCTTGGGATACGGTCTACTCTACTTCAGATGCTTTCGTGACCAAGTTAAACTCCACTGGGACAGCCTTGGAGTATTCCACATACCTGGGCGGCACTGATGGTGAGCACGGATTCAGCATCTCGGTCGCTTCTAGCGGGGAGGCTTTAGTAGTCGGACATACGTCCTCTAGCGACTTTCCTGTCACGAGCGGAGCGTTCGATTCAACACGAGACGGTTATTGGGATGGTTTTGTGACCAAGTTCACTGCAGATGGAAGTGGCCTAATGTTTTCCACCTTTTTAGGTGGAAGCAGTTCCGATTGTGAAATCGGTGTTGGTTTATACGAGTGCACGGCAACGATGGACACAGATGGGTATATCTTCATTACGGGGACCACCTTTTCAAGTGATTTTCCCATTACAACTGATTCATTTGATACTAGTTACAACGGAGGTGAGGACGCCTTTGTGCTGAAAATGACACCGGACGGCAGTGATCTGGTGTATTCCACCTTTCTCGGTGGAAGCGGTGATGACTGTTTCGAGACCTGTGCAATCGCAATTGACACCCTCGGTGCGGCATATGTGACTGGTAGCACCACATCAACAGACTTCCCTGGGGCTGCCGGTTCTTATGGTGGGTGGGACACTTTTTTGGTCAAGGTGTCTCCAGACGGTAGTAACTTGAGTTATTCCCTACGGTTAGGCGGCGCTTATGATGATATTGGTCTCGATGTTGCTGTCAACACCGAGGGTCAGGCTCATGTCACCGGTTTTTCAAGATCTTCTGACTTTCCGGTAACCCCCGATGCTTTTCAACAAACACTCATCGGTCCACGCGATGTCTTTGTCGTTAAGGAGAATTCTACAGGAGACGGAATCATATATTCTACCCTCCTGGGTGGAGAAGGCGACGAGATAGGGTACGGGTTAACTGTTGATGATGAGAACTTGATTTATGTCACCGGATGGACGAATTCTGGAGATTTCCCGCTAACACCAGATGCCTACCAGACATTCGGCGGGGCTTTTGTGACAAAATTTTTATTGGGATATACTACGGAAGTCTTTGATCCTTCCACGCGATCCTCGTGTGGTAATGATTCTGGAGAGGACTACGATCAGCGGGAGTGCCCTGCGATCTTGGCCCAAACTCAAGGTTACGCTGGGGACCCCATCAATACACGCAACGGTGGATACTTCGATAGTGTTGAAGAGCTATCCTTTGCCACTTCGGCAGGCATGCTTGCCTTTCAGCGGACGTATTCTTCACAGGCCACGGATATTTATACAACGACCTTAGGGTATGGCTGGACGCATAATCATGACACGAGGCTGATATTATCGGATGATCCTGGCGGTCAAGAAGGATACGTTTTGTTCAAGGCTCATTCAGCTAATCAATATAGATTCCTCGACAACGGCAACGGAACTTATACAGCCACACCGGGAGTAGTAAGCTCTCTCGTATTTGATTCCGGGCTCTTTGAGCTAACCGACCCTTCACAGCGCGTATACACCTTCAACGAACAAGGTGAAGTGCTCGCCTGGAAAGACGCTCAAGGACATGGCTGGACATATACGTATGCCAGCGGACGATTAGACCTCATTACGGATGATACAGGACAGCGCTTCCTGGATTTCGATTATGACCCTCAAGGCCGGCTTAGTCGTGTGGCCGATCACACAGGGCGCGATGTTAGCTTTGGTTACGACACAGCCGGTGATTTATCGACCTTCACCGACGTGCTGGATCAGCTATGGATTTACACCTACGACGACCAGCACCGCCTGAGGTTGATAACGGATCCCGGAGATGTGATCGCCGTGCACACAGAATACGACGAACTGGGCCGCGCCTACCAGCAATATGATGGAACCGGAACATTGGTGCTTGAGATTACCTACGACAACGGGATTAACGTAGTCACCGACGCTCTCGGCAACCAGATAACGCACGAGTACAATTCGCTTAATGTCTTTGAAGGCCAGCTAGACAGCCAGGGTGGTACAAGCGAAAAAACATACGATGATAACTATCGTATAGAGACACTGACGGACGCGAATACACATGCCACTCAACTCGAATGGAGTGCAGATGGCGCTAATCTGCTACAGGTGATCGACGCTGCTGCTGGCCAGACGGATATGAGCTATGACAGTTTGAATAATTTGACTGCTGTAATTGACCCTCTGGACTATCTGACGACTTATGATTACGACGGGACACTGCTCATTAGCAGTACGGACGCAATTTCGAATACTACTGTTTACGAGTACACCACTACTGGGGATTACCCTCAACCGGCCGGCTTGCTCAAGACAGTTACCGATCCTCTTGGCCGCGATACTTCGTATACCTATGACCAATACGGCCAGCGTGCTTCGGTGACAGATATTGCCGATCGCACGACCACTTTTGAATATGACGATTTAGGGCGGTTGATCACGGTCGTCAACCCGAACGGCCAATCGAACTGGACGTGTTATGACGCCTCCGGCCAAGTGATCCGCAGCGTTTCGAATGGCAGCGGCGATGGCAGTTCTCCGCAAGAAGATCCTTGTGACGCGGTGAACTACCAGCCCAGTGTAGATCCGCGCTATGACCGGATCAATACCACGGTGTATGATCTGCATGGTAATCGTATCGCAACGATTGACCCTACAGGGCTAATCAGCAGAACGTATTACGATACCAACAATCGTCTTGTGACGGTGGTGCATAACCTGACCGGCCAGTCAATTGAAGACCCAAGCCCTCCCAACTATAATCCAGCCTACCCAGATCAAAACGTACGCAGCGACACCGTTTATGATGAAGCCGGCAACGTTATCGCCATGATAGACCCCCTGGGAATCGTTACTCGTACCTATTATGACTCTCTCAACCGACAGGAATATGTGGTAAGTAACCTGGTTGGGCAGTCTATCGATGTCACGAATCCACCGGCATACGATCCGAACTTCCCTGACCACAACCTCCTTATTGAGACCGTTTACGACCCAACGGGTAACTTAATTGCAACGATTGATCCATTGGGGTACACCACGCGCACCTACTACGATTCCCTTAATAGACCAGTTACGGTGGTACAAAACCTGACCGGCCAGTCAATTGAAGACCCAAGCCCTCCCAACTATAATCCTTCCTATCCAGATAACAATGTACGCAGCGACACGGTCTACGACAAAAATGGCAACATCATTGCCCCAATAGACACACTTGGAAAGATCTCGCGCACCTATTATGATTCCCTCAACCGCCCGGAGACAGTTATACAGAACCTGGTTGGTCAGGCGATTGAGACGGAAACCCCTCCCAACTACAATCCAGCCTACACGGATCAAAATATCCGCACCGATTTTGTCTATGATCAGGGAGGCCAATTGATCGCCACAGTTGACCCGGCCGGGATCGTTACGCGTACCTACTATGACACGTATGGCCGTCCTACTGTTGTCGTGCGCAACCTGACCGGCCAGACTATTGAGAATCCCACACCTCCGGCATTCGATCCGAACTTCCCTAATCGCAATGTACGTACCGAGACAATTTACGACGCGGATGGCAAATCTATTGCTACCATCGATCCCCTAGAACGTATCACCCGTACCTATTACGACGATCTCGAGCAGCCTTACCTGGTTGTGCGCAACCTGACCGGCCAGACTATCGCAGAACCTTCTCCACCCACTTACAATCCGGACTACCCTGACGAAAATGTGCGTAGCGAAACCATTTATGATCCGGGTGGGCACGTAAGTGGCACCATAGCCAACGATGGCATGATGACCTATACTTGTTACTGGACATTGGCGAAAAATACCTTAACATCAAAAAAAAGCGGGCGCAAATTGACCGTGTGGAGGCGTGTGGGAACAACCGGGGCTAGATATTGACATAAACCCGGAAGATGCACACGAGGGCGGATGATCAGGGACTAAGCCGGTAGTGTTTCCAAACGCAAGAAACGCTGGAGCACTAATTGGGCATCGCCAGTATCGATCGCCATTTGGATAGCTCCGGTCAGCCAGTCGATGGCGTGCTCGTCCCGATGCCGCCGGATAATGTCGCCGTAAGTCTTGATCTGGGCGGAACGCTCCTGAGCGAAACGCTGCTCGACGTAAGCCCAGGCTAAATGAACGACGACGATGTATCTGTCCACCGCTTCGTAGGACTGGACGCGGAAGTCTTCCAGTCCTGCCTGGGTCTTCAAGTAGAAGTTGACGGTTTCGCATGACCAACGCCAGGTGTATCCTTGCAAGGCTTGTTTGGCCGAGCAAGCGAGATCCGTACATGCGATGTACGCCGGGGATTTCTCCCTGGGGTGCCTTTTCGAGAAATAAACACGGACGTCGAAGGGAACATCGGCTAAACGGCCGTCTCGCCGTCGCACATAGTAAGTTCGTTTTTCTTCGTCCGCAGTGGTCACGCTGACCCGCGTGTACCACCGGTGCCTGAATGCCTGGGCGTGTTTGTCGAGGCGTTCGCCGTCGAGTTTGCGGTTGCACTTGAGCCCACAGGTGAGGTGCCATCGTTGGCGGTGGACATACTTGATCAGTTTTTTGGAAGCGTACCAACTGTCGAATTGCACATACACTTGCCAGCCTTTGGGTAAGAGCGGGCGCAAGGCTTCCAGGATCTGACGGGCGATGCGGTATTTGCTGCGAAACGGAATGCGCTCTTCTTTGGGTCGTTTCCGATTGAGCCGACGCACTGTCCTTTCCCGCAGATAAAGCTGCAAATCGACGGTGGCTACGTTTTGACCAACTCGCAGGGTACAGACCACAAAGCAGAATGCATTCTTGAAACGTGGTTTGCTTCGGGTGCTTTCGCTGTGATCGAAGTGCCAGTCTACCGGCTCCAAATGGCGAGTACCTTTGTCTTTCTCGCCTAACGAGTCGTCGATGTTGATGTAGATGATTTTGGGTGCTCCTGTTCGCTCGGCCTCCTCGATTAGCCAGGTGACTTGATGTGCTCGCAGCGCTGCTCGTACCTCGTTTGCCTGCCATGGGCTGATGCGCAGAAAGTCGGCCATATTCGAAGCATCGGGCGCTTCTACGAATTGCCTCTGCAAGGCTGCGATGGTCTTCTCGTCCTCGTAGACCAACAGCGCATCGGCCATATTGAGAATATGGCGACGCTGGGGCTGATAGAGTTCGAGGTTGAGTTGATCGAAAAAGGCGCATAATTGCAGAGAATTGTGTAAAATACGAGTGAGCATGGGATGACCTCCTGTTGGAACCGGTAGTTTGGCTTTTAGCCATTCTACTCAGGAGGCTTCCCATGTTCAATTTACTCATGTTTCGCCAGAGTCCAGTAAAGAAATAAGAACGACTCAACATGAACAGGGACGAGAACAGCGTGTCACAGCC
>CAYNWK010000073.1:7467-21006 GCA_964400875.1 uncultured Anaerolineaceae bacterium | reverse complement strand
TCCTCTTTCGAGTTGAACTGCGCCTTGACCCAAAAGAGAAAGGTATTCCGGAAGCGGTTCAACCGAACCCGATCTTCCAGCCAGTTAGCATATCGAGCCAGCCAGCGCAGGAGCGGAGCCAGGTCAGACTCTCCGAACTTGGCGCCCACCGGCTTGTTAATTGCATAGTGGAGCATTACAGGTTCAAACCCACCGTCAGGACCAGGCCCATCGCTTGACTCATCGTAAGCAGACCAGCGCCGACCGGCTAAGCCATACGGACCAATCAGATCCTTCCCATCCTGCCGAGGCCGTTCCCAAAACACCAACTCTTGCTCTATGTCGTTCTCTTTGGTTTCGATCTCCAGGATGTCAGCAGCCGGAACCGCTCGAACGTAAGACATACCCCCCGCATCCGTAGCCAACGTCACAAACAAGTCGCCAGCCCTAGAGAGCTCATCGCTCCACTCGAAGGTGCGGATCGCCATTCGATTAAGCCGGTGATCCCAAAAGCGCTGCAGAAATTTATTAGTGCGTTCGTGCTTAGTCTCGACGTTCACACCACCGCCCACGACGTATTGAGAAGTGAGCTCGACGATACGCCGCGCCAGGGGATTGACCCGCCAGGCTTCGAGCGCATCCTTAAGAACTTCCATCCGGTCGAAGTCATGCCGGTCCCGCGGGTAAGTGTCACGGCTAATCAGCCGGTCCCCAGGCCAGTCCATCGCGGCCACCGCAAGATCCACCCGGCGACGAATAACCAGCTCAAGTAGCGAACCGAAGGTTCGCTTAAGAAAGCCCTTCGGGCTTTCAAGCATTCGTTCCGCAAACCGAACAACCACCCCCCGCAGCCCCCTTTCCTTTTCCCATACGCTCATACTACGCTCCCTGTAAAACCGGATACCGCCATCGGGCTTACGATCCCTCTCCCTAACGCAACTCGCAGAGCTGCCGGGATAGGTTAGGTGAGGGTGAAATCTCCAATTGGCCAGCCCGGGCGGCGGCGAAGTAGCCAAGACGTAAGGGCTGGGCTTGTCCCTGCCCGAACCTTAGAAGCCACGACTTAAAGCCTCCAACGGATCCACACCGCGCACGATCACCGGCGAGCCGGTCACAGCCCAACCCCGATCATCCAACACCGAACACAGCGCCGACGAAATCAAGACGTCGTCATGCACCAATTCGCCATCGACGCGCGTTCCATCCGGAACGCCCCAACGCATGAGCTTATTAGGACCGTCCAGAACTTCCGCTTGCGCCTGGGCGACTTGCTGCCAAAAAGTAATCCATGGATCATGTGGCGAAGCCCCCGGCTTCGCCTGAATCTGAGTTTTTTGCAGATCCGGTTCAGCATAGCGACCAGTCTCAACCACAGCCAGGAACCCCCAGCCTAGATCGCTCTTGCTCTTGCCTGTAAATACAAACGGTTCAACCTTGCCTGGGAAAGCCTTGTCCAAGAACGAAGCCAGGCCAGCCCCGACGCCAGTCGCATCGACGACGATCGCTTGCACCCGCCAAGTCTCCGCCAGCTTCCGGATCTGACCGTAGATCGTTGTGTGCTTTACGCCGGTCCAGACAGAACGAAAGACGACCCGATAGGTCGGAGCGCTGATCAGCGCATCTTCGAGCGTGGACAGGTCCACCTCGAAGATAGTAAGAGCCGTGCTGTCTCTGCCAGGGTTGCGCATTCCGGACGTCTTGTGTCCGCCGGAACCTTCCAGCGCCGCGGCGGCATCCTGCGCCGCCTCATCCTCGCCGGCGACGTCCAAGGTCATGGCGTAGACTTTGCCCGCCTCCGGCTGAGTTAATAGCTTGTGAGTGCCACGCATGAGCGCCACGCGGCGGGCATCGAACATGCCCCCTTCGGCGTCGATCTCTTCCGAGAAGTATTGAGTCTTCATCAGGGGATGATTCCTGCCGAGTTTCCTCAGCTGCTCCGCCACGAACTGACCGTAAGCCGGAACCTCCGCGGCCACGTCCTCAGCAGTCAAAACCCACACGCGCCGGCGACCGTCCTTCTCCTCCGCCTGCCTCGCGGCGCGCAGTTCACGCGCCAGCAAAGTCTTAGAAGTCCACATAGTCCCCCAATAGACTCGCACGGCGTTCGTCGAAGCTGCCATCGGTAAAAAATCTTTGTCCCACTTCGAGGGCGAGACGTCCTGAGCTTCGTCGCACTCGAGCAAGACGTTCGCGGTCGCGCCCACCACGTTTGCAGAAGGCGCGCCGGAGAGGAAGTACAGGCGCGCCTGCCCATCGCGGTAGACGTAGCCCTGTTCTTTGCGCCAGCGCCGTCGAGTCAGGAGGTTGCGGGAAAGCACGCGCTCCAATCGCCGCATAGCATTCAGCGATTGCGGCTTCCAGGTCGGAGAAGCTTTGACCAGCTCGCCTCCCCTGAAGAAAAACACCAGCAAATAAGCTTCTAAGTGGGCTTGCAGTTCGTTCTTTCCGGACTGCCGCGGGAAGACGACTACAAAGCTGCCGCCTGCGCGCCCGATTACCGCACTGCTGATCCTCCGGGCGACCTCCAGCTGGTAGCGGCGCAGCCGAGATCCGGGGACCAAAGCGCAGAAATGGGCGATATCCCTCATGGAGAAATCCAACATACCGGGTAGATCCAGCATTCAACCTCGCTCGCCTGCCGCGCTCAAACACCGAAGAACGCTTTCAGCAGGGCTATCACGGACAGGATCGTCGAGCCCCCGCCGGCCAAACCGGCGAACATCTTGAACTGGGCGACGCCGTCCGTAGCGTTGCGGAGGCGCGCCTCCTGATCGACCGCCCGAGCTTCCAGGTTCTTCAGGCGCAGATCGACCAGCTCGCGTTCGTGGGCCTGCAGCTGCTGCAGCGTGTTGAGCTCAAAACGCAGGGCCGCGACCATGCGTTTGAGCTGCTCGGCCAGGACGGCGGCGTCGGTCCCGGGGAATTCGTCGGCGCTCACCGACTCAAACCCCATTCGTCGTGCAGCCTGTCGACGGCCGCATCCACTTCCGCGCGCCAGCGAGCCTGGACCCGGCAGGCGCTCCCCCTCCGGCAGCGTGCGCAGCCGCGCAGCTGCCGGCGCAGACGGTTGCGCGCCCGGATCAGCGCGTGGTTCCGCGCCGGCGCGAGCAGCTCGCCTCGATAAGGGCAATCAGGTCGCATCTCCGTCGCCTTTCAGTTCCTCCAACAGCGCATCGATGGTCTCGGAGAGCGCCCGGCCGAGCTGGTCCTCATCGCCGCCGAGTTCCTTTTGAGTCTTGATCATCCCCGCCAAACGGGCCGAGGCTGCGCTCATCGTCGCCAGCAAGCGCCTGGCTTTTTCCAGGTCCTCCACCCCCTCCCCCAGCGCCAGCACTCGTCGCATGATCACGCGCAGCATGGCGATCTCGTCGTAAAGCCCAACCGCCAGCGCAGCTTCCAGCGCTTCCCGCTCTCGCGAGCTGTATTCCTCTGCGTAGAACCCCTGCTCCGTTTCACGGTCGTCGCCGCCGTCCCTCTTGCGCGGCTTCCGCCGTCTTTTCTCATCCGCGGTCATCGATTACCTCCACTTATTTGCCCGGGTAGCGAAATTTCGGGTCTGAGGGGATGGTTTGGGCCGAGTCACCCGCAGCGGGCAAACGCTGATTCAAAAAGCCAAACACGCCCGATGCAGCCAGTCCCGCGGCCAGCCCGAAAAAACCCAGGTCGATCCACAGGGCCAGGGCCGGGTAGATCTCCCGCAGGCGGAAGGCCGCCGCCAGCAGCACCCCGATGCCCATGGACAGGACCCGCAGGCCCTTGCCCTGCGCGCCGAGCTGCTTGGCGAACTCGACCAGGCCAAAGACCAGCACCAGCAGGGTGCCGGCGTCTACGGTAAATCCTTCCAGGTTCATGATGCCTCCAGTACGGTAGTCGTGGTGGTGGGGGTTGGGCCAGGCCCCCACCAAGGGCCTAACATCCAACGGTGGAGTTTGGAGACGTACTCCCGAAGGCGCCTCGCTTTCCGTTCCGGGTTGGCGTGCGCTGTACAAAGCATCATCATCGCAAGCAGCATGTACGCCTGCCGGGCTCGGGTCGAGCGCGCCCCAGGAGATCGATCTTCCGGCTCCGTTAAAGCCAAACCGGCGCCGAGATGCCCACGAGGAGCGTTCCTACGACGCCGGATGTCTTTAATTGGCCCGCACGTATCTTACAACAAAATCAAAATTAGTACAAGTGTTCTATAAACAAAACTGGGGGTGAAATTCAGGTTACCCCCCCTCAGGGGACAGGGGTTAGCGTATAATGTCGTTGCAGAATTTCATTTTATTGGAGCATTTAGTGGATCAGGCCCACCAGCACACCCACGAACACACGCACGACTCATCCAGCAACATCCAGATGGCCTTCTACCTCAACCTGGGATTCACCCTGCTCGAGATCTTCGGCGGCCTGTGGACCAACAGCGTGGCGATCCTTTCCGACGCGATCCACGATCTGGGCGACAGTCTCTCCTTGGGGCTGGCCTGGCTGCTGGACCGCTACGCCCAGCGCGAGCGGGACAAGCGCTTTTCCTACGGCTACCGCCGCTTTTCGCTGCTCGGCGCGTTGGTCAACACGATCGTGTTGATCGTGGGAGCGATCTTCGTGCTCAGCGAAGCCATCCCTCGGCTGTTCAAACCGGAGCCCTCCAACGCGCCGGGGATGATCGTCTTCGCCCTGATTGGCATCGCCGCTAACGGCGCGGCGGTCCTGCGCCTGCGCGGCAGCAAAACGCTCAACGCCCAGGTGGTCGCCTGGCACCTGCTGGAGGACGTGCTCGGCTGGATCGCCGTCCTGATCGTCGCCGTCGTCCTCTTGTTCACCGACATCCAGGTCTTGGACCCCGCCCTTTCCATTTTGATCACCGCTTACGTGCTCTTCAACGTCTTCAGAAATATGCGCAAGACGCTGTCGCTCTTCCTGCAAGGCGTCCCGGAGCACATCGACGTGGACTACATCGAGGCCGAGATCAACCAGGTGGACAACGTCAAGTCCAGCCACCACACGCACGTGTGGTCCTTGGACGGCGAGCATCACGTCCTGACCACCCACGTCGTGGTGGACGAGGGCATCGCGCGGGAGCAGATCCTCTGCGTCAAGGAAGACATCAAGAATCTGCTCAAGCCTTACGAGCTGAGCCACATCACCGTGGAGATCGAGTACGGCGAGCGCGATTGCGCCATGGCCGAGTTGCCCTGAATAGGGTTCCTCTCTTGGAGGTTTCGTTTGCCCTCATCCTTCAAAGAGATCTTCCCGGGTATATTCCAGCTCTCTCTCCCGCCTTTCGATTTGATCAATGTCTTCCTCATCGGAGACGTGCTTGTAGACAGCGGGACCGTCTACACATTCCGACGAGTCCTGCGCGCCCTCACCGGGCATCAAGTCAGCGCAGTCGCGCTCACTCACGCTCATCTCGACCATCAGGGCGGTGCTCATTCGATCTGCGACAGACTGGGAATTCCGCTATGTTGTGGGGAGGAAGACCGCGTGGCGGTTGAATCCGGGGATTTCTCGGGACTGCTCCCGAAACCCCGAGGTTTGCTGGCGAGGGCGACCCGGCCCCTGGTGGGACCTGCTCATCCCGTATCCAGAGTTCTTAGGGAAGGAGATCAGGTGGCGGACTTCACTGTCATCGCCACACCGGGCCATACGTCTGGTCATATTTCCTTCTGGCGACCATCTGACCGAGCGCTGGTGCTCGGCGATGTGCTCTTTAATCGCAGCCCAGTGACATTCCGTAGGGGACTCCGCGAGCTCTATGGAATGATCACCAGGGATCCAGAAGCGAATCGACGATCGGTGCACAAGGTGGCGGAATTGATGCCATCCGTTATCTGCTTCGGGCATGGGGAACCATGCACTGATCCAGATCAAATCATCGCGTTTGCGGCACGGCTGCCAGGAGTTTGACCCCGCGGTGAGGTCTCCAGCTACGAGATTGCTAACGCTCAGAAGGCTGCCTAACACCTCACTGGATCGGACCGGGGATGCGGGGCGAGTTTGGCTTAATTGCTTTACACTCTTGGCCCAAGGACGGAGTAGAGGTTTTCCCCAACCGATCAGTTCGAGGGCGTTAGGCTGCAACCTTGGGAGATAAATATTCATGACTTCAACACGTGAAGAGAAAATGACTGATGCTTTCTTGGTCATTGGAAGTCAATACTATGCCCTTGCCGCATATTGCTCGGAACATATGTACCTTCCCGTGGGCGTTACTCTCTTTCATCATGCTATTGAAATGCTTTTAAAGGGTATCCTTTCCAAAAGGATGTCTTCAGCCGAACTCAAGAAAATTGGTCATAATTTAGAACAGCTGTGGAAAGAAATTAAATCGGAAATTCCGGATAATCGATTTTCAAAATATGATATGACAATTGAAAAGCTAAATAAAGTTGAACTTATTCGTTATCCCGATTTGATAGTTGACAAAGGTTATGTTCTAAGTGTGCGACTTGGATCTCCAACACCGATTGATATTCCTGGCACAGAAAATTTGCCACAATATCAAGTGAATGTTACTGATTTATACGAAATAGCATCTCTCATGTTCGAGGTATTTGATATACCTATTAACCCATATTTCAAGAATACGCCCCCTGAAATAGTTAACCCGATGTGCAGGTTTAATCGGTGATCAACTCGGCAAAGTGGAGCGGTGGCAAGCCGAGTTGTTGGCAAAAGAAAACTGCGACGGTGTGGCTCAAGATCTTGCGTAACCAGCGGGAGAAGAAATGCCAGACATCCCTGGCCCAAACTCGTTTTGCATGGAACCGCTCCGTCAATTGACTGAAAACCGTGTCGATCAAATAGCGCTTATGACTCAACCAAGTAGGCCAGGGTTGCTTCTCTCGTTTGGCCGATTTGTAAGGCGTCAACCAGAGCAAGCCTTGTTCCAGACCTTGCTCCTGCAACTGGGGACTCCAGTAGTTGCGATCCCCCAGCACCCAGCCGTTGATACCTTCAAATATGTCCTCGGCAACCTGCAAGTCATGCACATTGGCCGGAGCCAGACGAAAATCGGTGATCACACCGGGCAAGTTGATGCGCACATGGGTGCGCAGACCGAAGAAAGTCTGCCGGGCAACTTCGTCTCGGCCATAGGCGGTCTCGCCGGCCAGCAAACGACAGCGATAAGCGCGGGCAAAACGACATACCGGGATCGGCAGACTATCGGTGATGGCGATCAGCGGGTCCTGCTCCACCATGGCAATCAATTTCAACCACAATTGTTGCTTGACCGACCACAGCTTGGCCGCCTGGCGGACAAACGTGGTGCGATGGATGTGGTGCAAAGCCGGAAACCAATCGCCAAAATGCCAGCGAAAATAGCGGAAGAGACCACTGTCGGTATCGATGCCCAGAAATTCGCCCACGATCTCCATGGTCAAAACCTCACTGTCGCTCAAGGTGGGCTGGGGTCCACGTTGCCGCAAGCGTTGTCCTTTCAAAAAGTCATCCACAAGACAGTAGACAGCAATGATAAAAGTGGTAATATCCATCGCAGAGACCTCCGTTGGTGTTTGCGTCGTGGCTAACACTTGTAACGGTGGTCTCTATTTGTTGTCAAGGTTCTAGAAAAACTTGCACATCGGGTTAGTTAATTCCCTCCCTGCATCTTTGAGACCATTTTTGTAAAAAGTAGATTGCTACCTAATAATTCGTGCACGCGGACGATTGGGTTCGCATCGTCAAATTTGGATCAAATTCAATCGGGGTTTTGTCCGTTTTGTGCGCGAGTTCACGCCCTTCAGCCGCCATTAACTCCAGCCGATACTTTTTCTACAGCCTGCTACTTTTACGCAGTTGAATGGATAAATGCCATTTCCCAGCACTTGAGTCGCGGCTACTGACAGCGTAACTAACAAATGCCGAAGACTTCTACTAGAAGAAGAAACCGCCCGGGGTGAATGCCGGGCGGCAGTGACCATAAAATATGTTATGTAAAACTTTTTGCTATTCGTTTCCATTCGTTCCGCGGAACGAATAGGCCGTGAAAGCGCGTAGAGTTGCGGGGTTAACCGTCAGAGACAAGCGCGTTGCTCAAACCCAAGCGCTGTTTTAGTTTTTCCTTCGTGCCCTTCGTGACAGCGGTATCCTTCGTGGTCAAAAGATCAGGCTTCTTCTCAGATTACGCAGTATGTTCATCCAAATAAGCATCCAGCCGCTGGCGGATGCCCGGGTCCATTGCCGGGTCCTGGTGCTCGCCGACCAGCTGCTGCCAGCGCCGGCGCGCCCGGGCCACCGCGTCGAGCCGGCCCCCGGCCATCCAGCTTTCCAGCCCCTCCCGCTGGCTGACCGCCGGCTTCCAGAAGATCGTCCGGCAGTGGCGCACGGTGTGGTCCTCGATCAGGTAGTTGCCGCCCGGTCCGACCGCAGCCGCCACCTCGTAGGCCAGCGACTCGGGGTTGACCTCGAAGCCGCGCGCCAGGTGGCGCACCGAGCCGCACATCTCGTCGTCCAGCACGAACTTCTCGTAGGAGAAGGCCAGGTAGGAGCTCAGGATCCCGGCGCTGTGCAGCACGAAGTCGATCCCGTTGTCCACCGTGGTCATCAGGCTCATCATCGATTCGAAGCCGGCCTGGGCGTCCGGGTAGCTGGCGTCGGTCAGCGCGCCGCCGCTACGGGAGGGCAGGCCGTAATGGCGGGCCAGCTGGGCGTGCGCCGCGATCATCTGGGAGAGCTCCGGGCTGCCGATGCACAGCGCGCCGGATCTCATGTCGATGTTGGTGGAGGTCGAGCCGTAGACCACCGGCATGCCCGGGCTGGTCAGCTGGGTCAGCAGCACGCCGGCTAACAACTCGGCGTTCTGCACCGCCAGCATGCCCGCCAGCGTGATCGGCGCGGTCGAGCCGGCCATCGCCAGCGCGGCGATGACCACCGGCTGCCGCCAGCGGGCGTATTCCATCAAGGCGTCGAGCATCTTGCCGCTGTAGCCCAGGGGGGTCAGGCTGTTGATCAGGCTGATGGTCACCGCCTTGTCCCCGAGGTCGCCGCCGAAGGTGATCTCGGCCATCTCCATGGTGCGGCGCGCGCCTTCGCCCCCGGCCGCGCTGCCGATAAAGGGCTTGTCCGAGTGCGTCATGTGGGCGTGCAGCATGTGCAGGTGCGCGTCCGGCGTTTCGGCGGGCTCCACGATCAGGAAGCCGCTCATATCCTGGTTGGGCAGGGCGTGGGCCAGCTTGACCAGGTTGTGGTAGTCCTCCAGGGTGGGCTCGCGCTTGCCGGTCTCGCTGTCCACCAGGAAAGGCGCGCCGTAACCGGGCGCAAAGACCGGCGCGCCGTCGCCGACCACCACGCTGCGCTGCGGGTCCCGGGCGTGGATGGTGAACTGCTTGGGGACCGAGCCGACCGCCCCCATGATCTGCGCTTCGGTCGGGTAGACCCGCACGCCGTCCACCCTAATGCCGTGCTCGGCGAAGACCGCCAGTGCGCCGGCGTGGGGAAAATTTACCCCGACTTCATCGAGCAGCTTCATGCTGGTCTGGTGGACCTGCTCGATATCGGCCGGGGAGAGGAAAGTATGAGGCATCCTGAACCTCCTTGGATTGGTTTGGGCGCGCTTTTATCCACGCGCCCGTCTTGCTCCCGCCAGGGATGCCTCATTATGATGTATGTTTGATATATTTTTAGCGTTGAATGTCACCTTTTCAAAGGTGTCGTTTATTACCTTTCGTACTTACACAATAGGGGGAAACTGCTGCGGGTTAATTTACTCCCTCTCCATCAAAGCGGCCAGGCGTGATTCCAGGGCGCCGTAGCCGGTCAAGCGCACCTCCAGGGGCAGCCCCAGGTAATCGGCGATAACTTGAGCCTTTTTCCGGTATTCGGGATCGTCCGTCTGCGCCAGGTAGACGACGCGTTTGTAGTTGCGGAAGTACTCTCCGGCTAGTTCGGGGAAACGGTCCAGCCCCATGCCTTTGAGGATCGCGCCGCGGAAGGCGCGCACCATGAAGTCGGTCAAGAAGTATGTGCCCGGCTGTTCTGCCATCATCCGGTCGAATTGCTCCCCGGCGTACATCTCGTAGCAGTGCGGCCCTGCGATGCGCTCGATCTCGGGATAGCGCGCCAGCATGCGGTCCAGCATGCCGCTTGAACCGCAATCTCCGTAGACCACGATCAGGCGCTCGTACTGCCGGCGCAGCGCCTGGATGCGCCGCTCCACGTCGGGAGCGATGCGCTCGGGGTACAGGTGGTCCAGGGCGGTGACGCCGATCACCTGCGCGTCCCAGCCGCGCTGCCGCACGATGTCCACCACCTCGCGGCCCAGCGCGCCGCAGATGATCAACCCGGTAGTCACCGGCTCAACGCTCCCGCCGGTGGCGTCTCTCGCGGCGTTGGCGGCGGTCCCCGTCTCCGCCGTCCTCCGAGTTTGCCTGGATCCAGGTCGCGCAGTTTTCGTCGTTGCCCATCATAACGTCGGCCGCCAGGATGGCCTGCATGATCTCTTTTTCCAGCGGGTTGGTGATCGCCGAGGTCAGCCCGGAGGCGATCGCCATGGGCAGGAAAGTCGCGTTGAGCGTCGCGCGGTTGGGCAGGCCGAAGGAAACGTTGCTCGCCCCGCACACCGTGTTGCAGCCCAGCTCCTCCCGCACCCGCCGCAGGATGCTGAACACCTGCCGCCCTGCCTGGCTCAATGCGCCGATGGGCATGACCAGCGGGTCGATGATCACGTCCTCCCTGGGGATGCCGTGGTCCATGGCGCGCTCGACGATCTTCTTTGCCACCGCAAAGCGCACCTCGGGGTCCTCCGAGATGCCGGTCTCGTCGTTGGAGATTCCGATCACGGCCGCGCCGTGTTTTTTCACCAGCGGCAGCACGCTTTCCAGGCGCTCGTCCTCCCCGGTGACCGAGTTGACCAGCGGCTTGCCCTCGTAAGCCTCCAATCCGCGCTGCAGCGCCTCGACGATGGACGAGTCGATCGACAATGGCGCGTCGGTCAGGGACTGCACCAGGCGGATGGTCTCTTCCATGATGGCCGGCTCGTCGGCCAGCGGGATGCCGGCGTTGACGTCCAGCATATGGGCGCCGGCCTCGACCTGCGCCGCGGCGTCATTGATCACCCGGCTGTAATCGCCCGCGGCCATCTCGGTCGCCAGCAGCTTCCGCCCGGTGGGGTTGATCCGCTCGCCGATGATGGTAAACGGCCGGTCCGGCCCGATGATCACGGATTTGGTCTTCGAACTGATTACGGTTTCCAAGGGTAAACCTCCTCGTTCACTCCTCTCGGGGCCAGCGGCGCGCCCGTCCGGGCCTGGCTTTCTCCAGCGCGCCCGGCTGGCGTGGGCGCGGCAGCAGTCCGGCCTCTTCGATGATCTCGGCCACCAGTTCCTCCTGGCGGTAAGCCATCACGTGCACTCCGGCGACGCCCTCGATCTCGCGCACTTGCTGGACGATCTCGATGCAGATGCGCTTCCCCTCGGCGCGCTTGTCCTGTTTGGGGGTTTTGCGCAGGCGGTCTACGATGGCGTCCGGGATGACCACGCCGGGCACCTGCGTGCGCATGTATTCGGCGGCCTTCTCAGATCGCAGCGGGCCGACGCCCACCAGGATAAATGCTTTCTCGTGCAGACCTAGATCGCGCACCCGGGCCATGAATGTACGGAAACGTTCGAGGTCGAAACAGTACTGGGTCTGGATGAAATCCGCTCCGGCGGCTACTTTCTTCCCAAGGCGCTGCGGGCGCCAGTCGAAGGGCGGGACGAACGGGTTCGAAGCTGCGCCTAGGAACAGGCGCGGCGGGGTGGTCAGCTTCCGACCGCTCAAGAACTGCCCCCGGTCGCGCATCACCACGATGGTGCGCAGCAGGTGGATCGAATCCAGGTCGAACACCGGCTTGGCCTCCGGCTGGTCGCCGGCGGAGACGTCATCGCCGGTCAGGCAGAGCAGGTTCTGCACCCCCATCGCCGCCCCGCCCAGTACATCGCCCTGGATTGCGATCCGGTTGCGGTCGCGGCAGGACACCTGCATCACCGGCTCGTAGCCGCCGCGGGTGAGCAGGGCGCAGATCGCCACGCTGGACATATGGCAGTGCGCGCCGGAGGCGTCGGTTGCGTTGATCGCATCGCATACTTCCGAAAGCACCAGCGCCGCGTCGTAGACCTCTTGCGGGTCAGCGCTGTCCGGCGGGTTGAGCTCGGCCGTTACGGCGAAGCCGCCCGAACGCAGCACCCGTTCCAGGCGGCTTCCGGAGCGGTAAGAGGCGGCTGAATCCGGACCCGGTTTAACTGCTTCCATCGTCGCTCCCGCCGGCGTGTTCCTGTACCGCCGCCCAGCCCGGGGGCGGGCGTTTGTCAGCCCCGGTCAACATGTTGATCCAGGCCGAATCGCCCTGCAGATTCCGGTTCACCGGCGGCTGGACCTGCAAAAGCTCCTCCCCAAAAACCGGCATCTTCTGCGAGCGCTCGTAAGCCTCCACCCAGACGCAGCGCATCTCGGGCTTTACCTCACAGTGCCCGTTGGCGCGCACCCCCCCGCACGGCCCGTTGCGCAGGTTCTTCGGACAGGTCATCGGGCAGGTCATCCCCGTGGAGTGCAGGATGCACTGCCCGCACATGCGGCAGTCGAATAAGATCTTCTTGCTGAGGTCCTCCACCGGGGTAAGCACGGTCTCCACGTGGCGGTAGCCCAGGCGGGCGATCAGCGGGTCCAGCTTCTGGAACAGCCAGTTGATCGCCTGGTAGGCGCGCTCCAGCCAGTGCGGTCGGTCTCGCAGCCAGCTTCCCAAGGACATGGCGATAAGAACAGCTACGCCTCTCTGCGCAGCTGCATGAATTTCTTGGCCGTTTCCACCGCCACGGCGGCGTCCCGGCAATAGGCGTCGGCCTCGATGTCCTCAGCGAAGGCGGCGTTCAAGGGCGCCCCACCGACCAGCACGATCAGGTTCTCGCGGATGCCCTTCTCTTTCAGGGCGTCGATCACCACCCGCATATACGGCATGGTGGTGGTTAGCAGCGCGCTCATCCCCAGGATCTCCGGATCGTGCTCCTCGATGGCGCCCAGGTAGCTGTCCACGTCGTTATTGATGCCCAGGTCGAACACCTCGAATCCGGCGCCTTCCATCATCATCGACACCAGGTTCTTACCGATGTCGTGGATGTCGCCCTTCACCGTGCCGATCACCATGGTGCCCGTCTTGGGCGCGCCGGTCTCGACCAGCAAGGGGCGCAGGATAGCCATCCCGGCTTTCATCGCCTTGGCGGCCATGAGCACCTCGGGGACGAACAGGATGCCGTCGCGGAAGTCCACGCCGACCACGTCCATGCCGGCCACCAGGCCCTTGGTGAGCACGTCGTAGGGAGCCATGCCCCGGGAAAGCACTTCACGCACTTCCTCCACGACTTCTTCAGCATAGCCGTCGTACAGGTCCTCTCCCATGAGCTCTAGCAGCTCTTCCGTGGACATCTCCTGGATGTTGATCTCATCGCTCATAATCTATCTCTCCATTCTCTTATGACTCTCTCCATTCGCGGAAGACTGGGCGTTAGGGGAGGCCCAGCCCCGGCGGCGCCAGCCCGAAACCCGCCGGTATTATATGTCCCCCCGGTACTTGAGCGAGCGCGTGGGGGCGGCGACCACCCGAAA
>CAYNWK010000073.1:0-7457 GCA_964400875.1 uncultured Anaerolineaceae bacterium | reverse complement strand
ATATCTCTCCATTCTCTTTTGACTCTCTCCATTCGCGCATGACGGGGCGTGGGGGCCGGCGCTGCCCGGGCTGCGCCTGCCCGAACGCCTCCTATTATTCTCTGACTCGCCGGTACTTGCGCTCGCGCTTGGGGGCTGCGACCTCCGGAATACCCGCCAGGATTTCTTCCAGGTGCGGGTAAGCATCGCTCTGGTGGGGCAAATGCATCGCCCCGACGAACTCGGCCTGGAAGTCGGGATCCACGGCGGTCTCGATATAGTGCACCTGGTAGGCGATCTCCTGGGCCTGGGCCCGTTTGTGGCGGTTCAACAGCGCAATGCGGGCGCCGTCGCCGGCCGCGTTGCCCACCGCGGATACCACCGCTAAATCGCAGTCCGGGATCAGCCCCAGGATCATGGCGTATTTTGGGTCGATGTAGCTGCCGAACGCCCCCGCCAGCAGCACGCGGTCGACGTGGTCCACGCCGGCCCGGTTCATCAGCAGCTTAGCCCCGGCGTACAGGGCGGCCTTGGCCAGCTGTACGTTGCGTACGTCGTCCTGGGTCACCCACAGCGGCTCGCCGTTCACAGTCTGCTCGGCGGCGGCGACCATGTAAGCGCCTTTACGTCCATCCCACCGGACCCGCTCGTGTTCGATCGACGGGTTGAAGCGGCCGTCCGCGCCGATCAGGCCTGCCAGGAACATCTCGGCCACCACCTCGATGATGCCCGAGCCGCAGATCCCGGCCGCCAGGTGGCGCGGCTGCTGATCCGCAGGCGCGTCCGGCCCGAAAGCGCACTCATCCGACCAGCGTTCTTCGCCGATCACCCGGTAGCGCGCTGCGTAGCTGTCCGGGTCGATGCGTACCCGCTCGATGGCGCCGGGCGCAGCCCGCATCCCGCACGAGATCTGCCCGCCTTCGAAGGCAGGGCCGGTCGGGCTTGAGGCGCTGAGGGCCCACTCGCGGTTGCCCAGGTCGATCTCGGCGTTGGTGCCAACGTCCACGATCAGGGAGAGCTCTTCAGCGTTAAAAGGGTCTTCGGCCAGCAGCACGCCGACGTTGTCCGCGCCCACGTGCCCGGCCTGGGCAGGCAGGACGTGCAGGTAGGCGCCCGGGTGCAGGCGCAGCCCCAGCTCGCGGGCTTTGACGTCCACGGCGTCGCGGTTGGCCAGCGCAAACGGCGCGCCGCCCAGCTCGACCGGGTCGATGCCCAGGAAGATGTGCATCATGGTCGTGTTGCCTACCACCACGGCGTCGTGGATCTTGCGCGGGTTCAGATGGGCCTCCCGGGCAGCGCGCGCCGCCAGCTGGTTGAAGGTATCGATGATCGCCGCGTGCATCTTGTCCAGCCCCTCGGGATGGGTCATGGCGTACGAAACCCGGCTCATCAGGTCCTCGCCGAAGGACACTTGCGGGTTCATTTGCGACTCGGTAGCCAGCAGCTCGCCCGTGCGCAGGTCGCACAGGTACCCGGCCACCGTGGTGCTGCCTACGTCCACCGCCAGCCCATAGACGCCCTCGGCGTAGCCCGGGCGCACCTCGATCACCTCCTGATCCTGCCAGAGCGTGACCGTGATCGCCCAGTCACCCTTGCGCAGGGTCTTCTGCAGCTCGCGCAGCGCCGGCAGGTCGATGCGCACTTCGTGCAGGTCCCACTGCTCGGCCAGGGCGGCCTGCACGCGGCCCCAATCGCCGCGGTGCTCGCCCAACTCGGCTGGCTCCACCTCTACGTACACCTGGCGCACCGCCGGGTCGATCTCGATGACCCGCTCGGTCGCCGACTTGCGGATGATCTGCTTGTGCGCCAGGCTCTCCTCGGGCACCGTGATCAAGACGTCGCCCTGCACGCAGGCCACGCAGGATAACCGGCCCTGGCGCTTGCCCATCCGTTCGAGTAAAGCGAGCTCCTCCGCATCGGGCGAAGTCAGGTTCTCTTCCCGGGAGTGGATGCCGTGCTTTTGAAACTCGCCGGTTTCGACCAGCACCCGGCACTTGCCGCAGGTCAGCCGTCCTCCGCAGATGCTTTCGATCTCGACGCCCATCTGGCGAGCGCTCTCCAGCAGCGATTGTCCGGGGTTGACCCGGCCGCGCCGCCCGGAGGGCATCAAGATCACCAGCGGATCTGTCATGTCAATCAGATTGCGCTTTCAGTTCGGCGACGGCCTGTCTCCAGTCGATCTCTTGCTGCTCGGCGTCCAGCTCGGCGACTACCGCCTCGGCTACCTCTCCGGCAGACCCTTCGCGCTCTTGCTGCTCGCCCCACCGGTACACGTTCAAATAGGCGTCATCGTCAGTCAGCCCGGCCTCCATCGAGGCTTTCTCCACCGCTCCCATGAAACGCTTGGGCATTTCTTTGCTGGCGCGCCCGTTCTCATCCTGGGCGCGCACCTGGACGGGGATTGTGTGCCAGTAAAGCACCTGGTAAGAAGCCATCCGTTTGCCTCCGTTTGTTTACTTTTCTGGTTCAGTCGCCCAAAGGGACTTTATGCTCTTTTAAGCGGTGAATTGGTTCGCCGCATCTCGAATCTTTCGGACCGCCAATGCGTAGGTGCGCCAGCGACCGGAGCAAGCTTGTACTACGCTTTTAACTTGGCATTCTCCGGATCGTACAGCGGCTCGCGGGTCACGGTAGCCGGCTGACGGCGCCCGAAATATTCAACCAGGACGGGCGTCTCCGGGCTGGCATAATCCGCCGGCAGGTACCCGTAAACGATGTGCTTGCCAACGCTGTAGCCGTAGTTGGCGCTGGTCACGTAGCCGAGCACCCGTTCGCCGTCCAGGATAGGCTCTTTGCCCAGGGCCATACCGCCCGCCTCATCCAGGGTCATGCAGCACAGCTTGCGCTGCAGCTCCTGCTCCCGGGCGCGCAGCAGCGCTTCGCGGCCGATGAAATCGCCCTTATCCGGGCGCACGGCCCATCCCAGCCCGGCCTCATAGGGATTGTAATCGGTATGGATGTCGGCACCCCACAGGCGGTAGCCCTTCTCCAGGCGCAAGGAATCGAAAGCCCCGCCGCCAGCGGCGATCACGCCGTAAGGCTGGGCCGCCTCCCACAGCACATCCCACAAATGGCGGCCGAACTCGCTGGGCGCATAGATCTCCCAGCCCAGCTCGCCGGCGTACGAGACGCGCAGCGTCAGCGCCGGGACGGTTTCGACCTTCAGGTTTTGGGCAGTGTAATACGGAAACGCCTCGTTCGAGATGTCCTCTTCGCAGACGCCCTCCAACGCCCGCCGGGCATCGGGGCCCCACAATCCCAGCGTGCAGTACTCCGAAGAGACGTCGCGCAGCTGCACGGAGCCGTCTTCCGGCGCCCAGCGCCGCATCCAGGCCAGGTCGTGCCTGCCCATGCCTCCGCCGGTCAGCACCAAAAAGTGGTCCGCCTCCAGCCGAGTGACGGTCAGGTCGCACTTGATCCCGCCGGTCTGGTCCAGGAAAGAAGTGTAGACCACCTTGCCCACCGGCTGGTCGATGCGGTTGGCCGCCATATGCTCCAGGTAGCCCAGCGCGCCTCGTCCCGAGACTTCGATCTTGGTGAAGGCGCTCAGTTCGAACAGCGCCACGTGCTGGCGCGTCGCCAGGTGTTCGGCCCCCTGGATGGGCGACCAATAGCGCGCCTCCCAGCCCGATCGCTCCGGCACGTCCCTGCCAAATTCTCCCAACAAATTACGGTTGGCGTTGTACCACTGCGGGCGCTCCCAACCACTGCTCTCGAAGAACTCGCCCTTCAGCGCCTCCAATCGGGCCTGGAACGGGCTCAGCCGCAGGTTGCGGGGGTGTTCCATTTGCTGAAGCGGATGGATGATGTCGTACACTTCACGATATTGCTGCGCACAGCGCGCCTGGATGTAAGCCCTGGTGAACACGTGAGGGTGAAAGCGGCTGATATCGGCTTCGTGCAGGTCCTCGCCGGGCGCCCCACTGTCCATCCAGCGGGCGATACTGCGGCCCACCCCGCCCGCGTGGGTCACCCACACCCCAACGGCGACCCACAGACCTTGAGCCTGGGAGGCCGGTCCCATGATGGGCATGCCATCGGCGGTGAAGGCGAACATGCCGTTGAACTTCTGCGGGAACTCTACCCCTTTGAGGCTGGGCAGCAGCTCGTTCGCCGCCCGGTGAGCAACGTCGAAATGCTCGGGGGTGAAGGGCCGGGTGGCGGTCTTGCCCAGCTCGTGCGGGTCAACCAGCAGCGGCTCGTGCTTGTAAGAACCGATGCCGTAAGCTTCAGCGTGCTGGCGGAAGTACATGGAGAAATCCTGGTGCCGCAAGATCGGGTGCACGATGGCGCGGGTTTCACCGGACAGCTCAGGCAGCGGCTCAGAGATCAGGTACTGGTGCTCGACCGCCATCAAGGGGATCTCCAACCCGACTTTCTCCGCCAGAACCGGAGCCCAGATATTGGTGCACAGCAAGACCTGCTCGGTTTCCACGCGGCCGCGGTCGGTGTTCACGGCCCGTACGCGGCCATCGCGGACCTCGATATCGCTCACCTGGACCTGCCCTTGGAAATTAGCCGCGCCTTTGTCTTCAGCGAAGGCTGCCATCGCCGCCACCGCCGCTACCGCCACGGCGTCGCCGTCGGAGGGCACGTAATAACCGCCGTGGATCACCTGCGGGTCGAGCAGGGGGATGTGCTCTTGAACTTCCGCTGGGCTGAGCAGCGCCGATTCCAGGCCGTAAGACTGGGCCCAACCGTGCTTGCGTTTGAGATCCTCCCAGCGCTCCGGAGTGTAAGCCACTTCGATGCCGCCTACCGGGTAGAAGCAGGGCTGCCCTTCGTATTCCAGCTCGTTGAGCAGCTCGACGGTGTACTGAGCGAACCCGGTCATCATCTTCGAAGAATTGGTCTGGAAGACCAGCCCGGGGGCGTGGGAGGTCGAACCGCCGGTATCGAATAAAGGTCCCTGGTCGAGCACCAGGATGTCCTTCCAACCCAGCTGAGCGAGGTGGTATGCGGCGCTGGCTCCGACGATCCCGGAACCAATGATCACCAGACGGGCTTTATTATGCACGCAACCTCCTTCACTATGAGGGTAGGAGTGTTTCTGGCGGTAGAAGCCCGCCAGAAACACTCCCTTAAATTATTTCAGGACCAAAACGGCTTGACGTCCTCGACCTGCCAATAGCGCGGGTCGGTGGAATCGAGCCAGTACATCTGCTCCTCTCGTCGGTTCCCGCTTTGCTCGAATTGAGACGGGTGGAAGGCGCGTCGTTCCAGGGGGTGGGAGCGGCGCGGCTGGTTCGCATAGCTCGCCCTGCCCGCCGACAGCCGGGCACCCTGCCGTCCGTAATCAACTCGGCGCGGCGTCCTCCAAGGAATTCGGCGGCCAACCCCGCCCGGCCGGTTTGAAAACCTGCCTTGTGCGAACGGCCCGGCGGCGCGCAGCAGGTTGCCGCGGCCCCGCTCGCGGAACGGGACGCCCTGGAAGCGCTCCAGGCTGAACAAGCGGATATCGTGGCGGCTTTCGAGCCGCTGCGCCAGGTCGGCCATGATCTCGCCAATCACGCTGGCGAACTTATAGCCGTGTCCGGAGAAGCCGGCGGCAAAGGATACCTGGGGGTATTCCGGGTGCAGATCGATGATGAAGTGATTGTCCGGCGAGTTGGTGAACATGCAAGACTTGAGCGTCATCGTCGGACCGGCGCCCATGGGGAAGTAGCGGGCCGCAAACTCGCGCAGCATCTCCTCATCCTCCCAGGTGCTCTCATGGTGCAGGCTTTCCGGGGGACCTTGTTCCTCGAAATGGTGGTACTTACCGAACTTGAACCCCGGCACGGCGTAAACGGGGAAACCGTAGAAGCGCCCTTCGTCAACCAGCACGTTGAAGACCGGGAAGTTTTCCGGGGTGAAGTATTCCGGGCGTTCGGGCTGCAGCCAGGCTAAAACCTGTCGTTCCGGCACCGCCAGCCCATCCAGGAAGGGCAGCAATGTCGAATCCCAGGAACCGGCAGTGATCACCAGCCGGTCGGCGGTGTACTCCGCCCGGTCGGTCACCACCCGCACCCCCTCGCCCATGGGCTGCCATTCGAACACCTGCTCGCGCCCGTGGATCTCGGCGCCCACCGCCATGGCCGCGTTAGCGTAAGCCACGATGCTGCGCTCGGGCAGCAGGAAGCCGCCATCGGGCTGGTACAGCGCCAGCAGTTCGTGGGGGAACTGGTAGCCGGGGAAGCGTTCGGACAGCTCCAGGCCGGTGTAGACCTCGTGGGGCAGATCGTGCTCGATGCAGGACTGCAACGAGCCTTTGAATACCCAGCTGTCGGCCGGACCGGCGTCGATCGAGCCGACCCGGTAGAGGATCTGTTCGTTGGTGCGCCTCTCGATCTCGTCCCACAGCTCGTAAGCTCGTTTGAGCAGCATAACGTACGAAGGATGCTCGTAATAGGCCAGCCGGATGATGCGCGTGTACCCGTGAGAAGACCCCAGGTCGTTGGGGATGTCGAAACGCTCCAGACCAAGTACGCGCTGGCCGCGCTTGGCGAGCTGGTAACAGGTCGCGCTGCCCATGCCCCCCACACCGG
Source organism: uncultured Anaerolineaceae bacterium (assembly GCA_964400875.1). GTDB lineage: Bacteria > Chloroflexota > Anaerolineae > Anaerolineales > UBA4823 > CAYNWK01. The sequence continues at coordinate 951 of CAYNWK010000073.1, read as the reverse complement.
CGACGATCACGTTGAAATGCTTGGAATAACCGATCATGTTGGCTGCCAATCCCCGCGTAGCGGTTGTGGGTAAATCTGTGAAGGGTCCATCTCGACTAAACCTTGCGCGGCCCGGTGGAGCGCATGCGGATGCCTTCAGGATCGAAGAACGGCGTGGCGGTGACCGTGGCAAGGACTGGCCGGTCGTTGACCCGCACCAGCAAACGCGCCCCGGGATAAGTGTGCGTGGTGCGCACGTCGCCCAGGGCCAACATCTTGCCGACGGTGTGCCCCTTCGCACTGGAGGTGATGAAGCCGACTTCCTCCCGTCCGGGCTGCTCGGTGTCGAAATAATCGCCGGCTTCGCTGCCGGTGAACATCTTCTCCCGGGTGGTAGCGATGTCTGCGATGCTGTAGATCCGGTCTCCGTTGCTTGCCGGGATCTCGCTGTCCAGCACCATACCCGTCCAGCGATATTCCAGTCCACCCTCCTGCACCTGCAGCAGGGCCTCGCGCCCGATGAACTCGCGCTTGTCGAAGCGGATCCACTCATGCAACCCCACGTGGAACGGCGTGCGGTTCTCGTCAATGTCGGGACCGTAAAGGGGAAAAGCTTTTTCGATGCGCAGGCTCTGCATGGCGGCGACGCCGTAAGGGCGCAATCCGAACCCGGCGCCCGTCTTGATGATCTTATCCCAGATTGGTGCGGCTTCCTCCGCCGGGATGTACAGTTCGTAGCCGATTTCACCGGTGTAGCCCGATCGGCTGACCAGCACTTCGCTGTCATCGAGGCGCCCGGAGGCGAAGCGGAAGAAACGCAGGCGCTCGAAATCGACCTCCTCGACGACAGTCTGCAGGTAATCGCGCGCGCGAGGCCCCTGGACCGAAAGCAGCGCGATCCCACCGCTGATATCGGTGGCGTATGCGCTGCTGCCCTGGGCATGATCGCGGATCCAGCGTGCCGTCTTCTTA
>CAYNWK010000072.1:0-21138 GCA_964400875.1 uncultured Anaerolineaceae bacterium | reverse complement strand
GGCATTGCCGAAGCCTTCGTAAAGACTGGGAAATGTAATCAGATCGGCATGCGGGTATGCATCCCATAAGGAGTAGACTTTATACCCATTGATTAATGCTCTTTCGTTGCCAATCAGATGATCGATCAACTGCACCTGTACGCCCATCACCGAAGCTTCTCTTTTGAGCCAGTGCCAATAGGATAAGCCTTCATCGTCAGAGCGGTGAGTAATAAATAAGCGTGATTCGGGCAATTCAGGACGTTTGACCAGCTCGATAGCCATTTCAATGCCCTTGCGTTGGATCACCCGAGTTGGCTGCATTACGAAAACATCTCCTGGATGAAGGTCAAGCGCTTGACGCAAGTCCTCGTTATATTCATCCACACCGGGAGATGAGCTGGCAAAGTCGTGAACGTTTGGGATAACGACTGATTCGATCCCCCGTCTGGCTAACAGTCGTTTCTGAGCGATAGTATTGATGGTGACATGTTGGATGCTTTCCAGTTTTGCGGGGAAGGTCGTATCCAAGAGATCGAGGATCTCGCTCGTCTGGTAGCGCTGGCGTTCCCAGTAAAAGTCGTGATGGTGGGCAATCGTATTGATACCTAATTCGGCGATCAGACCGGTCAAACAAACTCCCAGTGGGAGGTTCATTGGGATGGTCAGCGCATTTTGGACGATGATCATGTCTAATCGGTTCGAACGAATGAAGCGCCGTAACGGTGTACGTATTTCATCGGCAGTAGTGTAAATCTCATCGATCAGCTGATCTCGATCAACTGAGGTACGTTCTCCAAATGCGTCATCCGTGAGATGCTGAATTGATTGTTCTGCGAAATTAAGCTTTGGGATCAGCACACCGCCCTCTGCGTAGTCGCCCAGCTCGCCCGCGCAGAACAGTATCTCGTGACCCATCCGGGCCAAGACCTTAGCCCATTTCTCCACCTCCAGCGTCACACCGTCGGTACCGCTCAGGCGCGTTGATATGAAACCAATCCGCATTTATCAGCTCCTCTTTAAACTTTTCTCCCCCAGCTTTGTTGTGCAGGAGTCAACAATAAAGACAAGAGGCGTTGGTTTAAACCTCACGCGTTTACGTTGTTTTGAATTAAAACCGTCTACAGGTTGAGTTATGCAGCTGCTGCTATGTTCAAAGCCTGCGTGGGAGAAAATATAGTATCCAGCAGATTTGTTGTCTTTATTGTACCGTAATCAGGATAGATAACGAGATGAAGTCGGCGGGCAGACTGGGATAGATAGGGCTGACCTGGGGGAATTTCTGACCAAATCGATCTAGAAATTCTTTAAAAGATCGCTCAGCTTTTCTTGGAGTACTTCCAGAGAAAAATGTTCCTGAGCGATCTGATAATTCTTTTCCGCCATCTCATTTACCGCATGCGGATCTCTTAATAGCCGGCGAGTTTCTTCTACCACACCGTCATCGATAAAACCGTCCAGTTCGATAAACTCAAAGCCCAATGGCTTGATGTCGGCATTGTAGACGGGGTAGCGATTGACGATCACCAGACGCTTAAAATAAACTGCTTCGAGCAGCGCGTTTCCAAAGCCTTCGTAGATGCTGGGATAAGTGACAAGATTGGCGAATGGATAAGCATCCCACAAGGAGTAAACTTTATGACCATTGATTTTGCTACGTTGCGTGCCGATCATATGATCGATCATTTGAACGTCGACTCTTAATACCCGGGCTTCCCTCTTAAGCCAATGCCAATGAGAGACTCCCTCATCGTCCGAGCGATGGGAAATAAACAGTTTTGGCTCCGGTAATCCCAGTCGATGGACCAATTCAATGGCTAACTCGATGCCTTTGCGCTGGATAACCCGGGTAGGTTGAAGGATCAGCGGATCTTCCTCCCAGAGGCCCAGGGCTTCTTTGAAATCACGGTTGTAGTCGTCGATCCCGGGCGCAGGTGTAGCGTAATCGATTACGTTAGGGATTAAAGTGGAATCAATCCCCCGGCGAGCTTTCAAGCGGGCCTGGGCGATGGAATTGATCGTGACATGTTGGATGGTGGGCAATTTCGCTGGGAAAGTTGTGTCTAAAAGGTCGAGAATAGCGTTGGTTTGATATCGCTGGCGCTCCCAGAAGAAATCGTGGTGGTGAGCAATCGTATCGATGCCTAGTTCCGCAATTAACCCGGTCAGGCATACCCCAAGCGGGAGGTTCATCGGAATCGTCAGGGCGTTTTGGACGATTATCAAATCCAGCTGGTTGGAGCGGATGAATTTCCTCAGCGGGGCTCGCAATTCATCGGCGGCCTCATAAACCTGATCGATGATCTTATCCCCGTTTTGTTCCGGATTGGTGTCGAAGGCGCGTTGGGTGAGGGTTTGGATGGATTGGTCGGCAAAATGAAGTTTAGGGATCAAGGTGCCATCTTGAGCGTATCCTCCTAATTCACCAGCACAATAATAAAGCTCGTGACCCATGCGATGTAAAACGCGAGCCCATTTTTCAACCTCTAAAGAAACTCCGTCTGTACCTTTTAACCTAGCCGCGATGAAGCCAATGCGCATGAATGTGATCCTCGATGTTGGCGTCGCAGATGCTTGCGTTTTCCGCCATTGATATTGAATTGTTCCTCCGCAGCTCAATGGGGGAAGAGCGACCCGGCAGGTGGCGTTAAATCACAATTTCCCCATATCTCTTCAAAACTGCGGAACTCCTACTTAATTTAAACGAATTAAAGGACTTGGCGTTGCGCCAGGTCCCTTCAATTTGTTAAGTTTTCGAACATGTTAGCCCGAGATGCCTGCTCTAATGCGTGTTGGATAATTTAATTGACTGGCTGGATGACCTCCGGGACGTCGTTTTGGGGCTTGTTGACCAGGCGAGACACCGGATAGGCGGTCATCTCTTCCGCCGGGAAAGGCTGTAAGAGCGGGTCTAAATCAGCGGGGTTCAACTCTGCCGGGTCCAGCCATAGGTCATAAGCCTCCCTCGGCAACACCACCGGCATGCGGTTGTGAATCTTGGCGACAAGCGCGTTTGGTTTTGTCGTGATGATCGTGCAAGAGAGCACCTCGGATCCGTCCGTCGATTGCCAGAATTCCCAAAGGCCGGCGAAGGCAAAGGGTTCGCGCGATTCCATCTGGATGTACATCGGCGTCTTGGGCTGGCTGCCGGGTTCTTTGCGCCATTCGTAAAAGCCGTCGGCCAGGACCAGACAGCGGCGACGGCGATATGCAGCGCGAAAGGCGGGTTTCTCCGCCAGCGTCTCGGAGCGCGCGTTGATCATGCGCGAGCCAATCGCAGGATCCTTGGCCCAGGAGGGAATAAGCCCCCACACAAAGAAATCCAGCTTGTTCTTGCCGTTGTTTGGGATGACGGCCACCGGTTGGGTAGGCGCGATATTGTAGCGAGGTTGAATCTCGTCAGAAATTGCTACGCCCGGGAAAGCTTCACGCAGTTGTCCGGGGTCCACGGTTAAAGTGAATCGTCCACACATGTGTCCATCTCTCTTTCTTGAAGTCTATACCAAAGGGTTAGCGCACCGGCGAAGTCCTATCCAACGCGCAATCCCTATTCCTGAATGATCCCGCCGCCGAGCACGCGTTCATCCTGGTAAAAGACCGCGGCCTGGCCTGGAGTGATGTCACGCAGCGGTTCGTCGAAACGGACATGCACGCCTTCCAGGCCTTGTGGCGTCACCAGGGCGTTGACCAAGTGCGCTTTGTAACGAATCATCACCTGCGCACGAATCGTGGCGGCAGGAGGCCGGCCTGAAGTCCAGTTGACTTGAGCGGCGGTCAATTCCGACGTGCCCAGTTCATCGCTGGGTCCGACGATCAGCGCGTTGCGGCTCCTATTCTTGTCCAAGACGTAGAGGGGATGGGGCGCAGCGATTCCCAGGCCCTTGCGCTGACCGATGGTGTAGAAGGCCAGGCCGCGATGCTCCCCAAGGCGTTCGCCGCTGCTGGAAAAGATCGGGCCGGGATTGCTCACCTCAGGAGCGTTGCGCGCCAGGAAATCGCGGTAGTCGCCGTTCCCCAGGAAGCACAAATCCTGGCTGTCGGCGCGGTCGGCAACCGGCAGATCGAAGTCCCGAGCCAGCTGGCGGACTTCAACTTTGGTGTAGCCGCCCAAGGGGAAAAGCGCGTGAGCCAGCTGCTGCTGGCCTAAAACATGCAGAACGTAGGATTGATCCTTTGTCCGATCCACGGCCCTGGATAGGATATATTCACCTGGCGGCTCGACACAATCTACCCGGGCGTAATGCCCGGTGGCCATGAAGGCGGCGCCGAAGGAGAGCGCCCGGTTGAGTAAGAACTCCCAGCGTACCTGCCGGTTGCACACCACACAGGGGTTGGGTGTGAGCCCGCGGGAATACCCATCGACGAAGTAATCCACAACGGTGTCATGGAAATAGTCCTGGGCATTGACTGCGTAAAAAGGTATGCTTAATTTGGCCGCAACCCGACGCGCCAGCGCCATGGCATCGGGCGTGCAGCAGCGGTTGTAGGCCTCTTTCCCTGGCTCACTCCACAGCCGCATCATCATGCCGATGACTTCATAGCCCTGCTGCTCCAGCAGGGCTGCAGCCACGGAGCTATCTACACCGCCGCTCATGGCGACGACAACGCGCGCTTTGGTTTTCGTCATCAAAGAATTTCTGGCACCTTTAGTCGAATTGCGAAGGTTGAGGATCGACCAGGCTCAATTCAGCCGGCGGACCCTGGTGATCGTATCGCGGAGAATATCCAGGAAGCTGTCCACCTCATCCGGCGTCGTCCTTACCCCGAGCGTGACGCGCAAGGAACCGAGTCCCCAGCTTCGCGGCAGGCCGATCGCGGTAAGCACTTCCGATGGTTCCGGATCTCCCGTCTTACAGGCTGAACCGGAGGAGCAAGCGTATCCGGCAACATCCAGCATCGCCAGCAGGGCGTTGCCATCCACGCCCGAGAAAACAAAACTGGTGTGGTTTGGTAGTCGCTGGTTGGGATGCCCGGTCAGCCGGGCGTCCGGGACCTCCTCAAGCACGCGGCCGATGATCCGGTCGCGCAAAGGCAGCAAATAGTTCTCACGCCCTTGGCGTTCTTCTTGCGCCAGCCGGAAAGCTTCGGCGAGACCGACGATATAGGGGATGTTACTGGTGCCGGCGCGCAGCCCGAATTCTTGCCCGCCGCCGGTTTGCGCCGGGAGGAGCTTCGTCCCTTCCCGCACGTACAGCACGCCGACGCCTTTGGGGCCGTAAAATTTGTGCGCGCCGAGGGAAAGCAGATCGACCTTGAGCGCACTTACATCGATGGGCAAATGGGCAGCGCCTTGCACTGAATCGGTATGGAGAGGCACACCGCGTTCCCGGCAGAGGCTGCCGATCGCGGCGATGGGATTCACCGTGCCGATCTCGTTATTGGCGTGAATCACGGACACCACGGCTGTATCCGGTCGCAACATGTCGGCGACGTCCGCCGGCGAGACCATCCCGCTCTCATCCACCGGGAGATATTCCAGCTCGAAATCATACCATTCAGCCAGCTGCCTGGCGGTATGGCTTACCGCGTGGTGTTCGACGGGGCTGATTAACAGGTGGTTTGCGCCTCGATTTTTGCGCGCCGACATCGCCGCCCCGCGCAGCGCCAGGTTGTCGCTCTCCGACCCGCAGGAAGTAAAGATGACTTCTTTCGGCTGGCAATTCAGACATCCGGCTACGCTCTCCCGGGCGGATTCCAGGGCAGCCTCGGCTTGCTGCCCGAAGGTGTGCACCGAGGACGGGTTGCCGAACAATTCGGAGAAATAGGGCTTCATCGCGGCAAATACGCGTGGGTCCACCGGGGTTGTCGCGGCATAATCGAGGTAGATCTTCCGTTGCATGACCATAGGTAGGATTATATCGAATTTAAACGGAGAGGAACGGGGGTTTTTAACGGGCGATGCGCGCTAAAAACCCCCAAGTCCGGCCCTCGCCACGGCAAATACCCAGGAGCCCAATTTTTCCAGGGAACCGCATAACACCTGATATAATAAACTTGTTCTTATTCTCACATTTAAGAGGAATTTGGAGGTGTTATGCCGGGGAAGATTAAATTCGGCACCGACGGTTGGCGCGGGATGATCGCAGAGGATTATACCTTTGCCAACGTCCGCCGCTGCGCGCAGGGATTCGCCAGCTATTTGCTGGAACAAGGGCACGCCGGCAAGTGGGTGGTGGTCGGCTACGATAAGCGTTTCCAGGCCGAATTCTTTGCGGCGGCGGTTGCCGAAGTGTTGGCTGCCAATGGTCTGCGGGTTTACCTGACGGATGGCGCCACCCCGACGCCGGTCATCTCGTACGCAGTCGTGGACAAAGGCGCCGTCGCGGGCGTCAACATCACTGCATCGCACAACCCGCCGACGGATAACGGTTTTAAAGTGCGCGAAGAGCATGGCGGCGCCATCGACCCGGACGGGCTGAAAGAAATCGAAAGCCGCATCCCTGAGGGCGAAGAGCAGGTCAAGCGCACCTCTCTCGAAGAAGCCCTCGAGGGCGGCATGGTTCAACGATTCGATCCAGCCCCGGCGTACATCGAGCAGATCAAACGCCTGATCGATCTGGAGCCGATTAAGGACGCCGGTCTGACCGTGTTGATCGATCCAATGTGGGGCAACGGGGCCGGCTGGTTCCCGCGCTTGTTAGCTGGAGGGAAGACACGAGTCCTGGAGATCCATAATATCCGAAACCCGATCTTCCCGGAGATGACCCGCCCCGAACCGATCCCGCCGAACGTTGATGTGGGTCTTCAGGCGACGGTCGAGAAAGGCGCGGACGTGTTGATCATCACCGATGGCGACGCCGACCGCCTCGGCATCGGCGACGAAAACGGCAATTTCATTGATCAACTACGCGCCTATGCGCTACTGGCTTACTACTTGCTGGAAGTGCGCGGGCAGCGCGGCCCCATCGTCAAGACGCTTTCCACCACCAATATGCTCAATAAGCTGGGCAGAATGTATGATGTCCCGGTGTACGAAACCGGGGTTGGTTTCAAGTATGTGGCCCCCAAAATGATAGAGACCGATGCGCTGATCGGAGGCGAGGAATCCGGCGGGTACGCTTTTCACGGGCACGTCCCCGAACGCGATGGCATCCTGGCAGGGCTGTATATCCTCGATATGATGGTCAAACTTGGACGCAAGCCCTCCGAACTGATCGACCTGCTCTTCAGCAAAGTAGGCGCACATTACTACGACCGCATCGACTCGCGCTTCACCGGGGACCGAGAAACAAGACAAAAGCGCATCCGCGAAGCCAATCCCGAGACCATCGGCGGATTCAAAGTGGCCGGTTTAGACACCACGGATGGGTTTAAGTTTTCGCTTGGAGATCATGGCTTCTTGCTGATCCGGTTCTCCGGGACGGAGCCCATCATCCGGGTCTATACTGAGACCACGGATAAAAATCGCGTCCAGGATATCCTGGATGACGGATTGCGCATTGCTGGGTTAAAATAGTTGCTGGTCGATACCCACTGCCATCTGGACTTTGAAAGCTTCGATGATGACCGGGAAGCGGTGCTGGCGCGGGCCCAAGAAGCGGGTGTCTTGCGCATGATTAACCCAGGCATCGATCTGGCCAGCAGCCAGGCCGCTTTGCGCCTAGCGGAGCGATATCCAAGCGTCTACGCGGCCGTCGGCGTACATCCGAACGACGCCGCGGGCTGGGATGACGCAAGCTTAGAAGAACTGAGGGCGCTGGCAGGGCGCGACAAGGTTCTCGCGATCGGCGAAATCGGCTTAGATTACTACCGCGATACTACGCCACGCGATCTTCAGAAACGTATCTTCAAGGAGCAGCTTGATTTAGCAGCAGAGATGGGTCTCCCGGTGATCATCCACAATCGGGAAGCTACGGATGACCTCCTGGAGATCCTGGAAGACTGGCACAAGAAACTGGAAAATAGCAGCCTAGCGCTCAGCGCACGACCTGGTGTGCTACACTCTTATTCGGGCGATGCAACTCAGGCGAGAAGGGCGATTTCCCTGGGCTTTCGGATAGGTTTCACCGGCCCGGTGACATTCCGCAATGCGCCGGACTTGCAGGAAGTCGCAGCGGAGCTTTCCCTGGAAAACTTGCTGGTCGAAACGGACGCGCCCTTCTTAGCCCCTCACCCTAAACGGGGCAGGCGCAATGAACCTGCAAACGTAAGGTTGATCGCCGAGAAGCTCGCTGAGCTGCATGGCGAGTCAATCGAGACGGTGGCGCAGATTACGACAGCCAACGCCGGACAGTTGTTCCTTTGGTGAGAATTAATTGACTACGGCAACATTTTTTACCCCGGTACAAGAAAGCATCCCTTTGGTCGAAGCGCGCATGTACGCCCAGGCGGATGGCCATCACCCCGATCTGGGCGCTGCCTTGAAACACCTGCTCGCTTCCGGGGGGAAACGCGTCCGCCCGGCAGTCGCACTGCTGACCGGCGGGATGTTGGGGGCCGATCACGACCGTCTAATCACCCTGGCGGCGGCGATCGAGCTGCTGCATACCGCCACCCTGGTGCATGACGATTTGATCGACGGGGCGCTGCTGCGGCGCGGGCTGCCAACTTTGAACTCCAAATGGTCCCCTGCAGCGACCGTCTTAACCGGGGATTTCATCTTTGCCCGGGCCGCCAAACTGGCGGCTGAGACCGACTCGGTGGAGGTGATGCGCCTGTTCGCCGAGACCCTGGCGACCATCGTCAATGGCGAGATCACCCAGCTGTTCGCCACAGATGGGAAATCTTACCGAGAGGAATACTACGAACGCATCTACGCCAAGACCGCCTCGATGTTCGAGCTGGCTACTACCGCCGCAGCCGTGCTCAGCCCCCGGGATGAATTTTACGAGGATGTACGTATCTACGGCTACGAGATCGGCATGGCTTTCCAGATCGTGGATGACATCCTGGACTTCACCGGTGAGATCGCCACGGTAGGCAAACCGGTAGCCAGCGACTTACGCCACGGGATCATCACCCTGCCGGCGATCGCCTATATGGAGGGGAACCCCGAAGACCCGGATGTCCAATCGCTCAACGGGGGCAACCATTTCAACGACGGCCGGGTTGACCGGTTGGCGGCGGCGATCCGGGAGAGCGGCGCGATCGAAGCAGCCCTGGATGAGGCCAGCCAATATGTGGACCGCGCTTTGAATGCCTTACGCGGTCTGCCGGTTACACAGGAGCGACAAGCCTTAGAGGACCTGGCTTACTATATCGTGCACCGGCATCAGTGAGCGAGGTTGATTCTTGGGGTGTGTTTTAGGGCAATCGCCCTGATGTGTATTTATTCCGCACTTGACGGACGCCATCCCGAGTGGTATAGTTTGCGCCAATATGTCCGGCAATAACCTGATGATCGACGCGACTACCGACCGCAATACGACTACCCGTCCCTCCCAACCGGGGCGTTTGTTTGCGTTGATCCCTTGATGAGTAAGCGTTTATATCAATTTGACGCCAACGCCCCGCATTAGCCGGGGCGTTTTGTTATCTTCATCCACCCAACAGAAGGAGCGCGTCATGTCGATCCCAACCTCGAACGATATCCCGAACTACGCAGTGCCAGAGGTAAATCTGGTTCCGGTCAGCGATCATTTGTCCCGGATGGCGGACATCCCCCCGTCCAGGATGTTCTTGATTAAAAAATCGCTGAAAACTTACCGCGAGAATTATCCAGGGAGCCCAACGTTCGACGCCTCGCAAGGGGATGGCGGCGCCAGCCTGCCCGGCGTCCCGGCCGAGATCCTCGAGCGGGCGGCGCGCCTGCAGGTCGAACACGGCACCGGCTACGACATGCCGTTTGGCACGAACGAATTCCGGCGGATAGTCGTCGAAAAATACTGGCAGCTGGAGCCCTCTCTGGGCATAGGACCTGAGAACGTCGCCGGCACAGCTGGGGGGCGCGACGCCCTGGTGAAGGCTTACGGCGCCATGCTGGCGCTGGGTCACGGTCGCCAGGGAGACGTGGTGGTCGTATCCCGGGTCCCGTGGATCTCGTACAATTGGGGGCCGTACGGGATTGGCGCGAACGTCTTGTGGGCGCCGGGCGATCCGGATAGGGGTTGGGCGTACACGGAAGAGGCGCTCGAGGCGTGCGTGGCATACGCTGCGCAATCGGGGCGTAAGGTTGCCGGAGTGGTGATCACCAACCCCGACAACCCGACCGGCCTGACGGTCTCCGCAGGACGTCAGGTAGCCCTGGCGAAAGCTGCGCTCGAAGCCGGCGCGGCTTTCGTGCTTTTCGATTGGATGTACCACTTCGTGACCGACGAGCAGCCGATGGACCTGAACAGCTTCTTGATGAATTTCGATCCTGAAGAACGGGCGCGCCTGATGTTCTTGGATGGTCTGACCAAGAGCCTGGGCGCCTCCAACATCCGCAACTGCCACCTGATTGCCTCTAAAGAGGTAATCAAATATATCGTCGCGCGGGCTTCACACACGGTGATGCCCCCATTTTACGGATTGGCCGTAGCCATGGCGGCTTATGAGATGGGGTACGCAGAAGCCGTAAAGACCATCGTCGAGCCAACCAACGCCAGCCGCATCGTACTCAAGAAAGCCCTGGACGAACACGAGTTCAAATACATCCTGGGAAAGGGGTATTACGCTTTCATCCACGTCGGCCCCTGGCTGGAGGCGGCTGGGTGGGCTGATTCTGAACCCATGGGACAATATCTGGCTGAAGAACACGGCCTAGCCGTCGTACCTGGGGCATTCTTTTCACCCTACGGGGGTGAGTGGGTGCGCTTCTCGTATGCGACGCCTCCCGAGACGACGATCGGCGCACTGGAAAGACTGGTCGAGGGGTTGGAAGCGCTGGCGGGCCGTTAACGATGGCTTACGACCTGCACCGGTTCGCCGAAAAATACCAGCTGGCGCTGGGTTCAGCCGTCCAGGAAAATCCGCAGGGAGGCTTGTGCGGGTTCGAACTGGAATGGAACCTGCTGGATGAGAAATTCCGCCCGCTGCGCACGGTCGGCTCGGGGCCGGGCGAGCAATCCTTCGTGGATCATCTGCGGGCAGAATACCTGTCTACCTGGGTGCGGGATTACAGCCAGCTGGAAGTCTTCCATTGGATGATCGAATGGGCCACACGCCCGTATTTCAGCCCGCGCGGGGCGGTCTACGAAGGTCGCCTGATGGAAGCCAGCTTGCTGAACGCCCTGGAGCGGGCCGGAAGGCAGTTTGAGGAGCGCCTGTACACCTGGCCGGGCAACCTGCCCTTCCTCACTGCGGTGAGCGACGAATCGATCCCCAGATCCTGGCACCTGGCCAAACGCCGCTACCTGGAGCGCTGCGTCGAGCTGTACGGCGATACCCTGGCAACCGCCGGAACCCACACAAATCTGTCCCTGCCGGATCCCTTACTGGCCTGGGATTTTATGCACCTGCCCGAAGCGGAGCGCGGCGACCGCCATCTGGAAGCGTATAAAAGCCAGTTTTACATCACCGCTACCCGGCTGATGCGCGCCTTCGCGTCGTTGTTCATCGCCGCCAGCGCAGCGACCCCCTGGCGGGCAGAGATCCGGGATGGCGCCCCGGTCGTGGTGCTATCGGAAGTCGATTCCATGCGCAACCTGACCTTCCCCAACCCGGCGATCCTGGACCTGCCTGACCTGTACCGTTCTTACGAGGACTACCTGCAGATATCGTACGACCTGGTGCGCCGCGGGGTGCGCTTCGGCAACAACAACTGGACCCCGGCGCGGGCGCGCTCTTTCGCCGAGCCGGTCGAGAGCCTGATCGCGGTGACGAGCGAACAGCTCAGGGACCTGTACGCGCGCGGGCTGTATTCCGTGGGAGAGACCCAACCGGTGGACGAGGTCGCCCGGCAGATCGAGATCCAGAACCTGATGGCGCGCATCGACCTGCCTATGGCGCGGGTTGAGATCCGCACGGACGACGGCGGGCACCCGCTGGAGGTCGATATCGCCAACCTGACCTTGAAACACCTGCTGCTGGCCCGGTTTTACGCCGACCCGGAGTTCGCCCGGGCTTTCCGCTACGATCACGAAGATATCCAGCGCGCCCGGCGGAACGAGGAAAGCGCTGCTCGCATGGGGTTGCGCGCCGAGATCGAGAACCCGCTGACCGGCAAACCAACGGCGATGCGCGACTTTTTGAGCTGGACACTGGGGGAGCTCAAACCGCTGGCAGAGGCTCTCGAACTGTGGGAGGACCTGGAGCCGCTGCGAGTGATGGCGGAAGGAGGCCCCAACACAGCCGAAGCGCTGCGGACCCGTTTGCGGGCAGACTTCAAAGCCGACGAGCCCATCCCGGTGGAGGCGCTGCGCGCCCTGGCGGAGGAGCGGGCCCAACAGGTTGAGCGGGATGTTGAGGTTATCGCCGCCTCCCACCAGTCCTACCCCGCCGAAACCGGCAAGCTGGGGGAGTATTTGCAGCGCGCCCGGGATGACGTGCGCGCCGACCCCCAGGTGACCATTCGCTTCCGGCCGCGCCCGGAGGCGGTTGTCGAAGTCGCTTACCCGGATAAGACCAGCGAAATCGTAGACCTGGCGAGCCAGCTGGTGCGCATCCCGTCGGTGACTGCCAGCCCGCGCGAACGCCTCGAGGAAGTCCGCCGGGCGGGGACTTTCATCTACGATTACCTGCGGGATCACGGGCTGGGGGTGCGCTACTACAACCGCAGCCGCTATCCGGCGATCCTGGCGGGACTGCCGGGAGAGATGCACGCGCCGGTGATGCTGGCCGGACACTTCGACGTGGTCGAGCCCGAACCGGACGATGGCCAGTTTCAGCCGAAGGTGGAGGGGGAGTACCTTTGGGGGCGCGGCGCGGCCGACATGAAGACGGTCGTGGCGACCTACCTGGTCTGGCTGAAAGATACGCTGCGGCAGGGGCCGCCCTTTCCACCGGTGAACCTGCTGCTGGTCGGCAACGAGGAGAACGGGGAAACAGACCCGATGGGCACTCCCCACGTGCTGCGCCTGCTCGACGAAGAGGAGGAGTACGCGCCGGAGCTGTTCATCGCGGGAGAACGCACCGGCGAGAGCGGCGCTGATCTCTGGGGTGAGATCTGCACGCAGAACCGCGGGGTGATGCGCTTCGACGTGGTGGCACACGGACAGCGCGGCCACACCGGCGTGGCCGGCGCGCACGCCGACCTGAGCGAAGTCTTGCTCAGCGCCAGGAACGACCTGGTCGAGATCCTGGGCGAGCACCTGACCCTGGCGAGTCCAGACGGGTGGCAGTCTCAGGCGCGCTTTCCCTTCATCCAGGTCGGGGAGCCGGGAGTGTACAACGTCACCCCGGCAAACGGGAGGCTGGGCGTCGAGGTGCGACCGATCCCGCAGGATGACCTGGGTGGCCTGCTCGCCGCGCTGGAAAGCTACTGCGAGTCCCGCGGGCTTTCCCTCGAGGTGCCGGTGATGGAGAACGGCGTCGCCTGCGCGCCGGACAACCGCTACCTGCTGGCGCTGATCGAAGCGGTGCGCCGCGCCTCGGGTGGGGAACCGGCCATCGGGCGCAAGCTGCCGGGGACCAGCGCGCGTTTCGCGCCGCGCGGGCAGGGGGTGGTGTGGGGCCAGAGCGGTCTTGGCCCGCACGCCAGGGACGAACGCCACTACATTCCCAGCATCGAGCCATATTACCGGTCCTTGAACGCCCTGGGAGCGTTGTTAACCGGAGGATGGCTGGATCAAAACGCCTGAGCCGTGTATTTATTGAGGTGCGAGTTTAATTGATGAGTGGTAGAAACACTCCCCCAACGTTAGTGATGAAGTTCGGCGGCACCTCGGTAGGCGCCGCGCCGGCTCTACGGAAAGCCGCCGAGATCGTCGCCGCGGCGCGCCGGGATTGGCCCAGGCTGGTGGTGGTGCTCTCGGCGATGTCCGGGGTGACCGACCTGCTGATCAATACCGCCGTCCAGGCAGGGGCAGGGGAAAAAGAAATCATCCGACCCGTGGCGGAACGCCTGCGAGCGAAGCATCAAGACGCCCTGGAGGCGCTGATCGAGGCTGGAGAACTGCGCGAATCCGTCGAGAACTCGGTGAACGAGCTGGTCGATGAGTTCTCCCAGCTGTGCCAGGCGGTCGCGGTGCTCGGCGAGCTGACCCCGCGGGCCCTGGACGCGGTCGCCTCGATCGGAGAGCGGCTCAGCGTGCGGGTCTTCCAGGGCGTGCTGGCGGAGATGGGCGTCCCCAGCGAATTCGTTGAAGCCACGGATTTGATCGTCACCGACGCGAACTTCGGGGCCGCCCACCCGGACCTGGAGGCCAGCGCCCGACAGATCGCGCAGCGCCTCGAGCCGTCGCTGGGGGCGGGGCGGGTCGCCGTCGTTACCGGTTTCATCGCCGCGACGCCGGAAGGCGTGACCACTACGCTCGGCCGCGGCGGGAGCGATTATTCGGCCGCCATCCTGGGCGCGTCGCTGCCCGCCGACGAGGTGTGGATCTGGACCGACGTGGACGGAGTGATGTCCGCCGACCCTCGCATGGTGCCGCAGGCGCGCTCCATCGCGCGGCTGTCGTACCGCGAGATCGCCGAGCTGGCCTATTTCGGGGCCAAGGTGGTGCATCCCAAGACCATCCGCCCGGTGATCGAGGCCGGGCTCGGGCTGCGGGTGCGCAACACCTTCAACCCGGAGCACCCCGGCACCTGGCTGGCGGCAGACCGGCCGGACCAGGACCACGGGACGCCCAAGGCGGTCACCGCCATCGCCGGGCAGCGCCTGGTCACCGTGGAGGGGCGCGGCATGCTGGGCGTCCCCGGGGTGGCGGCGCGCACCTTCAGCGCGGTAGCCGCCACCGGCACCAGCGTGCCGCTGATCACCCAGGCCTCCTCCGAGCAGAGCATCTGTTTCGCCGTGCCGGCCGAGTCGGCAGGTGGGGTGATCGCCTCCTTGCAGGCGGCTTTCGCGGCGGAACTGGCCCAGCGCGACATCGACCGCATCTGGGCTACGGATGAGGTGGTGATCGTCACCGTGGTGGGGGCCGGGATGCGCAACACCCCCGGGATCGCCGGCAAGATCTTCAGCGCGCTGGGCGCCTGCGGGGCCAACGTGATCGCCATCGCGCAGGGCTCCTCGGAGGTGTCGATCAGCCTGGTGGTCGACGCACCGGATGCCGGGCTGGCTGTGGGCGCCATACACGAGTTGATTCTTAACGGTTGAACTGGAGGCAGCTATGAGAGAAAGCATACCCGTCGCAGTCCTGGGGGCACCAGGCAGCGTGGGGCAGCGCTTCGTGCAGCTGCTGGATGGGCACCCGTGGTTCCGAGTGACGGCCCTGACCGGTTCGCCCCGGTCCGCCGGTAAGCGCTACGGCGAGGGCTGCCACTGGGTGCTTTCCGAAGCGATGCCGGCGTGGGCGGCTCGAATGACCATCGCCGAAAGCGACCCGGCTGCGCTAGGCGTTTCACTCGTCTTCTCAGCGCTGCCGGCGCGCGCCGCCCGCGAGCTGGAGCCGGAATTCGCGCGGTCCGGCGCGCTGGTATGCTCCAACGCCTCGGCTTACCGGGCCGAAGCGGACGTGCCGGTCCTGCTGCCGGAGGTCAACCCGGAGCACGTGGGGCTGCTGACCAGACAGCGCCGGTCGCGCGGCTGGCGCGGGGCGATCGTCACCAACCCCAACTGCACCAGCACCGGCCTGACTGTGACCTTGAAGGCGCTGGACGTGAATTTCGGGGTCAGCCGCGCCTTTGCGGTCTCGATGCAGGCGGTCTCCGGGGCCGGTTATCCCGGCGTGCCTGCGCTGGACATCCTGGACAACGTGATCCCGTACATCGCCGGTGAGGAGGAGAAGGTGCAGGCCGAGACGATGAAGATGCTGGGGCGGTTGGAAGGTGAGGCGGTCACGCCGGCAGAGCTGGCGCTCTCGGCGCATGCCAACCGGGTGCCGGTCTCGGACGGGCACACGGTGTGCCTGTCGGTGGGACTGGAGAGCCCTGCCGGGGTCGAGGCGGTCGTGGACGCCCTCGAAAACTACCTGGCCCCGGCGGAAAGCCGGGAGCTGCCGTCTGCACCCCGCCCGGTGATCGCCGTGCGGCGGGAGGCGGACCGCCCGCAGCCGCGACTGGACCGCATGACCGGGGGCGGCATGACCACGGTGGTGGGACGGGTGCGCCCCGACCCGCTGCTGGACTTCAAGATGGTGATCCTGTCGCATAACACCATCCGGGGGGCGGCCGGGGGCTCGATCTACAACGCGGAGCTGCTGGTCTCGCAAGGGTTCTTGAATTAGGGGAGGGGGAGCATGGTAAACTAAAACAGACTGCGGCCTATTCGTTTCGCGGAACGAATAGAAACGAATAGGAGAAAGTATTACATAATATATGTTGCTGTATTGATATGAGGGCGTCATTGCCAGTCAGTGATCGCGACTGAGGCAATCTCAACCAGCCGTGCGTGAGACTGCCACGACCGCCGAAGAACGGCGCTCTCGCAGTGACAGGGTGAGAATATCTGGTTAGACTACAATCCGGTTGACAAGATAGGGCGGGCATAGTAAGATTTTGCCGCCCGACATATCGGCGAGGTAGCTCAGTGGTAGAGCAGGGGACTCATAAGCCCTTGGTCGTGGGTTCAAATCCCTCCCTCGCCACTCCGAAGTCCCCCATCCTCGGGGGATTTTGAATTTAATGCGACTTAGCGATATTGAGATGGCTAAGGAGGTGATGAGGATAAGAACCGATCGGCTTCAACGAGTTTCGAATATCCCCTTACCGGCCCGCTTCGACAAGCTTCCCCGTACCGTCGTTGAACCATACCAGAATGCCGTGATTGACGCTGCCGGCGAAGACGTCGGGGTGACCGTCGCCGTTCAGGTCGCCGACTGCCAGCGCACGTTGATCCTTAAAAGTAAGCCTTTGCCCAGCGGTGAACGCGGCCGAGCCGTCGTTGAGCCAGACCTGGGCGCTGTTGCGATAGATGACGAAGGCATCCAGGTGACCGTCGCCGTCCAGGTCTGCTAATTCCACGGATCGGGTCCGTCCGGTGTCGCCAACCGTCGCGCCCAGGATGAACGTTCCGGGAAGGCCACCTTGTTCCCCGCCGGCGTTGATCCAGACCTCATCCTGCTCGACGTTGCCGGCAAAGGCGTCCAGGTCGTCGTCGCCGTCCAGGTCACCCAGGGCGACAAAGAAGGTCTCGGATTCGCCCAATCGTTGGCCGCTATCTGAGAAGCGGCCTTTGCCATCATTGAACCAGACCGTGTCCGGCTGGTTATGGACGTTTTCTCTGGTCTGGTCCACATAGGAATCACTGTTTCCGAAGAAAGCGTCCAGGTCGCCGTCGCCGTCCAGGTCGCCGAGGGCGATAGACCTGGTGCCGAAGAGGTCGAAGGTTTGGCCGCTATCGACGAACTGGCCCTGACCGTCGCCGAGCCAGAGCGCGTCTTTCGGCGGGTCGACCGGAGGAGGGGGGTCGGATCCGAAGTAAAGCCAGCCGCAACAACCGCCGGCGAATATATCAGGGTAGCCGTCGCCATTCAGGTCGCCGACAGCCGGGGTCAGGGTACCATCCCCGCTTGGCGCCTCAAGAGAATCAGGCATGAAATCTAAAATACCAGCCGAACCACTGTTGAGATTGATCGACAGACCAAAGGTATCGTTAACGATCGCGTCCAGATCACCGTCGAGGTCGAGGTCGGCCAGTACGACGTAAACGCTCACTTGCTCCTTAAACTGGTACCCGCTGTCCGAAAAGCGGCCCTGCCCGTCATTCAGCCAGATTGTATCGGGGACAGGAACTTCATAGTTATCACCGTTGGCGAGATAGGCGTCCAGGTCTCCGTCGCCATCCAGGTCGCCTAAGGCGACGGCATAAGTCTGGGGGCCGGATCCGAACCTGAAGAACGGCGCGCAGGCGGTTAAGAGCGCCAGGCAGAGCAATCCGGTTATGGCAGGCAGGTCGAAACTCCAAAATCGGTTTTGCATGAGGACCCTCTCTGGCAACCACAATTTCAGCAAACGGAAAAGCCCTAACTCAGACCCGCAGGGAACCTCGGAACCCCCTGGAGCTATAGAAAGACGGCGCACTGTTGTGATACACGAAGACCTGGCCGTAGCGAAGATCAGCAAAGATGGCGCCGCCCAACTCTCTAATCTCCGAGGGAGTTTTTATCCAACTCGAGGTGGTCGTATCGAATTCTCCAAGCTGCTGGAGTTCTCGATACTGCGCTTCCGTGAGAAGCTCAATCCCCATCGCCGCGGCGAGATCAACCGCGTTGCCAGCCGGATGAACACCTTTCTCTTCTCTTTCACGCTGCCCCTCAGCGTCGTAACAAATCTTTCTGCGGCCTTCAGGGCTTTGCGCGGAACAATCATAAAAAATGTATTCGCCCGTGCCCTCATCCCGGCCAACCACATCCGGTTCACCGCCAGTGCTTTCCATGGCATGAAGCGACGATAGTTTACCAGGATGAGCTTTCAGCTTTGCCTGTACTTTGGGCCATTCAAGACCTTTGTGGCGGTTCATGTGCTTCTCAAAACGAAGCTTCAAAGTCTCGAGCAGTTCTTGACGTTGACCTGGCGACAATTCCAAATTTATCTCAATTTTTGAAATTGGTTTTCCATTCCCTTTCGATGATTTTTTTGCCAAGAATTGCCTCCTTTCTTCCTTCAAGTTATTATATCCGTAGAATCGAAGCGCAACGCTAATGCAGGGGCAGGGATCGAGCAGCTCGAGGGCTTTTGCGCAGATACGATGCGTAAGCGGGGTGGACGGCAACGGTAAACCAGTTTGTCCGAGATAACCCGACGACGTCCATGCATACCAGAACACCCGAGTCTGAACCTGATTTTATACAACGAAATTGGCTGCCTGGCCCTGGCATCCTGGCCCTGCTCCTGCTGGTAGTGCTGTCGTTGACCTTCTTCTTCCCGCGATGCGACGGACCGGAGGCTCGCGACCTGCCGCCGGAGACCCTCGACCCGCAGGAGGTCGATCTCAGCCTTTTGACCGGCGAACCGTGCGAGCCGCCGTGCTGGTACGGGATCACCCCAGGCCTGACCAGGGACGAAGAGATGGCCGCCATCCTGGAGGGACTGCCCTTCTTCGAGGCGGATACGATCCGGTGGAGGCCTGGGCCGGCGATCACGGTCGAGCGGAAACGCGAAGTCGTCGATTGGGGCTATGGAAGCGTGACCGTCACGCTCCAGGACGAGGTAGTGACCACGATCGAGGTTGGATTGTTCTACAATGTGGAGCTGGGCGACCCGATCGATCTGTATGGGGTGTCAACAACGGTGGTAAAAGTACCTAAAACACCGGTTTAGAAAGTCCCCCAAACATCGCATAGAATGTACCTCCATCTGTCCAAGGAAGGAGGTCGCTATGCTCAGTAAGGAGGACTTCACAGACCGAGGAATTTAAATCATCCAATTGACAACCGCATCCAGTTAATCTTGCGGCGGATGAGAAGGGTTAGATTTCCACTTCTTCGGCAAGCCAGATGGTTATAGGAAGTTTGCCGCCCATATTTTCGACCATGGCGTGACCTTCCGGCGATTGCATCACCTTTTCGTAAGCCTGAGCGTCTCCTACGTTGTTGAAGGTGTGCATGACAATGACCCCGCTGCCATCTGCCTCTTGATATACTTTACTCTCTACAATACCATATTGAACACTACGTTCAGAATTCTTCTGCATACACTCCTTGGCCCCACTTAACCAGGCTTCAACATCCGCCACGGCATGGTGAGCGATCATCGTAATCATTTGTCTCTCCTTTTTATTTGGGATAAATCAGAATGAATCTTAAGTTTAGTCTTGAACAATTCTGGCCTCTACTCTCAATATTAGCGTTCTATATCTTGCTTGAATTTATGCATAAACTTATTTCTGATGCGAATAAGTTCTTTATTACACAAACATACAATGTAATTCGATTATGGCTGAAAGAACTAAACTATCTTCGAGCCCTTCTATATCACAAAGACTATGAGGAGATCTGGCACTGGAAACCACAGACACAACGCTTCGTCGCCCTACAAGCTATAAATGCAAGCGGTGACATAGAAAATAAACAACGCTCTTTAATGCAAATTCTGTTGGAATTCTCCACTCAAAAAACTCGTAATTCTATCTTGATATCAGGCCCACCCGGAGCTGGGAAAACAACTGCGCTCAAGGCATTGACGTACCGTTTAGCGGTCCGTGCTTATTTTCGAAACATATTTGCATGGTTATTGTGGCTTGGTGTAAGCACTGTATTCTCACTACCTGTCTTATTAGAAAAATTTGGATTCTGGTCTCCATCAGCTGCAATTGTACGTGCGATAACATTCGCACCAATACTTTCAATTCTAGTCTTTGCTGGCTTTCCTTACCTCCTAAATAATTTCCGTCCATGGAAAACTCCTATTTTTGTTCGACTGAGTTCTTTTGATTCCCATGATGTTGAGGAATATCTCCAGTCAATTATTCCAATCAAGAAGAATAACGAAAAAATTCCACACTGGAAAAATCGATTTTTCTTTGCTCTAGACGGCGTAAATGAAATTCGTCGTACGCGGTACGATGATTTCTTAGATGGCTGGGAACTTATCGCTACTTCTGTGAAGGGTGTTTTGACGAGTCGGAGTGGAGAGATCCCTGAAAAGCTACAAGCTCAAGAGATACATGTCCAAGAACTCTCACTTAGTGGAGTAAAAACCTTCATTGGTGTTTACTTACATGAAAAACACTCGCAAATCAGTACCACCGGATTTAATCGTTGGAAAAAAATATTGCATAATAAATACAATAGTCAACCAAAAGTCGATGTTGAATCGATATTTCAAGCTTTAGATAGGCAAAGGATGCTTGTTGAGGATGGGATCGGCCGAAATCCATATTGGCTCAATATGTTAATAGAAAGCGAGCAGCATACACGCAACCGTGGTCAGCTTGTTCTAAGTTTTGTAAATGATTTGCTTACACGAGAGATAGAAAAGAAACGAATAGATCGCTTGCGGAAACCTGAGTGGAAAATAGTTCCAATATCCCTGGAATTGAAAGCATTAGGCGAATTAGCATTGTGGATGAACCGGGAAGGATTAGAAGAGATTTCTGATCGACAAATGTGGAACGAAGGTTGGGAAGTAATACAGGAGAGTCTTGGGACTCGTCAGATAAGTGCTGATGATGTTTTAGGAGAGTCACAATCCGCAACATTACTCAATACCTTCGCCAAAATGAATGAAAAGGGCAACCTGTAGTAAAGTTGTGTTCAC
>CAYNWK010000071.1:16681-21764 GCA_964400875.1 uncultured Anaerolineaceae bacterium | reverse complement strand
TTTACGATCCAGCGCATTGTTTTCTCCTCCGTGCGCAGGGCGCGCCACGCGCAACCGCGCCCGGCCCCGCGCTAATCTGGCCGATCCGGTCGGGGGTTATTTCGACACCCCCGTTTCGGCGCCGTACAGCTCGGATCCTCCCACCGTAACGACCTCCGCGCCGGAGGGAGGCCCCGCCAGCAGAAAAGCGAGGTCGCCTTCGATATAGTCAACGGTGATGCTTTCCCGGGTAAAAGCCAGGGCGTCGGGGTCTTTCACGTACACCCAGGTGCCACCCTCAACGTCATAAAGCACCGCGGCGTAAGGGACGACCTTTTGATCGGCTCCATTCCCGGAGAGAGCAACCTCAACGAAGACACGCTGCCCCGGAACCAGCCCGGTCTCGGCGCTGTCTACGGCGTAGTACAAGGCCGCGCCGCGGATGCCGTTAGCATCGTCCTCGTCCTCATCTTCGCGATCATCCAGGCCCTGCCCCTCATCCAGCTCGACCGTCCATCCGCTTTCCTCCTTATCGGAGTCTTGGTTAACGGCGCCGGTTACAGGCAAGATCACGGCAGGTTGATCTCGAGCGACCAGTTTGAGGTCTGATTCGTTGATCGGCGTGCTCACCCACAGCTGGTTGGCCTTGGCGGCCGCGCCCGCCCTCTCGGCCACGACTTCGCCTACGACGGTCTGTTTCTGCACGACCTGCCTCTCGCTGACCGCGACCGTTTGGATGCCGAGCCGCTCGGCCGCCTTCTCGGTCAGCACCACGCGCTTGAGTTCCGACCCCGGGATTTCCTCGACGTTGACGGGCTCCACTTTTGGCGGCGCAGTTGATTCTGGCCCACACGCCGAAAGCAGGAGCGCGAGCAGGACAGTCGCCGCGAGTGCTATCCATTGGCTTTTGCGTTTCATATCCTTTTCTCCTACTCGGGTTTGGCCTCTTTGGACACACAGAGGCTGTCCCAAAAGTCTTGCTTCGTGTTTGTTATCGCCGCATTTGTTGGTAATAGAATCAACAACACCCACACGTGTAGGGGTAAGTAGCGAAAAGAACTTCTTTTGGGACAGCCCCCCTTCCCCATCAATCGGATGACGAGCTGAAGCCTGGCTGTGGGCTCACGGACAGGCTGAACGGATCGGGTTCCAGGTTAGCGCCAAAACGCAAATACAGCGAGGGGATGATGAACAAGTTGAGCAGGGTGGCGGTAAAAAGGCCGCCCAGGATGACGAACGCCATGGGCCGTATGACCTCGTGACCGGGGATGTCACCGAAGAACACAAAAGGCAGCAGGGCCGCTGCTGTTGCTAAAGCGGTCATCAAGATGGGGACGATCCGTTCCCGGGAGCCGTGCAAGATCAGCTCTGCCCCAAACCGCTCACCTTCGCGCTCCTCGAGGTGTTGGTAGTGACTGATCAGCATCACGCTGTTGCGCAGCGTTATCCCCATGACCGTGAGCAGGCCAAAGAGGGAACCGATGGCAAAGGAGCCGCCCAAGAAGGCCGCCAGCAGCCCACCCGCCAGGGCCATGGGTAAGGTCAAAAGCCCGACGAACGCCAGGCTCCAGCTCCGCAAGGCCGCCTGTAAGAACAGGAGCACGCCAAATGCGGTCAGCAAGACCGCGATCAGCATGCGCTGCTGGCTCGCTTGCAGCGCGGCATAGTCGCCCAGTACCACCCCGTGGTATTCCAGCGGGAAGGGGAAATTCTGAATGGCCGCCTGGACATCGCTGGTCACTGCGCGGGCGTTCCGCCCTTGAGTGTCGAGGACGATATCCAGGTAGGGTGAGATGCCTTCACGCCGGATGACATCCGGGGACGAAGCCGTGCGCACCTCGGCCACCTCCCCCAGGCGCACGTGACCGCCGCCCGGAGTATCGATCAACAGTTGGCGAATATCCTCCACGCTGTCCCGGATTTCAGGCACCCCCCATACGACGACGTCGAATACCTTTTGCTCTTCGAACAGGCTGCCAACCTGAATCCCGGAAAGCAGCGTGGCTGCGGACCGGCGCACGTCGCCGG
This sequence comes from uncultured Anaerolineaceae bacterium, assembly GCA_964400875.1. GTDB lineage: Bacteria > Chloroflexota > Anaerolineae > Anaerolineales > UBA4823 > CAYNWK01. Next base: position 19,757 of record CAYNWK010000071.1, on the reverse strand, counting down.
GCTTGACGCCAAATTGCTGGGCCGAGGCGAGATCGACCTCGATCTCCACCGTCGGTTCTTCCAGCGGGAGCACCGTGCGTGCATCGGCGACTCCAGAGATCCCCGCCAGGCTTTGCCGCAAGTTCTCCGCTACGCTGCGCAGCGCCTTGTGGTCTTCGCCATACACGCGCACGGTGATGCCTTCGCTGGAGTCCGCCTGCGCCTGGCCGATCGTCTGCTGCGAATAAGTCTGCACCTTGCTCTGCAACCCGGGGTAACCTTCAATCGTCCGCTGGACCGAGTCCGCGGTGGAGCCGTAGTCGGCCGACGGATCGAGGCTGACCCACAGCTGGGCAGCGTTGACGTTGACCACCTGATCGCCGAACACAGCCCGCCCCACGTGGGCGCCGACGTTGAGCACGCCCGGCAGGGCTCTTATGTCGCTGCTGGCCTGGCTGACGGTCTGGTTCATGGCTTGCAAGGAGGTGCCGGGTGGGGCCTCCAACTCGATGGAAAGGAACGGCTCTCGGAACGAGGGGAGCAATTCGTTCTGCTTGAAGGAGGGCACTGCCAGGATGCCGGCCGCCGCCAGCAGGCCAGCGACCGCATACGCCAGCCGGTGCCTGGCGACGATTCGCGCCAGGAAGTCCCCATAGCTGCGCTGCAAGGACTTGATGAGCAGCGATTCGCGGCCCTCGGCGGGTGCGTTGGACAGCAGGATCAGGCTGAGCGCCGGGGTGACGAGCAGGGCTACGAGCATGGAAGCGATCACCGCCAGCGCGTAGGATAGGACCAGAGGCCGGAGCAACGCGCCGGACAGGCCCTCGAGGAACAAGGCCGGCAGCGCTACCAGCAAAGTGATCACCGTGGCGAAGAACAGGCTGCCGCGCACCTCGACGGAGGCCGCCAAAACGATGTTTTGGGCAGTGCTGGGGCTGCCTTCCTGCTGATTTTGGCGCAGGCGCTGCAGGATGCGTTCGACGCCAGCGACGCCGTCGTCGATGACGATCCCAAGGGCGACAACCAGTCCTGCCAAAATCATAGTATTGAGCGTCATCCCCCTCAGATAGAGCACGAACAGGGCTGCGACGAGCGACAGCGGGATCGTCACCAGGCTGATCACCGCGGCCCGCCACCCGTACAGGAAAACGCCGATCACCAGAACCAGGAGCGCCGCAGCGATGACCAGCGTGCGGGTGAGGTTGGCGATTGCCATCTCGATGAAGCTCGCCGGGCGAAAGAGCGTAGCGTCGAAATCGATGCTGCTGAAACCGGGCCGGAGCGCATCCAGCGCCGTCTCCAGGTTACGGGTCACTTCCAGGGTGTTGACCCCGGGCAATTTTTCGACGACGAGCAACAGGTTTGAGGTGTCGTTAATCAGCGCATCGCCGATCAGCGGCTGATGGTCTTCCACCACGTTGGCCACATCGCCCAGGCGCCAGGCTGTGCCCTTGATCGGCACCTGGGCCAGGTCTTGCGGTGTCTTGATGGGCAAGACGTGCCAGATCCCGAGTCTTTGGTTGGGGGTGTCGATAAATCCGCCGGCGCCGGGGGTCGAGGCTTCCAGGAAGCTCAGCGGCGACACCCAGAGCGCGTTCCCGGTGGTTTCGACGACCTGTGCCAGCCGGACCCCCTGATCGCGCAGGCGCTCCGGATCGACCTGCACCTGCAGTTGCCGGTCCCGGTTGCCCCAGATGGCGACATGAGCTACGCCGGGCACACCCATCAAGCGGGGCGCGATCGTCCAGCGGGCGAGGACCGACATCTGGATCAGAGACAGCTCCTGCGAGGAAAGCCCAATGATCATGAAGCGGCTGGCCGAAGACAGCGGCTGGATCATGGTTGGCGGTTTCGAGACGTGGGGCAGACCGACCGCCGATTGAGCAATGCGCTCGGCCACCAGCTGCCGCGCGCGGTAAAGGTCAGTGCCGGGCTCGAAGTAGACCACGACCGATGAGAGCCCGGGTACGGACTCGGAGCGAATGACGTCGAGCCACGCCACCCCGGCGAGCAGGTCCTGCTCCATTGGCACCGTGATCATCTGTTCCACTTCCTCCGCAGACAACCCCAGGGCTTCGGTCTGGATCTCCACATACGGAGGACTGAACTCGGGCAACACGTCCACCGGCATATCGCGCAGCTGGTTGACGCCGAAGACCATCAGCGCCAGGGCCAGGATGATGATCAGGTATCGAAACTGTATGCTAGATCGAATGATGGAACTCAACATGGCTGCAGACCTCCTCCTCAAACAACCCCTTTGAACCGAACAAATTAAGACTTGATCATGTGATCAAGTTCGTACCATCATCTGTCCGCGGAAAGCCCCTCCCCCTGCCGGACGCTCGCCCATAGCGCGTCCAGCTGCTGGGGCTTGACGTTGAAATCCTTGATTAACCGATCGTTCACCTGTTCGGGGTGCTGGGCAGCTTCTTGCAACCATTGGGCGACGGTGTCCGCTGCAAACCCCATCTCCCGGGATAGGTCGCCGAGGCTGGCACCTTGTGCAATCAGCGCCAGGGTTTCGAGTATTTCGCGTTCCGGGGTACGCTTGCGAAAGAAAATAGTGCCGGCGGTTTCAGAGAAGCTTCTACCGCAAGTTTTGCACTGGTAGCGCTGGAGGCCTTTTTTCGATTTGCCCGCTTTGATGATATTCTTTTGTATCTTGCCATGAGGCCTACAGTAATCCGGGCAATCTTCGTTGGGGCAGAACACTTCGTCTTTGGCAAGCGATTTTGGTTTCTTTCCGTTCGTGCTCACCCGGCTCACCTTCGGTTCCCCAACCTGGCCCGGGTGGCTATTCCCGTTCGAGGCCGCAGATCCGGCGAAGCCAATTTTTTTCAGCATGCCGGTCCAGTAGTTCCTGGTGGAGGGAAGCCGGCCGTTCGCCTCATGCCCGTTTTTGTAGAGATAAGTGCCGTAATATTCGTCGCCCCTGTCGGCCACCCCATTGAGAACCACACCCAGGACCCTGGCGCCCGCCCGTTCGAGTTGCTGCAGCGTCGACCTGACGTGTTTCCGGCGCGTGTGGCCCAGCCGAACCACCAGCAAAACGCCGTCCACTTTTGCAGAGAGGACCAGAGCATCACTCACGAAC
>CAYNWK010000071.1:0-16671 GCA_964400875.1 uncultured Anaerolineaceae bacterium | reverse complement strand
GGGGCGCGTCGATGATGACCACGTCGCTGATCCCTTTTAACCGCCCTAAAATTCGATCCATCTTAGCGGATCCGAGCAGCTCAGAGGGGTTGAACGGTGGCGCGCCGCCCGTGATCACGCTGCCTTTCACGCCCTCAGACCACTGCAAGGCTTCGACGATGTCCATTTCGTGGCGCAAGATATCGCTAAGACCGAGCTCGTTCGGCAGACCCATCAGAGTGTGAACGCTGGAGTTGCGCAGGTCCGCGTCCAGCAGGATCGTTTCTCGATCGCTGTGCGCCATGATGATCGCCAGGTTTGTCGAAAGCGTGGACTTGCCAACTCCTTTGTCACAGCTAGTGACCAGGATCGTTTTCAGGGGCTGGTCTGTGCTGATTAATTCGAGATTGGCTCTCAGCATGCGGAAGGATTCTGCGATGGGGGAGCGGGGCTGGTTGGAAACGTACACGCCCAGGGAATTTCCCTTCGCTCGGCCCATATTCCGGATGCTGCCCAGCACGGGCAAGCCAAAGTCTTGTGTAATCTCATCCGGCGTCTTGTACGCGTCGTTCAGGTATTCAAGCAAGAAGATCAATCCCAGGGCCAGGAAGGCGCCCATCACGCCCCCAAGCAGGACGAACAGTTCTACCTGAGGGCTGACCGGATTGAAGTTTGCCTGAGCCGGCTCGATAATCGTCAGGCTGTTGGGCGATTGGCCGGTCTGCATGAAACTTAACAGCTGAACATAGGTGTTCTCCCAATTGGTGATCAGGCTTTCCAGCGAGCTCGCCTCCCCTTGTATTTTGCTCAACTGCTCTGCAGTCTCAGCCGCGAGCATCTCGTTCTGTAAACCTGCCATTTTGTTCTGGCCGTCTTCGATCCTGGCTTGCAAGTTTTCGAGCTGCTGTTGCACGAAGAGCCTGACCTCAGCATTTTCCGGAGTGCTCGCCTCGGTTGGGCTGAACTCGTTCATCTGCTGGGCGACTTCATCGGCGATTAATTGAGCCTGCAGGGGCGAATTCGCGTCCACCATGATCTGGATCAACTGGGTGCCTTCCACGAGCTCGACGCTGATCTGGCTTCGCAGCTGCTGCCAGGTCTGGGTCAGATCCAGGTTGTCCACCACGGATTGCAATACAGGCTGCCGGCGAGCCAGATCTGAATAAGTCTGCGCCACCAGTTCGCTGGTCAACAAATCCTGTCTATCCAGATTTGCCGTCTGAAAGATTTGACCGACCAGGACCGTGGTCGTCGCCTCGTAAACGGGCCTTTGTCTTTGGCTAAACAGGTAACCCGCTGCGGCGGCGAGCGCCGTCACCAGGACGAGCAGCCACCAGCGTCTCATCACGATGAGGAACAGACGTCGAAGATCAATGAAGTCGTCCACATTTCCCTCCACTTGAACGAAAGGCTATACTGTTGATTAGTAAGCTCCTTGCCGCCGAAGAACTGCTGATGCGGTTCTCACCAGGATATAGAAGTTCATCCAGATCGAACGGTTGCGCACGTAATACTCATCCAGGCGCACCCGTTGTTCGTAAGTCACGTCGTTGCGGCCCGATACCTGCCACAGACCCGTGATCCCCGGAGGGACCTGGGTGTAATATTTGTAGCGCTCGCCGTAGCGGGCGATCTCGTCGGTAACAATCGGGCGCGGCCCCACCAGGCTCATCTCGCCCTTCAAGACGTTCCAAATCTGCGGCAGCTCATCAAAGCTGATCTTCCTCAACAGCCTGCCGGTACGGGTGATCCGGGGATCCTCCTTGAGCTTGTGGTTCAGCTTCCACTCTTCAAGCAGGGGCGGATTCTCTTCCAGGAATTTGGCCAGCACTTCGTCAGCGTTTTCGACCATGGTGCGGAACTTGATCACCTCGAAAGCAGCCCCATTTTTCCCGATGCGGCTTTGGTGGTAGAACACGCTCCCCTTCGAATCGAGCTTGATGGCGATGGCAATGAGCAGCACCAGAGGCGCCAGGATCGGGAGCGAGGAGAGGATCACGAGCAGATCGAAGATGCGGATTTGCCAGACTTCGAAGTTATTCAGCTCGTAGTGGCGTTCCTCCAAACCCAAAACGCCGCCGAAATCGAGCGGCACGAGCCCTGCGTTGCGGGTGTTAAACTGCCGGGAGACCGTGATGATATTGGCAAAGCCCAAATGCTCGCCGCGGGTGAACGAATCCCGGATGGCGGCAGGCAGATCTGAGGCGACCACCACCGCCGTGCGAACCCCGATGTTCGCTCCAGAGGTGAAGGTCGTCAGCCAGCGCTCGAGCGGTATCGTGGGGATCGGCAACTCCTTAGCACGGGAGTCCGCCATGCCGTCCACCAAACCGTCCACAACCATCACGGGCCTCAACCCGTAATATGAGTTTTTCAACAGATAGTGGATGATCCTGCGGCTCAGTTTGCCGCTGCCGATCACCACTACGGGCTCTCCCCAGAGCCCAACGCTGGAACCCAGCCGGCGGACGGCGAGCCTCGTCAGGGGAACCAAGCCGATTGCAAACATCCAGCTGAAGACCAGGATCGCCGGCGGATGTCTCGATTCCCCCACCAACCCGTTAAAAGCCAACAGGGTGAGAAAGATCATGGTTGTCGTGATCGACAGTTGACGTAACTCCTCGACCTGGTTGACGCCTCGCGAGCGGTACAGTCCAACTACGGCATACGTGCCGCCAAAAACCAACAACAAAGGGGGCAGCATAAAGTAATCACTGCTTGCCCAATTCAGATCCAGTAGTTCACAGGCGCGAAAAGCGAGCCAGACCGCCATCACCGTGCTGCAGAGATCGGCGCAGGCAAGCAGGAGCTGCGTCCAGGCGCGAGAGAAGCGCTGCACGCGCACTGGAGCAGAGAGTTCCAGAAAGCGCTCAAAGGCGAATATTTTTTCGTTGAGTTCGGGAGAGGAGTCCATCGTGTTACCTTCCCAACACTAGGTATCTGATAAGTCGATTAGCCCCCAACATCGAATAGCAAAATTGCGCGGTGCGCTGGAGAGCGGCATGTTTGGCCAGCATCGCCCTTTCACCCCCCTCCGTACCTCCATCGATCGAGTAACGCTGCTTCAGCCCGAACGGCGAGCAGCACTCGCTTCCAAATCGGCTTCCAGGTTCCAATCGGGGATCAACGGTAAGCCGGTTTCGAGGATCTGCTGGTAGATTTCTTCAACCCGGGAAGCTACCTGGTGTTCGTCATACTCCCTCAGGATGGTTTGCTTCCCGGCCTTTGCCAGCCGGCTGGCGAAGCCCGGATTCTCTATCAGGTGTCCGATGGCGGCGGCCAGCTCGGGGACATTTTCATGTTCTACGAGCATGCCGTTCTCGCCAGAACGAATCAGGGTGCGGCTGCCGGGTACGTTGGTGGCGATGACGGGAACGCCGAGCACCATCGATTCCATCAACGCTCTCGGGATGCCCTCGTAACGCGAAGTCAGGATGCTGATGTCCGAGGCGCTTAGAATGTCGGGGACATCCAGTCGGTAGCCGGTCAAGTGAACTACCTTCTGCAAGCCCATGCGCTCGACGCCCGCTTCGATCAGCGGGCGGTCTTTGCCGCTCCCCACAAAGAGTGCCGCGAGGCAGTGATCGGTGGTTGCGAGCAGCTGTTGCAAGGCTCGCAGCAACATCAGATGCCCTTTATAGAGTTCCAGGCGCGCCACCATGACGATCAGCGTGACATCATCCCCGATGCCGAATTCACGGCGCACGCGTTCCCGCGCTCCGAGTTCGACTCGCGCGCGGATCGCCTGGCAGTCGATTCCGTTGCCGATCAAGATGGCCTTTTGCTTGGGCATGGCGGGGATCTGGTTCCAGCTGTGCAGATCGTCGCAATTCTGAAACAGGATCACGTGGGCAAAATGGGCCGCCAGGACTTCCAGGGTCTTATACGCCAGCCTGAACGCTTTGCTGCGGGGTTTGTGCAGGGGCCAGGAATGAAAGGTGTGCACGATGGCCGGGATGCCGGCGAGCCTGGCCGCCACCCGCCCGGCGATCCCCGGCAGCAAGGTATGCGTATGCACAACATCAAACTGCTCCCGGCGGCAAACCCGGTAGGTTCGCAGCGCGGCCGTCGTGAAGCTGTGCAGCAAGCTATGCCGGATGAAAGGGACCTCGATGACCTGGATTTGGCGAGCTTTAATATCCCGCGTCCACCTGTCCTCCGGGCAGAGCGCCGCGACGCGGTGCCCGTTCTTTTTCTGGAAGATCATCCTGTTGAGCACGGTTTGGTTGAGCGTAACCGCCGTAGAAAGATGCGCGATGTACATAGGCAACCCCTAAATCCTTTAGAGCGCGCGCCAGAGGATTTCTTTTACCTCGCAGATTGTTTCTGGCAGCGACCGCTCCGTATTCACGTCGAACACCTTACCGGCGTCCGTGCGGCGCCATTCTCCAGCGCGTTTGTGGCGCGACTCAATGTAAGCCTCCGGCTCTGCGCCTGGTTTGTGCCGCGCCCGGTTGCGCTCTTTGGCAGTCTCCACCGAGACCTGCAAGCGGATGGCGATATCCGGTGGGGGAATCTGGGCGTACAGGCGTCCTTCCAGCCGGGCGGCCCGGTTATAAACCGAGCTGATCCAGCCATTAGCTGTGTTTGTTGCTCTTAATCGCGGGCTGTCCATCGCCCCGATGATGTTCGAGGGGTAGCGGTCGCAGATGACGATCTTCCCCCTGGCTGCCGCGCGCCGGCCTTTCAGGAGCAAATTCTTCCGGTCCCAGGCCAGGGTCACCGCCCGGAAGGCGAACAGCAAGCTGGTCAGTCCCTTCCCATTCTTCGAATTAATCTGCTTTCCGGACGAAAGATGCTGTTCATTAACCGTCGCTGACAACCTGGGCCAGAAGCGGCGCGCCAGCCGCAAGGACCAATCGACCGGCCTGGTCGCCCAAAATGGGGGCGGTTTACCGGCGTGTATTACCCTCACAACAAACTTCTCCCCCAGCCAGCGGCCTGTCTCCGAGACCAGCGTGGATTTTCCCGTGGCATCCGCGCCTACAAGCGCAACGACCGACCCACCGGATTGAAGGACCTTGTTCGCCTTGCTCCCCTCGAGCCTGCGCTGGGCCTGGACGAACGCTAACTTTGCGTAGGCGGAGATCCGTCCCAGTGTAGAGCGCCTGGCGTAATTTTGAATGCGCTTCCTGACCTTGCGAGCCAGCCAGACCCTGTGGAGCAGCGGGGCATCCTTTTCGAGCGCATCGAGGCAGGCGAGAAATAGCGGTTCCTCGATCACCGGACAGTATTGCTCCAGCAAGCAGATCGAGGTACTTAAATCCCCGCCGTCCCTCAACCAGCGCAGCTCTTCTTTTATTTTCTCGGTTTCCTTCCACAGGCGCGCCGCGTCCGGCAGCGAACCGTATTTGATGAACGTCCGGACGGTAAAGAGCACCAGTTCGGCCGGTTTGGAAGCTACCCGTAGCGGGCCGACGCAGCGCGTGTTGCGGAGCAGCATCGCATCAAAGGGGAGCAGGTGGCTTTTTGAAAAACTTTCGCCGGTCAGGATCCGGCTGAAGAGATGGACGTGAATATACCGATCGGCGGGCGCGTCATAGCCATAGTAATGGGAGATTCCGGGCGGATTTTCTCCTCGCCTGACCATGGCGGATTTAAACCCCAGGCTGGCCAAGATCGAGAGCATGGCCGGGTAAGACGCCCGCTCAACCAGAAGATCCAGATCCGTCTCCCCACTAGTCGCCCGGGCCAGGTCGATGTTGCTCTTCCAATGGCAGTAATTGATCCCCACTCGATTGAGCGCCTCTGCCAGGCGCGCTACCAGGTTGGAACTCAAGCTATGTCCTCAACAGTTACCGGACTCAACAGGTTCAGTCCGCTGGCGATGATCTTCCCCGCTAAAGCCAGCGAAGGGTTTTCTGGCTGGCCTCGGGCTTCGATGCCCTCCTGTCCGTTTACGACCAGCAGCCTGCCCTCCAGGCTCGAGTATGCAGTCAGCCTTTCGAACACCACAAAGCCGTGCCGGATGAAACGGTTCACCAGGGCAGCGGTATTCCCCGGAATCCGTCTATGCCTTCTCGTTCGGGCCCTGGCGGTTAATACGGCTTCCGGCTGCCTGAGGTAGACGGCCACGTCCGGCAGAGAGACCAGGCGTACAAAATTTTCCAGATCGCTCATTTCGGGCTCAACCGCAATGTGGACGAACAGGTAATGGGCGATGTGTAAAGTACCCTCGTCCGCCAGGATCACCTGCCGGTCTGAAGCGTAGCGGCAAACGATCTCGTAAATCCCCATATTCCGGGCGATGATGCGGGCTATCCTGGTTTTTTCGTAGGGGCCTACCTGGGCCGGTAAGCGCCGGATAACTCCCAGGACGAAGCGGTAGAACGCCAGGTTTTTCCGCCAGGTGAGCAAACATGCACTCAGGGCGGCGAGGTTTAAGAAAAGCATGCGGAGTCGATGATTTGCGATCCAGCCTAGATGCGCCCAGCTGAGCACAAAATCATAGCTGGTCATCAGGTGAAAGCCATTGCTGGAATATTTCTGCAGGATCTCTTGGGTCAGGCGGCTCTTCCCCGCGCTGGTGCAGCCGATCAGCTCGATTTGCATGGGAATGCTTCAGGTAAACTGCTTAGGCAAATTGCCCCGTCTCCTTGTGCATTTCCAGGGGGCTGCCAGCGCGCCCCGGGCGTGTCGCCGATCTTCGCCTGCCCGGGCGATCTCCACTGGAACCTCGTAGCCATGGCGCTGCATCTCTGCCGTGATCTCCGGCAGAAGGCGCGCCAGCTCGCGCGGATCGAAGCGGCGCCATTTGTGCTGGCGATCGGACTTGACCCAAGCCTTAGCCGCGCTCACCATCTCGCCGGTCAGCGTTAACCCGCAGTGTGCGCAAATTCGCTCCAGGTCGGCGACCGGGTCTTCCACAAAATCCTCGTAGCGCAGCCTCAGCAGCTGCCCTTGATCAAATACCCGGCTGATCTCCTCTTCGGCCCTTCGCGAACATACCGCCCATTGCCTGGCGATGACGGTGAGCTGATCCCGAGTTTTCAAATCCTGATGGATGCCCCGGTAGCGCGGCCCCCAGATCTTCAAATATTTGCGCCGCAGGATGCGCTTGTTGTACTGCTGCACCAGGTAGCGGCTGGCGTAATGATGGAGGTGAAGGAGGGGCGTTGACTTCAAGCGCCGCAAGATGCCCTTGCCGGTAACCGTCTTCTGCCATTTGAACTCAACAGAACTGATAAAGGAGAACGGGTCGCGGACGATAAACAGGTACCTCGCCTCGGGGAATATCGCCTGGACGTAGGGAACCCTCAGTATGTTTTGGGGCGTCTTTTCAAAGACTGTGCAGTTGCCATTCTGCTGTTGGTATTTGAGAAATTGATTGCGGAGATAGCGTTGGACTCTTACAGTCGCATCGCTCTCGTCGAATTCATCGTGCGCCCTGCCGGGATCGGCGTAGAGCCAGATGGGGTTGGGTTCGTACCAGCTGGCGATCGCTGGATGCACAGCCATGAGCTTCTGCACCATCGTCGCCCCCGAACGCGTGTTGCCGATCAGGATAATGGGCGGTTTCAGCTTGCTTGCCACTGCAATCCCCTTTCTTTCTCGGCAACCATCCGTTTGTACACCATGGCCTCCAGCAAGGCCAGCACCAGCCACAGCTGGCGGTCGTGGAATATCTGGTGGGTGAGCGATTCAACCAGGGTCGCCACCACCACCGCCAGGAACACGGCCTCGACAAGCCGGGCGCGCTCAAGGGATTTCAGGCTGAGCAGCAGCAAATTGAACGCCCTGGTCATAGCGCTGAGGGCGAGCACCACCAGGCCCACCACGCCTAAAATCCCGCGCTCCACCAGGAAGGCGAGGAAATCATTGTGTAACTGTTTCCCTTGCCAATCGATCACCCTGAAATTATTGGGGCCAATCCCCCACAACCCGATGCGGCCGTCCAACAGCACGTTCACACCGCGTGTCCACAAATGAAACCGACCCCCGGACGATCGTTCGGCCCGTCCCACGATGATGCTCTGGAAGTGCTCTTCGTATCGCTGGTTATGGCTGATCGCCAGGGCGGCGATGCCGCCCAGGACTGCAGCAACGACGATCAGCTGCACCAGGTTTTTCGTAATCAGGTTCCAACGCTTCCCAAACACCGCGAGCGCTGCAGTTGCGCTCGCCAGGCCGATTAAGAACGCCAGGGTCGCGCCCATCGAGCCGGTAATCAAAATACTCAACAATAACAGGAACCCCAAGGATATCGTTCTGCGCCTGGTAAACCCCGCCAGCATCAAGGGGACAATCCCCAAGAGTTGAAAGTAAGCCGCCCGGTTCGCACAGCCGGCAGTGTCGCACAGGAATAACCCTGAGGGCCGGTAAATATCGTAAGCGGCTGACCTTCCGGCTAAACCTGAAATCGACTGCCATAAAGCAGGGGATAAGAATTGCGCGATCATCAGCAGGCCGTGGGCGATCACCACCCCGGTCCAAACGCTCATTAAGCGATGGAAATCTCGGGCGCTCAACTTAGAAAGCACCACCGTCAGGGTGACGAACCAGAGAAATACGTAGATCTCCTTCAAAATCACCACGATGCTGTTTGAAGGTTTCGTCGCCGCAAAAGCGCTTGCAAAACTGGCTAGCAGGATAATCCACATCGCGATCGCGTAGGATATGCTGATGGGTTGGCGGGCACGCCGCATCACGAACCACAAGAGTGGCAAAGCGAATAAGATCCAAAAATCCACCGGGGTCGTGTTCAAAGGTAAATTTACGACGTTCACCGGCAACAAGGCTACCGTCCCCAGCAGCCAGATCATGATGAGCTTTTGGGTGAAAGACGATTGGCCGGATCGTGCGGGTGAAGCTGCGCTTTTCGCCAGGCCATCCAGATACTTGCGTTCGCGGTTTTCGCGGGGAATCGCGTAGCTCATCTTAATATCTCAATTTTGCCAACAACCACTGTGAGACATTTTCAGGGAAGATCTGCACCGGCAATAAAGGCAAGAAACGCTTCAAGGTGATGGTTCCGTAAAAACCCAGGATCTGCGGTTGAAGCAGGAACAGGCCCAATAAAATCACTCCGCTCATCAAGCTGGTTGCGCCCAATGTGAACCAGGCAGGGGCATCGTAAGAAAGCAGGAGCGCGCGGGTGGAGGTGGCTGCAGCAGCGACGATGATGGTCGGGTAGAGCGCCGGTGAAAGCGCGCTGACGATTTGAGACCAGGAACAGCCGAGCAAATCCACGCTCATACGCAGCGCCAGAATGTGATTGATCACCACGGCGATCAGGACGCCGACGGCGACGCCGGTCAACCCCCAGCGCAACCCAATCACGGAGCCGAGCACGACCGCTGCGGCGTAGACCCCATCGCGCGCGCTCCGCCGGTACATCGCGCCGAGCGCTCTCGCCAACGAATCGTCGATTTTGTAGGACCCGCGCGCCACCACACCGAGCGTCAAGATCTGGAATGGGATCACAGTATCCGTCCACTTAGGTCCCAGCAGGACTTCGACGATCTCGGCAGCCGACACGATCATCAAGGCGCCTAAAGGCGCGCTGACCAGCGCCACCATGGCTATGCCGCTCAGATAAGTCTTGGTCAATTGTCTGTTTTCGTCCTGCAATTTCGCCATCACCGGAAACAAGACCACCGTGAGGACCTGGCCAAAATATTTCGCCGGCAGCATCATGAGCTGGTAAGCCCGGCTGTAAACTCCCAAGACCTCGGCGCCCATCATCCTTCCAACCACGAAATAATCGCCTTGATTGGCGCTGTAATTCAAGAAGCGCGCCAGCGTAAACCCGCCGCCGAAGAAGAGCAGCTCGCCAATTTCACGGCGCGCCAACGAGGGCATGACCGGGTGTGGGCGCAGCACGAGCAGCAGGATGCTCTTGACCAGACTCTGAGCCAGCGTCGCCCACACCAGCGCCCAGACGCCATAACCCAGCCAGGCGAGGGCAATGCCGACCAGAGCATAGCCAAGCAAGTAGGACCAGACATTTGCCCACATCAGGCTCTTGAATTGGAGCTCACGTTTCAGGAGCGATTCGGCGACGACCCCGAAGCCCGCCAACAGGAAATTTAAACTAACGACGTACAACACCCGGGTGGCCTGGTCGTTCTTCAAGAACGAGGCCGTCAGGGGTGAGACAGCCATGATCAGCAGCATCAAAACCAGGCTTAAGAGCACGGACAGAGTGAAGCCGACCCGAATATGGATAGGGGTCAGCTCGCTCCTTTGAATGAGAGCTGGGCCGACGCCCAACTGGGAGAACAGGGCGGCAAAACCCACGAAGATCATGGCGATGCCGAGCACGCCGAAATCTTCCGGTGTAAGCAAGCGAGCTAATACAGCCAGGACGATGATTTGCAGCACCGCCTGGGAGATGAAAGAGGCGTATTGCCAGGCAAACCCAAAGAAGGTGGACCTGGTCAGGTTCTCGGTGGGCAGATTTGAGGGCACGAATTCCTCGCTATAGCACAGCCTTTAAGTTTTATACCGCCCTGCACTGGATGAAACCCTGGGCAATGAGGCGCTCGATGATCAGGTTTGCGTTTTCCTGGGGGCTGAACTTGATGGTGTCCAGCGTTAGCTCGGGATCGATCGGAGGTTCGTAGGGGTCGTCGATCCCGGTAAACCCCTGGATCGCCCCGCGGCGAGCCCTGGCGTACAAGCCCTTCACATCCCGGGCTTCACACACTTCCAGAGGGGTATCGACGTACACCTCTACGAACCGGTCCTCGCCAACCATGTTCCTCACGTCGTTTCGGGCCGCCCGGTAAGGACTGACCACCGCACAAATCACCGCCCCGCCCAGGCGCACCAGCTCGGCGGCCACAAAGCCGATCCGCCGGACGTTGGTGTCCCGGTCCTCTTTGCTGAAGCCCAGCCCTTTGGACAGGTGGGTGCGCACTATGTCCCCGTCCAGCACCGTTACCGGGCGGCCGTGCTCCAGCAGCAGCCAGGTAAGCATTTCTGCCGTGGTTGATTTGCCCGCGCCGCTGAGTCCCGTAAACCAGATGCAAACCCCCTGGCGATGGCGGGGCAATTCCACAACATTCAGCAATGGTTCAGCCACCGGACGGCTGAACTCTCGCTTAAGGGAGCCTCCGTTGTTTCGCCTCCCATCGCCAGGGCGGTGTTGGTAGATAGCGACTGAGTTCGATCTTTGCCCGCCGTTGCGCGGAACAACCGCTTGTTTTGGGACCGGCGTCATCTTTAAGTCCAGTTCCTGGCTGTGTTTTTCAAGCAGCTCCCAAACATCATCCGCTTTGTTGAAAGTTTTTATTTCTGTGGAGCGCCCGGCGCCGGTGTGGTCCTGGTTCACCAAGATGTGGTTAGCCCCGTAGTTGCGCTGGATCAGGGCTCGCCACAGCGTCTGGCGTAGGCCTGCCCCGCGCTTCGCCAGGGTGAGGAGCGAAAGCAATATCCGCTCCGGCCTGGAGCACCTTTCGGCCAGGAGCTGGTAATAACGCACGCGGGTGAAATGTTCGACGTCCCCCAGCCTGGTCAGGCCGGCCGCCAGTTGCAGCAGCAAGCCCGCGCCCATATCTTCCATCACCTGCTCGAGAAAGTTTTCGCTCAGGCGGTGGGACCCGCCCAGAGGCTGGTAAGCCGCCACCTCCCCATGACCCAGATGGGTCAGCCGGTCCCGGGTTTGGGATGGCGACATCCACAATTCCTGGAAATCGAAGTGGCGCGGCAGATTCAGGATCTGCAAGCGCCCGGAGATGTTCACAGGGCCCCAGCGCTGCATCTCGGCCACCAGGGGGTGGCGTAAGTCCCGGGTCCCATATACCTGATCTGCGACCTCATTTCGGTCCCATTGGTAGATTTCCTCGACGGATAGGGTCCCCAGCAATTCGAATTCACTGTTGCGCAGGGCGATATCTCGGTCCAGATGGAGGTCTGGGCTGACCCCCACCGATAAGGCGATCGGGATAGGGAAGAGTCGCCCGTCGGACAAGCGCATCTCCTCCACAACGCGCTGGTGATCTTCCCGGCCCATAAACCGATCCAGGGGTGAGAAGGCGCCGGTGGCCAACAGCTCCAGGTCGCAGACGGCCCGTGGGGATATTTGGATCGACGGCAGCTGGCCGGCATAGGCCTTGAGGTCATCGTAAGCCTCCACCGGAACGGTTAGATCGACGAGGCTACCCCCATAAGGCGCGATCAATGGGCAGGCATTGGGCGTCCCGGAATTGGATTTCACCCCCCTTGTTTTGCTTAAGTGCCGGTTTTCGCGTCTCAAAAGCAGGCTAAACCTCGTCTACCTCGAACACTTGCCCGCCATTCTTTACCGAAGTGAGCACGATATTTGAAATTTCGGGCCGCATAAACCAGCTGGGCGGCCTTTCCCCCTTCAAAAACATGGCTCGCGCTTGCGTCCCGCTGATCATGCGCAGCCTATCGCTCTCGTCGGCGGGTGGGCTGCCATTTTCCTGTAAATATTGTTTTGACTTCTGTGAATAAAAGATCTCGTTGAACCGGACGATTTTGAGCCCCAGATCCGGAAAACGATCGAATATTTTATGGGAGGCGTAGGGTTCGTAATAATCACCGACGCCGGTATGATCCCGGCCAATCACAAAATGGCTGCAGCCAAAATTCTTGCGGCACAGGGCGGTGAACAAAGCTTCCCGGGGGCCTGCATATCTCGAAAAGGTGGCGAACGCAGCCAGGACGACCTTTTCTTGCGGATAAAAATGCTCGATCATCTTCTCGTAGCTGCGGATGATGTACTCGGGCTTGAAATCACCAACCTTTTTCTTGCCCACGACCGGCTGAACCAGCAGACCGTCACAACTTTCATCCTCCATGGCCCTTAACTGGATGAACTCGTGCCCCCGGTGGATGACGTTGCGGGTGTGGAAACCCAGCACCTTGACCCAGCCGCGATCTTCGAACAGCCCGCGTAACTGCCTGGGGGTGAGCTCATAGGCCCTGGTATCCGACCGTCTGGGCTTGATTAAGTCGAGCTGCCCCGCCAGCAGCACGGGCTGCATGGCCTGCACCATCCTGACCCCGGGATGGTCGCCGGAACTGGTGCCGTACATCTGTTGGGCCATCTCTGCCCTGTCGAAGCGGAACTTTTCGCTCAGGTGCAGCAAGGCCATCACCTCGCCCTGTGCGTCGGTCAATCCGATCAGATCGCCGGTGGATAACTGTGCGGCAGTCTCCTCTGCCACATCCAGGATGATGGGCAGCGGCCAGACGTGGCCGTTGGCCAAACGCATCTCGCTCAAAACGGATCGAAAATCCTCCTGGCCCATAAACCCATCCAGCGGACTGTAGGTGCCGAAAGCGATTTGTTCCACGTCCATCTGCTTATTCTGGTCGAGCGGAATTTTTGGCAGGGAATCAAGCAAGCACCTGTCGGGCGGCGCAGCCAGGACCCGGTTTACTAATTTTCCCCCGTGGGGCGGGATGAGCGACGTTGAAGCGTTATTCAGTAGGTAATTTGTGGTTTCCAACTTGCTGATATAACCGTTCTCCAGGCTCTTCGGATCGCTGCCGTTCACGACCAGCTCGGCGTGCTGAATGATCCGGTTGAGCATGTTGATGCATTCGAGCGGGTATTTGCCGATCGCCGTTTCGGCCGCCAGAGTCAGCCCCAATGCGCCATCCACAATGGTGTTGACCACGTCGTGAACTTCCGCTCGCGTGGGCTTTTTTTTCTCCACCATCGTTTCCAGCAGGTTGGTGGCAACGTAAACTCCTTTACGATACCGGCGGGCTTTGTGCAGGATTACCTTCTGGGTAAAGGGGATCTTTTCGATGGGGATCTCTTTGCTCAGGTCGCCCCGGTCGATCAGGATGTAATCGGATTTTTGAATGATCTCGTCGATATGCTCCAAGGCCTCGATGCACTCCACCTTCGAGATGATTTTCATCTTATTGCGGGTGGCGCGCCGGGCTACATCAATAGAATCCGCAGAGCGGACAAAAGAAACGGCGATGTGGTCGATCCCCATGCTCAACCCCAAGGCAATGGCCTGATAATCCTTGGGCGACAGCGGGGGCAATTGAAATTTCTTCTCGAACACCGGATCGATGACTACGGCTTTGTTGCTGCCGATATACCCGCCGGAAATTACCTTGGTGGTGATATAGCCTCTTGAGATAGAGGAGACGTCCATCACCCGAAGCACCAGGGTATCAAAATCTATGTAGATCAGATCTCCTACCTCCAGCTGTTCGATCACATACCCCGGTCTCATGCAGAGTAGGGCGCTGTCCCCGGTTATATTTTTAGCAAAAATATCAACGATGTCGTTTTCCTTGAAACGAATCACCTCCCGCTTTAGTTTCCCTATCCGGATTTGTGAACCCTCAGTATCAATGATGAACGGGATGCTGACCTTCTTGGATAAATTGACAAAGTACGCCAGATCTTCAAGGCTGGAATGAGACATATTGACCCGGACGAAATCCACGCCTTTGTCCTTGATCCTTCTCAAATGCTGCTCGGTGTGGGTCGCCGGCCCCAGGGTGACGATAATTTTGGTCTGTTTATTATTCATCGATTGCGTCCGTCTTCAACTGCCCCCAAAGAATTCGGTGTGCAACAGCGGGGCTGCGTCCGGGACCCCGTCGTAAGCTTCCGCCGTGCGCTGGCCGGTGCCGGTGATGATGATCACCAGCGAGTTGCCGCTGCTCCATCCTGGCCGGTTGACGATCTCCTGGATGACGGAGGCGAGTTCCGGCGTGCGCTGGTCGGGCCCGGCCTCGCCGGCCGTGTTCCATGGCCCGGGTGCCCAGGTAGCAGATGCCGTGGTCCGCGGCCGGGAGGAAACGTCATACCGGTCGCTGGTGAACGTAGTCGCCTGGTCGGCGGCTTGGCCCTGAATGGTCAGGAACGTGTCCTCGGAACTGGCCTGATCCACCTGGAACTGGATGTAGGCACTGGAGATCGTCGCGCCCTGGGGTATGCCGAGTCCGTTGAAGCGCATGCCGACAACCTGGTCGCTGCCGTCGAAGACCAGCTCCAGGTCGGAGCTGGTCAATCGCATCCCCCCACTCGAGCCCTTTTCTTCGGCGTCATCCGTGCTGGAGGTCACCCGCACTTCGATGCTCGACGGCCCAAAGGGATTTACCGTGAGATCCACCGAGGCGGTATCGCACAGGGCGCCCGTGTCACAGATCTGATACACAAACCCGTCTGAGCCAGTGAAACCCGGATCGGGTGTGTACTCGAAGCTGCCGTTGCCCTGATAAACCAGGCCGCCGTTCGCCGCTGCGGAACAGCTGCCACAGGTGGTGTTGAGGGAGCCGAGATCCAGGTTGCCGTCTGGATCACTGTCGTTGGCGGCGACGTCGATGATCACCGGGGTGTCCACCGACGTGCTGGCGCTGTCGTCCGCCGCGGTGGGCGAATCCTCAACCGGGCTGACCGTTATGCTCGCCGTGGCCGTGTCGCAGGCACCGAGCGCGTCACAGATCATGTAGATGAAGCTGTCTGTACCGTTGAAGTTCGCAGCCGGAGTGTAGGTAAAGGTGCCGTCGCCATGGTTGGTCAGGCTGCCATTTGCGGGTAACGTACAGGTGGTGCAGGCTGTGTTGGTCGAACCGGGATCCAGGCTGCCCTCCGGGTCGCTGTCGTTGACGGCGACGTCGATGGTTATGGGGGTGTCCTCCGCTGTAGCTGCGCTGTCATCCTGCGCTGCCGGCGGTTCGTTGGGCAGACCTCCACCGCCCCCGCCATATTCGACGTGCAGCAGTGGGGCTGCATCCGGGACCCCGTCGTAAGCTTCCGCCGTGCGCTGGCCGGTGCCGGTGATGATGATCACCAGCGAGTTGCCGCTGCTCCATCCTGGCCGGTTGACGATCTCCTGGATGACGGAGGCGAGTTCCGGCGTGCGCTGGTCGGGCCCGGCCTCGCCGGCCGTGTTCCATGGCCCGGGTGCCCAGGTAGCAGATGCCGTGGTCCGCGGCCGGGAGGAAACGTCATACCGGTCGCTGGTGAACGTAGTCGCCTGGTCGGCGGCTTGGCCCTGAATGGTCAGGAACGTGTCCTCGGAACTGGCCTGATCCACCTGGAACTGGATGTAGGCACTGGAGATCGTCGCGCCCTGGGGTATGCCGAGTCCGTTGAAGCGCATGCCGACAACCTGGTCGCTGCCGTCGAAGACCAGCTCCAGGTCGGAGCTGGTCAATCGCATCCCCCCACTCGAGCCCTTTTCTTCGGCGTCATCCGTGCTCGCTGCAACGCGCGCCTCGACCGTCCCCGAGGGACCGCCCGCCAGGTTGACCGTGATCGTCACCGTCGCCACGTTGGAATCGACCGCCCCGTCATTGGCATGGTAACTAAAGCTGTCCGTTCCGGTGAAATTTGCCTCAGGTGTGTAGTCGAAAGCGCCGTCGCTGTTGAGGGTCAGTGAGCCGCTGCTTGGCCCGGCGTCAAGGACCGCGGTGAGCGGGTCGTTATCCGGGTCGCTGTCGTTGCCCAAGACGCCGGGGGCGCTCACGTTTAAGGTCGTGTTCTCATCCATGGCGTAGCTGTCGTCCACCGCGGCCGGCGGAGCGTTGACCAGGTTGACCGCGATCGTCACCGTTGCCACGTTCGAGTCAGCCGCCCCATCGTTGGCGTGATAAGTGAAACTGTCCGTGCCATTGAAGTTCGCGTTGGACGTGTACGTGAATGAGCCATCAGCGCCCAGCGAAAGCGCACCATTGCTTGGCCCGGCGTCCAGGACCGCGGTCAGCGGGTCGTTATCCGGGTCGCTGTCGTTGCCTAACACGCCG
>CAYNWK010000070.1:17814-22182 GCA_964400875.1 uncultured Anaerolineaceae bacterium | reverse complement strand
TGCAGTTACCCTGGGGCATCGAAGAAGATGATCATTCTCGTTGGGCGATGTTTCACGACCCCGCGGGCAACCTGATTGAGCTGGTAGATTATAAGGAGGCGTAAGTGGAAACCGTCAACCTCGCCGAAAAATTCTCACTGTTCCAGGAGCGCTGGAGACCAAAAATCGTAGGTGAGTTGAACGATGCCTATATCAAATTGGTGAAACTAAAGGGAGAATTCGTCTGGCATCATCACGAAGAGGAGGACGAGCTCTTCCTGGTGGTCAAGGGCCGCTTGCGCATCCAACTGCGTGACGGGGATCTGCTGCTCGAAGAGGGGGAGTTCGCCATCATCCCACGCGGGGTAGAGCACTGCCCTCTGGCTGAAGAGGAAGCCCACGTGCTCTTACTGGAAAAGAAATCCACGGTCAACACCGGCAGCGCGGGCGGCGAACGCACCGTCGAAGCCGATTGGCTCAGCTAACTTTAGCAAGCTGTCACAATATAAAACAGGCAGGACTTTGCAGCCCTGCCCTTTTTTTTTATTACGGCGCTTCCGACGGTTGTGCTTCCGGGGGTCCCGTAGCCTCCGATTCCGGCGTACCACTCTCAGCGATGGTACGGCGCGCCTCCAGGAACCAGGAAGTAATCGTCGAAAACCGGTCGCTGGCCTCGAAAAGCGGTCCCATGGTGACGCCCTGAACCTGATCCGCGACCGCATAAGTGTAAACCGGGTAAAACAACGGCAGAGCAGGCATTTCCGTGGTGAAACGCACCTGGAAGTTGCGGTAGAGGCGGGTGCGCTCGGCGATATCTACCGTGACGCGCGCCTGTTCGATGTACTCGCTGGCGGGACGGTCATCCCACTTGGAGTAATTTTGGCCCCCGGTGATCTGGGTCTGGTGCCAGAAGGCGTATGGGTCGGGATCGGGCGAACGGGTCAGGTTGAGATCGACCAGCGCGGCCTGGTAAATGCGCGGATCGAGGTTTTCGGTGACCAGCGTTTCGTAGGGCACCGCCGTGGTCTCAACCTCCACGCCTAAACGCCTCCAGTCACGGGCGATCGCCTCCACCAGGGCGCCGTGATCGCCGCCCTCCGGGTAGATCAGCTCCAGGGAGAGGAAGACCCCTTCCTCGTTCTCTCGCACATCGCCGCCTTCGGCCGGGATGGTGTACCCGGCTTCCCGCAATAAGGCGATCGCGCCTTCCGGATCGTAATTAATACGTTCGATATTTTCGTAGTAAGCCCAGGTGCCCGGGAAGATCGGCCCGTCAGCAATGATCGCCTGGCCTTGCAGCAGATCGTCGATCATCCGTTGGCGGTTGATGCCCATTAATAACGCCCGGCGTACGCTGGCGTCTTGCAGGAAGGGAACTTCGGGGTTGTCCAGGTTGAAAATTACCATCGTCAGTTGGGGCAGACGACCGGTATATAGGTTGAGGCCAGGTTCTGTCAGCGCTTCCGGCAGCAGGTTCACCGGGACCTTATTTATCCCCTGCACCGCGCCTGCCTGGTAAGCCTCAAAAGTGGCCTGGGCGTCTGGGTAATAGCGAAAGTTGACTTCTTCGATAAAAGCGGGGTCGTCATAGTAATCTTCGAAAGCGCTGAGCGCCACGCCGGCGACCTGATCGTCCTCGACGATCAGGTTCTCGAAGCGGTAAGGACCGCTCCCCACCGGCTCCAGGTTGAAATCGGCGTTGACCATCTGCTCGGCTGAAAGGTCGCCCAACAAGTGGCTGGGCAGTATGCCGAAAGTCAGGTGGTCTAGGAAGGGCGCATAGGGCTCGGGCAGGCGAAACTGAAGGGTTTCATTGTTCAACGCCTCCACCTCTACCTCGTTCCACAGGGCGCGCTCGTCGGGCGGGATGGGCAGATCTTCGCTGCGCAGCAGGTCGATCGTGAAGATGACGTCCGCGCTGGTCAACGGTTCGCCGTCGTGCCACACGGCCCCCGGCCGGAGCGAAAAATTGTACACTTCTCCATCCCGCGAGATGCCCATCGATTCGGCGATGTCAAGTTGGGGTAAACCGCGATCATCGATGCGCACCAATCCGCTGAAGATCAGGCTGTCTACATCGCGGTCAACAGGGCTGTAGTAGTCCAATAATGGGTTCAAGCGGCCCATCGAACCCACCAGCGCTTCGGTATAGGTTCCCCCCGTAGCCGGCTGGACTTCTGGTATTGCAGGCAGCAAATTAGGCTGCTGCCCCCACAGCAAGATGGCAATCGCTACCAGCGCCAGCAGTACGATGAGAATTTGCCAGCGGAATTTTTTCATAAAGCCTGACAGAAAACAAAAAAGGGCGCTCCCCGGCGTTGGCCGCGAGACGCCCTGAGGCTGCTCAGCGAATCGGCCTGTGGAGCGATAGAAGCCTGCTTATCCTGAAACGATCACACTGGCGATGGCCAGGAGGAAGAACAAGATGCTCAGGCCAATGGTGATCCGAAACAAAGTGCGTTCCACCCCTCGCCGGGCGGTGAAGATCGTGCTGGTATCCGCGCCGGTCAGGCCGCCCAGGCCGGCGCCCTTGCTTTGCAGGATCACGCTAGCGATCAAGGCAATTGACGTTATAATCAATGCGATGTTCAGATAAACTTCCACAAACGCCTCCAGCGGAATTCACAATCCATATCATCAATTTAGCAGGCGGATTATACCTTTCGTTCGCTGAATAGTCAAATCACCCTATTTTCTTGCAGCCAATCTCAAGATGCACGAGCTCGTCATCAACCTGCACATGCATACATTGTTCTCCGATGGTCATGGCACCCATCAGGATATCGCCGAAGCGGCCTTAAAAGCCGGGCTTGATGCTGTGATCGTCACCGACCATAACGTCTGGGTGAAAGGCTTGCAAGGCTACTACAAAGACGGCGACGCCAGGGTGTTGATGCTGGTTGGTGAAGAGATCCACGACCAGGCGCGGGACCCTCAGAAGAATCACCTGCTGGTCTTCGGAGCCAACCGGGAGCTGGCCACCCTGGCGTACGACCCGCAGCGCCTTTTGAACGGCGTTCGCGAAGCCGGCGGACTGGCTTTCATCGCTCACCCGGTTGATCCGGCGGCGCCCGCGGTCGGCGAAGGCGATATCTCCTGGGTAGACTGGGGTGTGCATGGTTACACCGGCATCGAACTATGGAACAGCCTTTCCGAATTCAAGGGTTTATTAAAAAGTAAACTCCACGCAGCCTTTTACGCTTATAATCCTGCCCGGGTGGCGCACGGCCCTTACGAACAGGCGCTGCGCAAATGGGATCAGCTGTTGAACGAGGGGCGTAGGGTCGTCGCAGTCGGAGGTTCTGACGCCCATGCCCTGCCCGCCAGCGTGGGACCGCTGCGCCGGACGCTCTTCCCCTACGAGTTCCACTTCAAGGCGGTTAACACCCACATTTTTGTCCCGGACCCGCTCAGCGGTGACGAGCTCGATGACAGCCGGATGATCCTGGGTGCGCTGCAGAACGGTCACGCCTTCATCGGCTACGATCTACCTGCTGATACGCGTGGTTTCCGTTTTTCCGCCAAAGGCAAGGAGGACGCCGCCTGGATGGGCGACGAAATCCCGATTGGAGAAGGCATCACCCTGCAGATCCGCTTGCCGATCCGCACCCAATGCAGCCTGATCAAAGATGGGGCTGTTGTCAAATCTTGGAATCAACGCGAAACCTGCACATACATAACGACCGAACCCGGCGTATACCGCGTCGAAGCCTACATCAATTACCTCGGAAGCCGCCGAGGCTGGATCTTCAGCAATCCGATATATGTAAGGGCGTGAAAGCGAAAGAGCAGCGACCGTTCGGTGGTCTGCGCCCGCTTTGCGGAGGTACCCTTGAGGCTTAACGATTGGTTAGTCTTTTCGCTTCTCAGTATATTGTTCATTCTCGGTACAACTGCTTGCTCGGGAACCGGCGCCTCCCAGGCAGCGCAAAGCCCCTCGCCCGATCACGACCTTACCCCCGCCAGAATGGAAACCGAAGTTGAGAGCCCGTCGGCCACCCCGGAAGCAAGCACGCCCGCTCCGACTCCCAGCCGGACGGAGCCGCCGCCCAGCGCGACTCCCGCCCCCACGGACACCCCTGGACCCACCGCAACATTCCCGGCGAACAACGTCACAGGCGAAATCTGTTTCCCGGGAGCCAATGCGCCCTCAATGACCGCCTACTTCGAGCAAACTGACAGTGGAGATATCGTCGCTATGCAGGTAAGTTCGGGCCAGGAGAGTTTTGCGATCAGCCTGCCGCCGGCGACCTACATTGCCTACGTCTGGCTGGAAGATTTCTCCCGAGGCGGCCTGTACTCCCGGGCCGTGCCCTGCGGCCTGGGAACGGAATGCCAGGACCACACCATGCTGCCGTTCCAGGTGAGCGCGCGTGAAGTCTCCAGCGG
>CAYNWK010000070.1:0-17714 GCA_964400875.1 uncultured Anaerolineaceae bacterium | reverse complement strand
TACGCCTCGGACGGGCAGGTCAGCGGTTACATGGATGGGAGCCGGGAACTGATCCCGCTGACGGTGGAGGCGGGCGAAGTCACCTCCGGGGTTGACATCAACGATTGGAGCGCCTCCCCAGAATCCTATCCGCCCGATCCCTTACAGGAGCACTAAGGTTGTTGGAATTTTGATCTCGGGGGGTGATTTGGACGGCTTCACCGTGCAAACCACTCCTAGCCAAGAATATTCGCGTACATCGATTCCTTACAGTGCCTCTTGCCAGGCTGCCCGCTTGGTGATAAACTTAAACTTCGTGGTTAGAACATTTTTTCTACTCCCAATTTTCTGTTTCACCGCTTTGTCCGTTCCTTGCACGTCTCAAAATCAATCTTGTCTCAAGACTCAAAACTAATGACAGAATTCAACTTACAAGCTCCCTACCAACCTACCGGCGACCAGCCGGAGGCCATTCGCCAGCTGGTGAACGGGATCCAGCAGGGCTATCGCAACCAGGTGCTGCTCGGGGCGACCGGCACCGGTAAGACCTTCACCATTGCCTCCGTGATCCAACAGGTTCAAAAAACCACCCTGGTCATGGCCCACAATAAAACCCTGGCCGCGCAGCTCTACGCGGAGTTCAAGGAATTCTTTCCTGACAACGCGGTAGAGTATTTCGTCTCCTATTACGATTATTACCAGCCCGAAGCGTACGTGCCGCGCCACGACCTGTACATAGAAAAAGAGACCGATATTAACGAGGAGATCGAACGCCTGCGCTTATCCGCCACCACTGCGCTGATGTCCCGCCAGGACGTGATCATCGTCGCCTCAGTCTCTTGTATCTATGGTCTGGGCAACCCGGAGGCTTACGGTCGCGTGGTCATTAACCTTCAGAGCGGGGAGATCTACCGGCGCAATGCCTTGCTGCGCCGGCTGGTGGAGAGCCATTACGAACGCAACGACCTGGAACTGCGCGCCGGCACCTTCCGCGTGCGCGGCGATACCCTGGAGATCGTTCCCGCCTACCAGGACCGCTTTGGCTATCGCATTACTTTCTTCGGCGATGAGGTCGAGCGCATCGTCGAATTCGATGCGGTTACGGGGGAGCTGCGCCGCGAGCTTACCACCGTCGCCATTTATCCGGCCAAGCATTTCATCACTGAAGACGAAAAACTGCAAAAAGCGATCCACGATATTGAGGCCGAGCTGGCCGAGCGCCTGGCGTACCTGAAATCACAAGAAAAGCTGCTCGAAGCCCAGCGCCTGGAGCAGCGCACCCTGTACGACCTGGAGATGCTGCGCGAGGTTGGTTACTGCTCCGGCATCGAAAATTACTCCCGCCCTCTCGATCAACGCCCTGCTGGCTCGCCTCCCTGGACCTTGATGGACTACCTGCCAGCCGATTACCTGCTGGTGATCGACGAATCTCATATGACCATCCCCCAAGTGCGCGGTATGTTCAACGGCGATCGCTCCCGCAAGGAGACGCTGGTCGAGTTTGGCTTCCGCCTGCCCTCGGCGTTGGACAATCGCCCCTTGACCTTCGACGAATTCAAGGAGCGTATGGGCTACACCGTTTACACTTCAGCGACCCCGGCGCCCTACGAGATGGAACTTGCCGACCAGGTCGTCGAACAGATCATCCGCCCCACCGGCCTGGTGGACCCGGCAGTGGAGGTGCGCACCATCGAAGGCCAGGTCGATGATCTGATTGGAGAGATTAACGCCCGTGTGGAGCGCGGTGAACGCGTGCTGGTGACGACGTTGACCAAGCGCATGGCGGAGAAGCTCTCCGATTACCTGATGGAAATGGGCATTAAAGTGCATTACCTGCACTCCGAGATCGACACCTTGGAGCGTATTGGCATCCTGCGCGATCTCCGTCTGGGTGTCTTCGACGTCGTGGTGGGCATCAACCTTCTGCGCGAAGGCCTGGACCTTCCGGAAGTTTCCCTGGTCGCCATCCTGGACGCCGATAAACAGGGTTTCCTGCGTTCGGAGGTCGCCCTGATCCAGACTATTGGGCGCGCGGCCCGCCACGTACGCGGCAAAGTGATCATGTACGCCGACAAGATCACCGATGCCATGCGTGGGGCCATCGACGAGACCAACCGCCGCCGCGCCAAGCAGGTCGCTTACAATGAAGAACACGGCATCGAGCCGGTCGGCATCGTTAAAGCCGTGCGCGACTTGACCGATCAGATGGCCTCTCGCGCCGTCGCCGAGCAGCAAGGGGAATACCGCGTCCAGGGCGCCGCTGCCCTGCCGAAGAACGAAATGGTGCGTGTGATCACCGAGCTGGAAGCGCAGATGAAAGCGGCCGCCCAGAACCTGGAATTCGAGAAAGCTGCCGTGCTGCGCGACCAGGTCTACGAACTGCGCGCCATCCTTGCCGAGGAGAGCCAGGCGCCTCCCTGGGAAAAAATCCGCTATTTGGCTGGTGATCTGAATTAATTAGGAGTTACGCAGTTCCTAGGGAGCTGCGAAACTCCTGAATCTTCACACCTATTTCGCCCCTTCTTCACAACTTCTTCACAGCCATACGCTATCCTTTAGACGTTGACCGCGGGAAACCGCGATAAAAAACTGACTAAAGGAGTAAAAGATTCATGAAGAAGTTTATAATTGCAGGCGTTGTTGTTGGTCTTTTCGTACTGACTTTAGGCGCTGCAGGCCTGGCCTACGCTCAGACGCAAACCCCACCAGCTGATGGTGCTCCCTATGCTTATGGCATGATGGGCGGCTCCGGATTCCGGGGCGGGTTCGGCGGCGGGATGATGGGCTACGGGGCCGATGCCGGAGGCCCAATGCACGAGTACATGGTCGCGGCTATGGCCGATGCTTTCGGGCTCACCACGGATGAAACGGAAGCTCGTCACGATGCCGGAGAAACCTTGTGGGAGCTGGCCCAAGAGCAAAACCTGACCGCCGAAGAATTTCAAGCCAGGATAGTCGGGGCGCGCTCCACGGCGATCGACCAGGCGCTTGCCGATGGCGTCCTCACCGAGGAACAGGCCGAGTGGATGGAAACCCACATGGCCCAAATGCCCGGCGTAGGCTTCGGCCCCGGCGGCTGCCATGGCGCCGGCGTGCCCGGCTCAGGATCTACAAGCTGGGGCCGCGGTGGTCGGGGGATGCGCTGGAACGACCAACCTTAGACGCCCAGTCCAACCCATTGGATCCTGGAGGCATCGCCCCACTTTGCAGAACAGGGGAGATGCCTCTTTTCCATGCGGACTTATACTCGCGAAGCAAGAGCGGAGGTGTTTGGGCTGGCAAAAACCCGCCCAAACACCCCCGCTTTCCCGGGAAACCGCAAGCTGCTTTCCGTTATAATCTGCTCGATTGATATGTCTACCATCTTGATCGTTGAAGACGAACCCGAACTGGTCAAAGTGCTGCGCTCGTACCTCGAACAAGCCGGTTTTACCGTCTTGACCGCCTACCGGGGTGATAGCGGTCTGTCGACCTGGGAACACCGGCGTCCAGATCTGGTCATTTTGGACCTCAACCTGCCCGGCCTGGATGGCCTGGATGTAGCCCGCGAGATCCGCCATAAGTCCAACACACCATTGATCATGCTGACAGCCAGGGTGGAGGAAGCGGACCAGCTGATCGGCCTGGAACTGGGCGCGGATGATTACATCACCAAACCTTACTCACCGCGCGTCGTCGTCGCGCGGGTGCGCGCCCTGTTGCGCCGCTCGCAGGCTGAAGTTGCCACGCCTCAAGTTCTGAGCGTTGACGATCTGGTCATCGACTTGGACGCTCACACTGTGCAGCGCGCAGGAGAATCCCTGGATCTCACACCTACGGAGTTCAATCTGCTGTCGGCGATGTCCGCGCAACCCGGTCGCGTTTTTTCACGTACACAGCTCCTGGAGGACGCCCTGGATACCGCTTACGAGGGTTACGAACGAACCGTCGACGCGCATATTAAGAATTTGCGCGCCAAACTTGAGCCGGATCCCAAGAATCCGCGCTACATCGAGACCGTTTTCGGGGTCGGTTACCGCTTTGCGTCGCAAGCTCCCGGAGAGGATAATTGACGTGCGCCTGCGCCTGATTCTGGCTTTTGTTCTCGTGGCGCTGGTCTCGGTCGCCTCCTTTGCGCTGATCGCCAGGTTCAATACCGCCAATGAAGTCCGGCGGTTTATGTTCCGCGGTGGTATGACCGGAACGGAAGGCTTGGTGGAATCCCTGGAAAACTATTACCGTTCCCAAGGGGATTGGCGTGGAGTCCAGGCGCTCCTGCAAATGCAGATGGGCGGGGGCGGCGGTGGGCAGGGTCAGGGGCCAGGACAGGGGATGATGCGCGGTTCTACCGGGATGATGAATCAGCGTTTGCGCCTGGCCGATTCGGACGGCAACCTGCTGGCGGACACCGAAGTCACGAACCCAAGCGGAGGGTTGAGCCCAGCCGAACTCGCAAGAGCGATCCCCCTAAGCGCGGAGGGGGCGGTCGTGGGTTATTTATTGCCGGAAGGGGGTATTGCTTTCTCCCCCCTGGAGCAGTCTAATCTGGTTGCACGCCTGAACCGGGCAGCCCTATCCGCCGCTTTGATCGCTGGTGGGCTCTCTCTCTTGCTGGGGTTGATCCTGGCTTACACACTGCAACGTCCCATTGGCGAGATTACCCAGGCAGCCAGGAAACTCGCACAGGGCGATTTATCCCAGCGTGTGCGGGTGCGCGGCAAAGACGAACTGGCAGTCCTGGGGAGAACTTTCAACGATATGTCCGCCTCCCTGCAGCGGGCTGAAGTCAGCCGCCGAGCGATGACCGCCGACATTGCACACGAACTGCGCAATCCGCTTGCGATTCAGCGCGCCAACCTGGAAGCCCTGCAGGATGGCGTTTACCCGCTGGAACGCGAGGGGCTGGAACCGATCATAGCTCAAAATCAACTGCTCACCCGCCTGGTGGACGATCTGCACACCTTGGCCATGGCGGATGCGGATCAACTGATCCTGGAGATTTCCAAGACGAACTTGAATGATTTGGCCAGACGAGTGGTGAATCGCTTCATACCCCAGGCCGACAGCCGCCAGGTTCATATCCGGTTTTCCCCGGACGAAACCTGTCCCCTTTTGTCGTTGGATTCCGGCCGACTGGAGCAGATCCTGGTCAATCTAATCTCAAACGCCTTGCGCTACGTCCCTGATTCCGGGCAGATTGCAGTGGATTTAACCCGCGAAGGCGATTTTGCCCGCTTGAGCGTCCACGACAACGGCCCGGGATTCCCCTCCGAAAGTTTGCCCATGATCTTCGAGCGTTTTTATCGGGTCGATCGCTCGCGGGCTCGTGCAGATGGCGGCAGCGGTTTGGGTCTGGCGATCGCTAGGCAGCTCGCCCGCGCTCACGGCGGTGACCTGGAGGCGGCCAATCATCCGCAGGGAGGCGCGATCTTAACCCTGAGCCTGCCGATAAAGGCCGCTGGCAGCCAATAGAAAAGCAGTGCCTTGCTGCAAGCTACCAGACTGGAGACCGAATGGTCGTGAAAAACAATGTTACCCGTCTGCTCGAGGCTCGCCGCGTCCCATTTACGGCCCACGAATTGCCGGTCGAAGAGCTGGGCGCGGAAGAAGCGGCCGCCGAGCTGGGCGTCAATCCCGAACTGGTTTATAAGACCATTGTGGTCTTACGGCAGGGTCGCGGCAAACCGATCTTGTCTGTGGTGCCCGGGCATCTCGAGGTAGACTTGAAGGCTCTGGCAAAAAGCCTGGGGGAGAAAAAAGTCACGCTGCCCACCCAGCGCCAGGCGGAACAGCTCACCGGTTTGCAGGCCGGTGGGATCTCTCCGCTCGCGCTGCTCAACCGCGGCTTCGAGGTCGTCGTTGATCTCTCCGCCCAATCCCACCCCGCTATCTACATCTCCGGAGGCCAGCGCGGGCTGAACATTCAGCTGCCCCCACAAGACCTGATCGAGATAACCGGTGCGAAAGTCGCCAAAATCGCCGCCTGAAACAACGAACGGCATAAATAACCCGCAAATTTCTACGAAAAACGCTTGCCCAATAAGCGTTTTTTCCCTATAATTAGCTAGCCCTTCGTATTCTGATAAACCACTCTTCCCGGATCGTGCAGTTCGGGTCGCATTGACCTGCCCGAGCTACAACCCGGTACGCAACCAAAAGGAGGTGGCAAATACGGATAGAATAGCTCGATCTGACGCCCAGCAAGAAATCAACAAAGAATTCGGAACGACCAATTTAGGAGGAGAGAGGCATGTCCCGTAAACTTTACTTTATTTTTTCCGTGGCTATTGTGCTTGCCCTGGTCCTGGCGGCCTGTGGGGCTTCCCCAGATACAGCGCCCACAAACCCGCCTGCAGCCAGCAGCGGAGGCGGGGACGAACAACCCGTTCAAACCGTAATCGTCACCGTCGAAGTTCCCGTCGAAGGCAGTGGCGGTGGTGATGGTTCTGCTTTGCCCGGCGGGTACGGCGAACTGACCCAAAGGGTCAAAGACCGCGGCAACTTGATCTGCGGCGGACGCACCGATCTAGCGGGCTTCGGCTACCTGGATGAAAGCGGGCGAAATATCGGCTTCGACATCGACGTGTGCCGGGCGATCGCCGCAGCGGTGTTGGGGGATCCCGAAGCGATCGAGGTGCGCGCTTTGACGGCTGACGAACGTGGACCGGCCCTGCAGACCGGCGAAGTAGACGTGCTGTCCCGCAACGTCACCTGGACCAGCAGCCGCGATGCCCAATGGGGCAACTTTACGATTGTCACATTCTACGACGGCCAGGGCTTCATCGTCCCAGTGGACAGCGGCATCGATTCCATCGAGCAGCTGGATGGCGCCACGATTTGCGTAACCAGCGGCACGACCACCGAACTCAACCTGGCGGACGCTTTCCGCCAGCGCGGCTTAGAATTCACGCCCCTGACTTTCGCGGACACCGCTTCGGTGTACGGCGCTTACGAGGAAGGGCGCTGCGACGCCGCCACCAGCGATAAATCCCAGCTGGCCGCAGTGCAGAGCGGCTTCACCGACCCCTCTGCGCACACCATTTTGGATATCACCATCTCGAAAGAGCCGCTGACCCCGGCGGTTCCGTCCGGCGACGACCAGTGGTTCGACATCGTCAAGGTCGTGGTCTGGGGCTTGATTAACGCCGAAGAGCTGGGCGTCACCCAGGCTAACGTCGAAGAGATGAAGAACAGCGAGATCATTGACATCCGCCGCATGCTGGGCACCGAAGGCGACTGGGGCCAGGCCGATCTGGGCCTGCCGCCGGATGCCATCGCCCAGGCCATCGCCGCGGTCGGCAACTACGGCGAGATCTACGACCGCTACATGGGACCGGAGGGCGACGCCTTCACCCTGGAGCGTGGTCTGAATGAGAATTGGACCAACGGCGGTTTGATCTACGCCCCGCCGCACAAGTAATTCAACTCTGAACTCCAAGGCGTGAGGGGTGCAATTGCCTGGCAATTGCACCCCTCCGTTGCGCACTGTTATCGACGATACTCCAGGATGAGTTAAGTGGACAACCAAATCGATTACCAAAGCCAGATCCCCTTTTGGCGGGACGAAAGGGTGCTGCGCATCGCCGCCCAGGTGATCTCGGCAGTGGTGGTGATCGGCGCCTTGGTTTGGGTAACCCTCAACGTGCTGCGGGCTGCGGAACAACGTGGCCTGTCTTTGGGTTTCGATTTCATGAACTCAACCGCGGGGTTTCCGATCGGCGAATCCGATATCCCCTACGACCCCTCTCGCTCTTTCGCGTACGCCTTCACGGTCGGGGTGCTCAACACCCTCAAGGTATCCATCCTCGGTATCTTCCTCGCCACCATCCTGGGGACCCTGGTCGGCATCGCCCGCTTGTCCACCAACTGGTTAGTCCGGCGTATCGCGCTGGCCTTTATTGAAATCCACCGCAACATTCCCTTGCTAGTGCTGCTGTTCTTGTGGTACCGGGGGGTTTTTCTGAAATTACCCCGTGTGCAGGACAGCATCCAGTGGCCTGGCCCGATCTACATCAACCAGCGCGGCCTGTTCATGACCTGGCCGCGGCTGAACCCAAACGGTATTATTTTCGTCATCGCCGCGATCTTAAGCCTCATCCTGGCGATCGCCGCTTTTATCTATCTGCGCCGGCTGCGTGAATTGACCGGCCGCAGCACCTACTTTGGCCTGGTCAGCCTGGCGATCCTGATCGTACTCCCGGTAGTTGGCTGGTTCCTGGCAGGAGGCCGCCCCTTTACGCTGGAGTTCCCGGAGCTGTCCGGGTTCAATTTCGCCGGTGGGGTGCATATGACCCCGGAGTTTACCGCCCTGCTCGTCGGCTTGGTGACGTACACGGCCGCGTTCATCGCCGAAGTCGTGCGCGCCGGCATCCAGGCGGTCAGCCGCGGGCAGCTCGAAGCCGCCCGGGCGGTCGGTTTAAGTTATTCACAAATCCTGGGTTTGATCATTTTCCCGCAGGCGATGCGGGTGATCATCCCCCCATTGATCAGCCAGTATCTCAACCTGACGAAGAATTCCAGCCTGGCTTTTTTCATCGGCTATCCGGAGCTGTTCTTTATCGGCAAAACGACGATCAACCAGGCCGGGCGGGCGGTGCAAGTCATCTTGTTGATCATGGCGGTGTATCTGTCTCTCAGCCTGATCACCTCGGCGATCTTGAACTTTTATAACCGGCGCATCCAAATCGTGGAGAGATAAACCTTGTCCACTACCAGCGAAGCAATCCGCCCACCAGAGCCGCCGGGAGCGCTCACCTGGCTGAAGGAGAACCTGTTCAGCAACTGGTTCGATGCGCTGCTGACCCTCTTCTCCTTGGGGATCGTCGTTTGGGTCTTGTCCGCCTCGATCCGTTGGGTGTTCTTCACCGCCGACTGGACCCCGGTGCTGCGCAACCCCCTGCTGTTTACCATCGGGCAGTACCCGCGGGCTTACCTTTGGCGCATCGAGGTTACTCTGGCGGTCATCGCCGTGCTTTTCGGAGTCAGCTGGCGGATCTGGGGCGGGGTGATGCGAACCTTTGCTGTCACCTTCGGTGTCTTCCTGCTGCTGTTTGCCCTGTGGCCGATCCAGATAGACGCGCTGCCTTTGAATTTTCGCCTGGTCCTGGGCGCCAACCTCTTAGGCATCGGGGCAGGCTATGTGTTGGGCGGGTTAAAGTTTTTACGCTCGAGCTACGTGGTCGCCGCCTGGGTGGCCTCCCTGCTCCTCGCCCTGGTTTTGCTGCGTGGTTTTCAGGGCAGCGCTCTGCTGCCCGCGGCTGCTCTCAACTTGTGGGGCGGCTTGCTGGTCACCATGATCCTGGCCGTGGGCGGCATCGTGCTCTCATTCCCCATCGGCGTGTTGTTAGCCCTGGGCCGCCGCTCCTCACTCCCGGTGGTCAGCCTGTTCAGCACTGTCTTCATCGAGGTGGTGCGCGGCGTTCCGTTGATCAGCATTTTGTTCTTATCATCCATCATCCTGCCGTTGTTCTTGCCGCAAAACATTCGCATCGACCTGATCACCCGCGCCTTGATCGGTATGACTCTGTTCAGCGCGGCTTACATGGCGGAGAACGTGCGCGGTGGATTGGCTGCGGTCCCGGGGGGACAGGTTGAAGCGGCCAAAGCCGTCGGGCTAAACAATTTCCAGATCACCACCCTGATCGTCTTACCCCAGGCCTTGCGAGCGGTGATCCCGCCGATCGTCGGGCAGTTCATCAGCCTCTTCAAAGATACCACGCTGGCTTCCGGCGTTTCCGTGCTGGAGTTCCTGGCCATCGGCCGTTCGATCCTGCAGGCCAATCCCGAATACTTCGGTATGCAAACCGAGGTGTATCTCTTCGTTGCAGCGGTGTTCTGGATCTTCAGCTACTTGATGTCTTACGCCAGTTTGCGGCTGGAAGTCGCCTTGGGAGTCGGCGAACGGTAAGCGCACTCAGGCGGAATGTATGTATAATTTGGTAGAGTCTTGATGCCGGAGGCAGCCATGAGCGAACAAACCATCGACGATCAACCGATCATCCTTTGCCAAGATGTGCATAAATGGTTCGGCAATTTTCACGCATTGCGCGGCATCGACATGCGGGTCGATAAGGGCGAAGTGATCGTCATTTTTGGCCCTTCCGGCTCGGGGAAGTCGACTTTCATCCGTACTTTGAACCGTTTGGAAGAACACCAGCGCGGCAAAATCGTCGTTGACGGCATTGAGCTCTCCCACGACGTGCGCAATATCGAGCGTATCCGCATGGAAACCGGCATGGTTTTCCAGTCGTTTAACCTGTTCCCCCACCTGACGGTGATGCAGAATGTCACCCTGGCGCCAATTTGGGTTCGCAAGTGGAAGAAGGATAAAGCCGAAGAAGTCGCTTTGCAGCTTTTAGAGCGTGTGGGTATTCCCGAGCAGGCGGATAAATTCCCCGGACAGCTGTCCGGCGGGCAGCAGCAGCGCGTCGCCATCGCGCGCGCCCTGGCAATGCAGCCCAAGATCATGCTCTTCGATGAGCCCACCTCCGCGCTCGACCCGGAGATGATCAAAGAAGTGTTGGACGTGATGGTCGAACTGGCTAAAAGCGGTATGACCATGCTGGTCGTGACCCACGAGATGGGCTTCGCCAAAGCCGTTGCCCACCGCATGTACTTCTTCGATGAAGGCAAGATCATCGAAAGCGGCACGCCGGCGGATATCTTCGAGCACCCCAACGAGGACCGCACCAAGCTGTTCCTTTCCCAGATCCTGACCCATTAATTCTCTTCCAGGAAGGATATCCAATGGACGACGAAATCAACGCCCCCGAGGGCCAAGAGCCAAACCCGGCATCTGCCAGCGTATCCCCACAAGATTGGCGCGAGCTTCGCCGCCAGGAACGCCGCGAGCGAAGGGAGGCGCGGCGCGAGTCGCGCGGCAGTTCTGGATGGATCGGTGGGGTTGTGCTGATCGTGCTGGGGTTAATCTTCTTGCTGCAGAACTTCAGCAATTTCGAACTGCAAAACTGGTGGGCGCTGTTTATCCTGATCCCTGCCGTTAGCTCTTTCGCCAACGCCTGGAACGCCTACCGGGACAATGACAACCAGCTTACCAGCGCCGTCACCCGGCCGCTGCTCAGCGGGACGGTCCTGACGTTCATCGCCGCGATTTTCCTGTTCGGCATCGACTTTGGCCTCTTCTGGCCCGTGTTGATCATCCTCGGGGGGTTAATGATCCTGTTCAACGGTTTGCTGGGCAGGTAAAAGATAACTGCTCTTGGAGATATCATCAGGGCGCCGCCCTCCTGCAGGAGGGCGGCGCCCTGTCATTTTTGAGCGGCCTTGGGGTTGATTACGGGCTCGTAAACTCGCCCATTTCTTCCCCGTTGATCACGACCGTGTAGCTGCCCGCTACGTAGCTGCCTAGCGGCACGTTCACGTCGAAAGGCTCCAAAACCTGGATGCAGACCTGATCCGGCTGGACCAGCGAATAAACCTCCACCTGGATGCGGTTCTCAGCGCCCGGTTTGGATACCTCTACCCGCAGCTGGTGGCAGGGCGTCGGCAAAGAGCCCGACATGTGCAGCATGAACTGAGGCGGGGAGCTTTCCAGCGTCAGGATTTCGCTGGTTTGAACGAAAGCCTCACCCCGGTCGAGCTGCTGATCTCCTGCCTGAGGCTGCCAGGGCGCCGAGGAAGGCTCATCCGGGCCGGGATAGGCTGGGGCGGTCACCACCTCGCCAGGCGAGGGATAACCGGGTTCGGGATAGGCCTGTGTCGGTTCGCCAGACTGGTCCGGGCTGGCGCAGGCCGCCAAAATGAGGCTGCCGATCAGGGCAACGAACAATATTTTTCGCAAAGTCATTTTCTCATCCTTTATAAACGCATGTTTGGAATGGATAGCTTCATTGTATTAACGCCTCAACAGGACAAAAAGTTCCGCGTTCAAGGGGTCACGCTCGCTTTTTACCGTCAAAATGGACTCTTCAGCCTTTGATCACCGCAACCGGTACGAGCCGGGCGACTTTTTTCGCGATACCTGCCCCGGCAACTGTGGCGACCACGTCGTCCACATCTTTGTAGGCTGCCGGCGCTTCTTCAGCCAGCCCTGCCATAGAGCCGGCGCGCACGCGAATCCCG
Source organism: uncultured Anaerolineaceae bacterium (assembly GCA_964400875.1). Lineage (GTDB taxonomy): Bacteria > Chloroflexota > Anaerolineae > Anaerolineales > UBA4823 > CAYNWK01. Next base: position 5,675 of record CAYNWK010000070.1, on the reverse strand, counting down.
CGCGATTCGAGCTCCTCGCGCAGATCCTTACCCCACACGGTCCTCTTGGCCTGGGTGCGGCTCATCGTCCTGCCGGCGCCGTGGCAGGTCGAACCAAAGGAACGCTCCATGCTGCCTTGGGTGCCCATCAGCACCCAGGAAGCCGTGCCCATACTGCCGGGCACTAATACCGGCTGGCCCAGCGGGCGATACTCCTCCGGCAGCCCTTCGAAACCCGGACCGAAGGCGCGCGTGGCGCCTTTGCGGTGCACGCACACTTTCAAAGTCTCCCCCTCGACTGTATGAGTCTCGATTTTGCCCATGTTATGAGCGATGTCGTAGACCTGGTGGAGATGCCAGTTTTTAACCTTACCTGCCAGGACTTCCTCAAAAGCCTTGCGGGCATAATGAGCCAGCACCTGGCGGTTGGCAAAGGCGTAGTTCGCCGCGCAGCGCATCGCTCCCAGGTAGGCTTCGCCTTCAGCAGTATTCATCGGCGCACAGACCAGCTCCCGGTCGGACAGCTTGATGTCGTAGCGGTTGACTGCATTCTGGAAATCCTTGACGTAGTCGGTGCAGACCTGGTGTCCAAATCCCCGTGATCCGCTGTGGATCTGCAAAGCCAGATAACCTTCCTCCAGGCCCATCACCTGGGCTGCCTCGACGTAGAAGATTTGATCTACAACGTCAACCTCGATGAAATGGTTGCCGGCGCCCAGGGTGCCGATCTGGGCTCGGCCGCGGTCCTTGGCGCGTTTGCTGACCTGCATAGGATCGGCTCCCTCGATTAAACCGCCCTCCTCGGTCCGGCGTACGTCCATTTCTGTGGCGTAGCCGTTCTTTAATGCCCAGCGACCTCCTTTGCGCAAGACCTCGTCCAACTCCTTGAGATCAACGCGGATGTGGCCCTTGGTGCCCACACCGCTGGGACAGTAATAGTCGATCGAGCTAGCCAGCTCATCCAGGTAATCGACCACCGCGTCGTACTCGATCTTGGAACCCAGGAGGCGCACGCCGCAATTGATATCGTAGCCGATGGCTCCCGGGGAAATCACTCCTTCCGGGTAGCGGGTCGCGGCCACGCCGCCGATAGGGAAACCATAACCCTGGTGCATATCGGGCATCACGATCACGTGCCCCACCAGGCCCGGCAGGGTGGACGCGTTGACGGCCTGCTCCAGGGATTTATCATCCATGATCGCTTCTAACAGCTTCTGGGTGGCGAAGATGCGCACCGGCACACGCATGTCGGAACGGAAACTTTTAGAGATCTCCCACTCGAAATCGCTGATGCGCTGCATGTCTTGCAAGTTAACCACAATTAACCTCCTTTAGAGTTACGCGTTTGGGTGAGTAAAAGGGCCCTCCCACTTCACCGGCGCACTGCGTAACTCCTACTCCTGTTCAATCAGGGCATCGCTTCTGGCTGGATTGTATTTTAGCTGGGTTGCAGGCCCTCGCAGGTTCCGCTAGAGCCCTAGACGTCAAATACGATATTTGCGGATAACCCACGTTCGGTCTGGCGAACTGTCAGGTTGTGGTAAGTCACCGCTTTGATCTCTTTGGTCTGTGAGGCCACCGCCGCGCCGCGCAGCTGCGCTCGCAAGCTGTGGTCGTCCAGGCGGTCCAGATCGTATTCATCAAACCCGACCTGGTCGGTTTCTGTAAAAAAGAGCAGCTCAGAGAGGAAACCCACCAGCAAACCTTCTAGGTCATCGGCCTCGATGGTCACCTCACGTGTAATGCGCGGTTTCTCTTGAAGTTCTGTCCCGGTCAGGGCGTACATCCCCTCGGCAGCCTGGACGAGCAAGGAGGCCAGATCGGGAGCCCAGACCTCGATCTCCCAATCGGCCGTGTGCTCAACCTCGCGGTAACCGGTTGATTGCTCTGCCATCGTTAATTCACTTCAGGGGTGAAAGGGGGTGTTTGTGTGGAGAAGATCACCCAAGCGCCTCAATTTTCTCGGGGAGCTGCGTAACTCCTATCAGTATACCATCCACCAACTTTAGAATCTGCTAAGGCCGGCCCCCGCAGGCTTGCGAGATAAACTGCTCTCACCTATAATTGCGAAGCTGAACTGAGGATTTAACCATGAGCCCCTGGAAAACGAAGCTCGCCCAACTGGAACACCGCCTGCAGAACCTGATCGAGGGCAGCGCCGCGCGTATTTTCCCCCATCAAGGAGATTACGACGACCTTCCGGTGCGATTGGTGGCGGCGATGCGCGCCGGTATACAGCCGGATCCCCAGGACGAGCTGATCGCGCCGGACCTGTTCGTCCTGCGCGCCCATCCCGGGGAAGCGCAATTGCTGCGGGAAAATCAAACCCTGCTCGCCGAGCTGGCCCTGGTGATCCAACAAAGCGGGTCGGAAGCCGGCCTGCAGTTTCTCAGTCCGCCGGTGATAAAAATCGTCGTCGATCCGCTGATCGCTCCCCAACGCCTTTCAATTCTCGCCCAGGTCTCCTGGCGCAAGATCGATGATACCAGTACCCTGGCCTACCAGGTCACCGACACCGCCGACCTGATCCCGCCCAATGCTTTCCTGATGGTTGGCGGGGAAAGCATTTACCAGCTCACCCAGGCGGTTCTCAACCTTGGACGGCGTGTCGATAACCACTTGGCGCTCAGCGACCCGCGCATTTCGCGTGTTCACGCTCAGCTGCGGGCGATTAACGGTCGCTACGTGATCTTCGACCTGGATTCCTCCGGTGGCACCTACGTCAACGGTGAGCGGATCCGGCAAAAAACCTTGCGTCCCGGCGACGTCATCAGCCTGGGCGGCTTCGCGCTGGTTTTCGGCCAGGATGGCGGGACTTTTTCATCCGGGGGTACCGGCGAAACCCACCCTTTGGTGCCGTACCCTCCTGAAGCTTCATGAGCGGGCAGATCCTGCTGGTTTTACGGGCGGCTCTGGCGCTGTCTTTATACGCCTTTTTAGGTTGGACCCTGCTCACTTTGTGGCGCAGTCTGCGCCGGCAAGCGGAGGTGGTCACCGTTCGCCAGGCTCCGGCGATCACCCTGACCAACCAGGAGCAGGCAGGACCTGGTCCGGAATACATGTTCTCCATTTCCGAAGTCACCATCGGGCGTGACCCAACCTGCGATTGCCAGCTGGACGATAAGACCGTATCCGCCTCGCATGCGCGGCTCTCTTATCATCATGGGCACTGGTGGGTGGAAGATCTGGCCTCGCGCAACGGGACCTTTCTCAATGCGGTCCGCGTTGCCGAACCCCATGTTTTGACCGCCGGCGACGAGCTGCGCTGCGGGCAGGTTCTCTTCGTCGTTGCCATTGGGGCAGCGGAGCAAAGCGATCCCGAGGCCGTAAGCGTGCGCGAATCATGAGAAGACTTCCCAGGTTTACCTCCCGGAGTAAATTGCGATGAACGAACCGACCAACCAGGCCCGTACTGCCGTTATCGGCGGTTCCGGACTTTACGCCATGCCGGATTTGCAAGACACCGCAGAGCTCGATTTGGACACCCCCTTTGGCAAACCCAGCGCCCCCATCGTCGTAGGGAATCTAGAGGGTCAAAAGGTCGCTTTTCTGGCCCGGCACGGCGTGGGGCATTTCATCTCTCCTACCGAGGTCAATTATCGCGCCAATATCTACGCGTTGAAATCCATCGGAGTCGAGCGCATCATCAGCGTCAGCGCCTGCGGTTCCCTGCGGGAAGACTTCGCTCCCGGGGATATCGTCGTCCCCGACCAGCTGTTCGACTTTACCCGTGAACGGAAGCGCTCCTTTTTTGAGGGTGGTTTCGTAGCGCATATCAGCCCGGCCGATCCCTTTTGCCCCCACCTGTCCGGCGAGCTCATAAAAGCCGTTCGGTCCACGGATGCCACAGTTCACACAAGCGGGGCCTTCATCACCATCGAAGGTCTGCGTTTCTCGACGCGCAGCGAGTCGAACACCTTCCGCGCCTGGGGCATGTCGCTCATCGGCATGACCACCTCACCGGAAGCGTTTTTGGCCCGCGAGGCCGAAATCTGCTATACGGTCATGGCCCACGTCACCGATTACGACGTCTGGCACGTCAGCGAAAAACCGGTGACCGTCGAAATAGTGGTCGAGATCCTCAACCGCAACACCGACCTGGCCCAGGATGTCGTCCGGATTCTTCTCCGCCAAATTGGGCCGGAGCGTCCGTGCGAGTGCTCCAGCTCTTTGGCCACCGCGCTGATAACCGACCCCGAGGTCGTCCCTCCCGAGACCCGCCAGCGCCTGGCGCTGCTGATCGATAAATACCTGGACTGACGGCGATTTCGTTCGTCCTGGCGAGGCCAACCTTACCCCTTGTTTGAATCCGCTTCAACACGCCCCGACCGCCTGCAAAGCCGCCTGCTCGTCCTGGCGGCCCTCTTTCTTGGGTTGTACGCGCTGATCCTCAGCCTTTCCCCAGCCGGGCTGGCGCGCGGTTGGTCGGTAGATTTCCTCTGGCAGCACTGGCTGGGATACGTCGTCTGGCTGATTTCTTTTAGCCTGCTGCACTGGTCCAGCGCGCGCTATTTGCCCAGGCGCGATCCCTACTTGCTGCCCGTAGCCGCAACCCTCACCGGTTGGGGGCTGCTGACCATCTGGCGGCTATATCCGAGCTTTGGCCTGCGCCAGACCATCTGGCTGGCGCCGATCGCCGTGCTGATCGCCCTGGGCATGCGCCTACCCGGTGACCTTGCCTTCCTGCGCCGCTATAAGTATCTATGGCTGACCGGCGGGCTGATCCTGACCGCCATGACCCTGCTGCTGGGGACGAACCCAACCAGCGCCAGCGGGCCGCATTTGTGGCTGGGCTGCTGCGGGGTCTATTTCCAACCCTCAGAACCGCTCAAGCTGCTGTTGATCGTCTACCTGTCGGCCTATTTAGCCGACCGTCCGATCTGGCTGTCCCGGGTTGAAAGCGACCTCGGTGAGGCCAACATAAATTCTACACACAGCAGCAGATCCAGAACCCCCCTGCTGCCCCTGATCGCACCCACGCTGATCATGACTGGGCTGGCTCTGCTCCTCTTGCTGGTCCAGCGTGACCTGGGCACCGCCACGATTTTTATCTTCCTGTTCGCCACGATGGTCTACCTGGCGACCGGTCGAGTCCGCCTGCTGTTCGCCAGCCTCGCGGTCCTCGTGCTCTCCGGGCTGGTGGGCTACCTCCTGTTTGACGTGGTGCGCATCCGGGTAGATGCCTGGATAAACCCCTGGTTGGACCCCAGCGGGCGTTCTTACCAGATCGTGCAATCGCTGTTAGCTATCGCCAATGGGGGCCTGTTTGGCCGTGGGCCCGGCCTGGGGAATCCCCGGCTGGTGCCCATCCCCCATTCGGATTTCATCTTCGCTGCCATCGCCGAGGAGACCGGACTTGTCGGCGTAGCCGGCTTATGTGTCCTGCTGGCCGTGCTTGCCTGGCGGGGGCTGGTGAACGCGCTGCATGCTCCCGACCGTTTCCGGCGTTACCTCTCCGCTGGACTTACCGCCTACCTGGTAGCGCAGAGCATCCTGATTATCAGTGGGAACTTGCGCCTGCTGCCGCTAACCGGGGTCACCTTGCCTTTCGTCTCCTATGGAGGCTCCTCCTTGCTGACGGTCTTCATCGCCTTGCTGCTCGTGCTGCACATCAGCAATCGCGGCGAGGAGAAGCCCGCCTACGAAATAAACCTGCGCCCATATTTATCCCTGGGAGGTTTTTTATTCAGCGGGAT
>CAYNWK010000069.1:0-22279 GCA_964400875.1 uncultured Anaerolineaceae bacterium | reverse complement strand
TGGCAACAAATATTACGACCCGGTTGAACTCATGACGATCTGGGAAGATGATCAAGGGATGGCCGCATGGCTGCTGGCTGACCCCAGCCATAAGAGTTTTGATGCGCAGGTGCGCCCCGATCTGCGGGGCGATGATCTTGAACGCGAAGTTCTGGAATACGCTGGTAACCGTACCGTAGAACTCATGCGCCAGCACGAAATTGCGGGTGACTGCATCTACGCGGATGCATTTCGGGGTGACACAGCTCGAATCGAACTGCTCAAGGCATTGGGTTGGGAACCAGACGATGAGTTACCTTATGTCTTGAACCGCATCGAGATAAATTCCATTGCTGTGCCTGCTCTCCCGCAGGGTTATTCGTTCCGTTCGGCTAAAAGTATTGAAGACGCTGCCGCCCTGGCTGACGTACATAACGCCGCTTTCAAAGTGAACTGGACCCCAGAGTTATACCGGAAAGTGATGGAATCTCCTGGCTATGAGCCCGAACGGGAGTTGGTCATCCAGGCCCCGGATGGTTCCTTCGTGGCCTTCACCGTCACCTGGTACGATCGTCTGAATCGCACCGGACTTTTCGAGCCGGTCGGCACGCACAAGGATCATCGACGTCGTGGTTTTGGTCAAGCGCTCCTTCTGTACGGGATGCAGAAAATGGCGGCCGCCGGGATGAGATTCGCTACGGTTGCTCATTTTGGGCAAAACGAAGCTGCCCGGGGACTGTACCAGGCCTGTGGCTTCGAACCATGGCACTTACTGGACAGCTATAAAAAAGGATTCTAGACGCTACCGGAACTCACGACACCAACGGGTACGTTGTGAGCTAACTCGAAATTGCCAGATACGCAGCATAAATACATTCAGGGCGAGCGCGGCGCCGTACATTACTGGGTCGCGGGGCAGGGGGAACACAGCATCGTGTTTACCCACGGCGCGACCATGGATCACGGGCTCTTCCAGTATCAAATGGATTACTTCTCCCAACGCTACCAGGCGATCACTTGGGACGCGCCCCTGCACGGACTTTCCAGGCCCTATATGGATTTTTCCCTGGGAAATGCCGCCGTAGAACTGGTGCGCATCCTGGATGCGGAAGCGATTGATCGTGCCCATCTCGTTGGGCAGTCCATGGGCGGATTTATCAGTCAGATCGCTGCCCGCGATTACCCCGATAGAGTTTTATCCTTGACGGCAATTGATTCCTCCCCCATTCAAGGGTCGTATTACTCTGCCCAGGATAACTGGCTGCTGGCGATCACGCCTCCGCTGTTGCGGCTCTACCCCTACAACACCTTGATTAATTCCATCGCCAAACAGATTGCCCTGCACGAACCCGCCCGCGCCTACGCCCTGGAAACGCTAAAAGACTACACCAAGGAAGAAATAGCTCACATCATGGGTCAGGTCTATCAAGGTCTGCAAACTTATAAGGGGGATTTCCGCCTGCCTTTCCCCTTGCTGATCGTCGTAGGCGAGGAGGACCGCACCGGAAAGGTCCGAGCTTATTCTGCACGCTGGGCGAAGGAAGAAGAACGAAGCTTGAAAGTCATTCCCGATGCAGCCCATAATGCCAACATGGATAACCCGGCAGCCTTCAATCGGGTACTCGACGAATTTTTAACAGCAGTTGTCTCGAACGAAGACGTTTAGCCAGTATTGCCGTGGTCGGGTTGGGTTTCGGATATAATCCGATAAATATTGTAGGGGTTACACAGTTCGCCGATGTAATGGAGGTTTTTGAAAGTGGATAGAGCCGGTCAAATGGAGGTACGCAATGACCCAACGCGCCGACTTTGGAGATCAGGCTGACGAATACTTCGCTGCGCTCGACGAAGATATCAGACCGCTGGCCTTGGCGGTCCGCTCCCTGATCCGCGCGGCCATTCCCCACTCCACGGAAGTGATCAAATGGGGCATCCCGGTCTACCTTACGAACAGCCCGATGTGGGACTGTTCAATTCGGGTTGGCAAAGGCTACGTCGCCCTGCAGTTCGGTGAAATTGGCGCCAGCCTTGAAGATCCGGACGGCCTGCTCGAAGGGACCGGGAAGAAGCTCAGGCACGTCAAGATCAGGTCGGAAGAAGATATCCAGCCCGAGCTGTTCGCCTCCTGGATCAGGCAGGCTGCCGCAAATTCTTGAACGCTAACCAGGATGGAAAAATGACCGTCGATCAAATCGAGCGTGTGCGGCGGATGTGCCGGTCCTTGCCGGAGACGATGGAGAAGCTGTCCCACGGCGAACCGACCTTCTTCGTTCGCAAGAAGGTTTTTGTGATGTTCGCGAACAACCACCATAACGACGGGCGCGTCGCCGTGTGGCTGCCGGTGCCTGGCGGGCTTCAAGCGAGCCTGATCGAAGAATCGCCCGAGGTTTACTTCAAACCGCCCTACGTCGGCGGACGCGGCTGGGTCGGCATCGAGCTCGCTCAGATCGACGACGAAGAGCTGAGTTTCCATGTCCAGATGGCCTGGGAGCTGATCGCCCCAAAACGGCTGGTATCCCGGGTCGGTAAAGTTCCTGGCGAAGATTAACTTTCTCGGTATCGTGTTCCATCTCTGGCAGGAACGCAGAGCGATTGAAATCCGGAGCATTTTCCTTGGCTCGAGTCACCGATAACTGGGCGCATAGTGAGGCATACGACCGCTACATGGGCCGCTGGAGCCGGCTCGTGGCCGCGGATTTCATCACGTGGCTCACGCCTGGGCCTGGGATGCGCTGGCTCGACGTCGGCTGCGGCACCGGCGCGCTAACCTCCGCAATCCTGCATTCCGCCGATCCAGCTTTGGTGCTTGGCTGCGACCCGGCTGAACCTTTCATCAACCAGGCCCGGATGAACGTGCTCGATCCCCGGGCGTCCTTCGTCGCCGCCGGGGTCGGCGAGCTGCCGGAAATTGAAGGCGGTTATGATGCTATCGTCTCCGGGCTGGTCTTTAACTTTCTTCCCTCCCCCGGTGAGGCTCTCGAAGCCATGCTGGCGCGCCTCCGTCCCGGGGGTCTGATCGGAGCGTACGTTTGGGATTACGCCGGGCGGATGGATTTCCTGCGCATTTTCTGGGATGAAGCCGCAGCCCTGGACCCGCAGGCCGGCGCGCTGGATGAGGGCAAGCGCTTTCCGCTCTGCCGGGAGGGCGCGCTTGCCGAGTTATTCCTCGCAAATGGTTTATCCCGAGTCAGGCAAGGCCCAATCGACACCCGGACCGGTTTCGCCAACTTCTCCGACTTCTGGACGCCTTTCGAGCAGGGCACCGGCCCGGCGCCAAGCTACGTTGCGGCTCTTGAACCGGGTGCACGAGCTGAGCTGCAGCAGAGATTGAGAGCACGGCTCACCCATAACCACGATGGACCCTTCGAGTTAGTCGCCCGCGCCTGGGCGGCAGCCGGCAGATTGAGATGAATCCATCCACCCACAGCCGGGCATGCGGAGCGTAGAGATGGCCTCACAACTTCACCAGGGACAGCTTGCCGGCGACCACTGGAACCCCGATCTTTATAATAAATTCTCGGATCACCGTTTGCGGCCTGCGCTCGAACTGCTCGCGCGCCTCCCGCTCGCGGACCCCGCCGTCGTCTACGACCTGGGCTGTGGTACCGGCCAGGTGACCCGCCTGCTGGCCGAGCGGTGGCCTTCGGCCGCCGTCTACGGGGTGGACAATTCGCCGGAGATGCTCGCGAAAGCCCGTGGTGAGCCCGGGGAGATCGAATGGGTCGAAGCCGACATCAGCGACTGGTCTCCCGCCGAGCCCCCTGATCTGATCTACGCCAACGCCGCGCTGCACTGGGTGGCCGATCACCAATCGCTCTTCCCACGCCTGGCCGGTTGCCTGAAACCGGGAGGCTGCCTGGCGTTTCAGATGCCGCTCAGTTGGGGGATGCCCTCGCACCGCCTGATACGGGAGACCCTGGCGGATGGTGGGCCCGATGGTGAACCCCTGGGAACCGAAAGGCTGCGGAGTGCTATGGCCCGCAATTGGGTCGAGCCAGCGGAAACCTACTACGATCTCCTGGTGAAATTTACCCGGGATCTCGACATCTGGGAAACCGAATATTTGCAGGTCCTGGACGGCGAGGACCCTGTGCTGGCTTGGGTCAAAGGCACCGGCCTGCGGCCGATCCTGAACGACCTTGAAGACGAACAGCGGGACATCTTGCTGGCGGAATATGCCCGGCGTCTGCGCGCCGCCTACCCCGCCAGGGCAGATGGCCGTACGCTTTTCCCCTTTCGGCGCCTGTTTATCGTCGCAACCATCTTATGATGCTGAACTGCAGCAGCTGCCTGGCCCCGGAGCGATACCAGTACGGTCCCGGAACCAAGCCGGATCTCACCCTGCTCGATCGCGGGAATTGGATTTCGCTGGAACGCCGCGAACGGTGCGGCGCATGATTGAAACTCCCCTTCGCGTACCCGCTGCCGAAGGTGATATAACCGGTGGCTGGCTCCGACAAGCGCTGGGTGGGTTCTTCCCCGGCGACAGCTTTACATCCCTTGAAAAGAGGCGCATCGGAGAACAGTACGGTTTTGCCAGCCTCATCATCCGTTGCCTGTGGTCGTCAGCCGGAAAGCATCGATCTGTGGTCGTCAAGCTGTGGGACGCGGCTGGCAAAGCCGGTCAGGCCGAAGTGCTTTTTTATCGAAATTTCCGGGAGTCAGGGGTGCGTATTCCGTTTTGTTTCTACGGGGCGGTAGATGAACGGACCCACCGGGCCGTTCTGGTCCTCGAAGATTTGCAGGATGCCGTCCAGGGTGATTACCTGAAGCTTTTGGACCTGGACCGGGCCGCAGCCGTCGCCCGCAGTTTAGCCCGGCTTCACGCCGCCTGGTTAGGGCATCCAGGGCTTGCTGCCTACCCCTGGCTGCCTGACGTGACAACTTGGCGAAAGGAGCGCGCATGGTTTCATTCCCGGAAGGCGCTGTTTCTCGAGCGGTTCGATAACCGGCTAAAAGGCCTGCCGCGCAAGCTGCTCGAGGGGATCGATCGGGCAGCAGAGGCAGCCAATTTGCGCCTGGCGGCCGCCGCGACTACCCTGCTCCACGGCGACTTTCATTTGGACAACCTCGTCTTTATCGATCAGGTTGAACCTGTTTTCTTAGATTGGTCCCGTCCGGTCATAGGGCCACCCTCCTTGAACCTGGTCGAATTACTCACCCGCATGACCTCTCTGGAAAATTACGAAGCGGTCTTCACCACCTATCTAGCCGAGTTCAATCAAGCATCTACAAAGCCCCTGGATAGAAGGACATTGGAAAGGCAGCTGGGCGGCGCGCTGCTGCGCAGTTTTGCGATCTCCACCTGCGGAATCGCGCGCTGGCAGCCTTCGACGGCTCGGGGCGTTCGTACGCTTGAGGCGGGCATCGCCCTGGCAGGTCGATCGATTTATTTTTGGTATGAACGTGACCCGGGACTGTTTTCGTTTCTTAAATGATCCTTTGGATCAAGACCTGAGCCGTTCGAAGTGCTGTTGATGTATACTCTGGGCATGATGGCAGCGCATCCAAACACCCCCACTTTCCCCGGGAAATGTGTAACTACTAGATCAAATGGAATTCATTTGTACCGCTATCCTGTTTGACCTGGACGGGGTCCTGGTGGACTCCTCGACTGTGGTCAAACGTCATTGGAAAAACTGGGCCGACAGCCACAGTGTACCTTTCGATCAGCTCATGGATATTGCTCACGGCCGCACTTCAGCCGAGATCATCCGCCTAATGGCCCCTCAGCTCGATGCCGAACGTGAGGGCCGCCGGCGGGAGGCGGTCGAAGGGGTTGACACAGATGGGCTGAAAGTTTTCGATTCGGCGTGTGATTTGCTTCAATCTCTGCCGCCTGATCGTTGGGCCGTCGTAACCAGCGGCGTTCAACGTACCGCCGCCACCCGCCTGGGCTTCGGGAACTTTCCTGAGCCGCCCGTGCTCGTGACGGCGGAAGACGTCCGCCGCGGCAAGCCGGACCCTGAAGCCTACCTTCTGGCGGCCCGGCGGCTCGGCGTTAGCCCAGAGCAGTGCGTGGTTGTGGAGGATGCTCCGGCCGGTATCGAAGCTGCCAAAGCAGCCGGAATGCTGGTGATCGCCGTGGCGACGACGCACGATCCGGCCGATCTCCGCAGCGCGGACGTTGTCGCGCCGGCAATTGCCAATATTGAAGTGACCGCGCAAGGCAGCCGGCTGCGGGTGAACGTGGACCGTTCATTAACCTTCGATTAGCAGAAAGGAGGTGTAGGTATCGCTTGTTTTTCTTTGTCTAGGCGCTGCTGTTGAAAAATCGGCTCGGCCCCTAGAACCAAACGTACACCCATAATGTAACCGACAGACACCCTTCAGCCACACCTGCTCACCCTCAACCTTAACCCAAAGGAGCAAACATGAAAAGGCAACTCTTCCTCGTCGCCGCCGTAATCCTCGGTCTTGCGCTCGCATTTTCATTCCAGGCGTTGACCTCCGCGCAGACCCCTTCCGACAGCCAGCCGGCTGGCGCAACAGCCGTTCCTCCCGAGAAGGCTGCTCAGGAAGGTGGCGACAGCAACCCCTCGGGAGAACCCGAAGTGTCGATCCCGGAAAAATACCTCCCTTCTCGGGCGGATGCTGCCTCTGATGCAGCCGCCACGCTCTATTTCACGCCCCAGGACGAGAATACCAGCACGACGATCTTGTTCCTGTACAACACGGGGACTATTTCAGCTACGGTTGGGCTTACGACCTACAAGACCACCGGAGGCCAGTACATCGATACCTCGGTGGACGTGCCGGGAGGAGGGTTAGTGCGCATCTCCGGCGACACGGTGAACACTGTGTCGGCCTCGTGGGATGACGCTGTAGTGGTCAACTTCACGACCTCTAGCAGCTATGCCAAAATGACCTTGCCTGCCGGAGTAAAAGCGGAAGGCTATGTGGCCTGGAACGGTGGTTCGACCTATGACCCGTTGGATGTAGTGCCGACGCTGCCGCTGCGATTCAGCATCGACCCACCGACGGTGTTCCTGCCAACCGTCGTGCGGTAACTGCTTAAAGGAGGTCTTTGAACAAATAACTATTGTTCAAAGACCTCCTCTCTTTTTCGACCTCTATCGCCGAAGCTGTTTCAACCCCATTGAAAATCCTCTGGAATGGAGTTTCACATATGACGGCAAATCAAAAGCTCATTTCGACGATTTATACTGGCTGGCATACTTACCAAAAAGCCCTGATCGAAGCGCTGCAGCCGCTTGAGGATGACCAGCTTGAAATTCAGGCCTCACCGGAACTGCGATCCGTGCGAGAAATCGCCCAGCACGTCATCGGCGCGCGGGCGCGCTGGTTCTACATGCTGATGGGCGAAGGAGGGCAAGAATTTGAGGCTTTCGGAAAATGGGACCGCCGCGGAGGCCGGGCTCGCAGCGCAGATGAGCTGGTTCAAGGCTTGGAGAGCACCTGGGAAGGCATGCAGGCTGCTATCCAGCGCTGGACCCCGGAGGATTGGCAGCAGACCTGGCCCGGCGAAGACGACAGCGAACCGGAGACCATCACCCGGCAGTGGGTGATCTGGCACCTGATCGAACACGACCTGCACCACGGTGGCGAGATTTCGATCATCCTCGGCGCGCATGGGTTTGCGGGATTGGGACTGTAGTCAGCCGGCTTGAGCCTGCCTTGACACACTCACTGCAATAGATCAACGAGCTGGAGGTTGACCAGAGGATGAAAGTTCGGAAAGAACGACCCGCCGACGTCGAGCAGATCCGGGCGGTCAACGCCGGTGCCTTCGGACGGGATGCGGAAGCGGATCTGGTAGACGCCCTCAGGGAGAGTGGCGTCCACTTTCTCTCCCTGGTCGCCGAGAGGGACGAGGAAATTGTCGGACATATCCTCTTTACCCCCGTCGAATTGGTCGGCGGCAGCCGGGACTTAAAACTGGCGGGGCTGGGTCCATTGGCCGTCGCGCCCGAGCGGCAGAAGCAGGGCATTGGCTCTCGGTTGGTCGAGGCGGGCATGCGGTCCTGCCGGGAGGCGGGCTATGACGCCGTAATCGTCCTCGGCCATCCCGCATATTATCCCCGCTTCGGTTTCGCGCCGGCCTCGAATTTCGGCGTTCGATCCGAATATCGGGTGCCTGATGAGGTCTTCATGCTGCTGGAGCTTAACCCGGGCGCTTTAGAAGGCAGCCAGGGCGTGGTCCGTTACCACGACGCCTTCAAAAACGTGTGAGCATTCCCTGCTGATTCAATGGACAAGGAGCAAACTCGATGCCTGAAACCATTTTGGTCGGCCGCGATCGCCAGATCAACGCCATCCCCCGCGCCGCCTGGGAACAGCACCTGGCGCAGATTCCGGCACATGGCGAGCACCGGCTGCGGTTCATGTCGCCCGAACATCACCGTGTGCGCTATTTTGTCGTCCGGGAACTCCCCCGGGTAGGCGAACCGATTCAACCCGCCGAGATCGCCCGTGCGTTGGGCTTGTCCGGCGCAAGGGTCGCGGCCATCCTGGACGATCTGGAAAGCAAGTTGTTCTTCCTGGTGCGGGACCGGGACGGCGCGGTGAGCTGGGCTTTCCCGGTGACGGTGGAGCCGACTCCCCACCCGCTGAGGTTCAGCACGGGGGAACGACTTTACGGCGCTTGAGCGGAGGACGCGATCGCGACGCCCTTCGTGCAAGGGCGCTTACGTGGAGAGCAGCTATCCGTCCATATCGAGGCTGCCTGCGCACACTGCGGTGAGGAGATGGGGATCACGGCGGGCAGCGACATGCGGATAACCGTCAAGCAAAACGAGTCTGAACCGCTGGTGTTCATGCCTCAGGTTGACTGGGGAACCTTTACCGAACCTACCATCCTCGATGCTTACTGACGCAACTCGATCTTCTTCTGGTCAGAAGAACACGCTCGAGAATTCCGCGCCGGCGCAGGCCAGGTCGATGGGCTCTACTTAACCCTGGAACAGATCGCCTACCTGATACCAATTTCGCAAGGCGCTCTGTTTGCCTTCGAGTAGGAGCCGGACCGTCAGGGCGACGCAGCCCCCGGCCCTTCACGCAGCCAATAAGCAGGATCTCCATCTCGGAATTTCAATTCGGACCATCTTGGGTTAAAATGGAGACGTTGGCAGTGCGCGGCATGGGCGATGGTACGCGAACCACCTTCACCGCGTACTTGGTTCCGGCGATTTGGCAATGAGTACTTTCCAAGGGAGATGCGATGTCCGACTTGAAAACCCAACAGAACGAGCAGAGCGTAACCGCTTTCCTCGACCAGGTTCCCGATGAGGTGAAGCGGGCCGACAGCTACCGCATCCTGGAGATCATGGAAGCCGCTACTGGGGAAGAACCAAAAATGTGGGGCGACAGCATCGTCGGCTTTGGCAGCTACCACTACAAATACGCCAGCGGTCGCGAAGGCGACTGGTTTCTGACCGGGTTCTCGCCGCGCAAACGCAACCTGACGCTTTACATCATGCCGGGCTTCGAAGGTTACGGCGAGATCTTGGACGGTTTGGGTAAGTATAAAACCGGCAAATCCTGCCTGTACATCAACAAGCTCGAAGACGTTGATGTCGATATGCTGGGTAAACTGGTCAGCCTCTCAGTAGAGCACATGCGGTCGCCAGGAGAATAGGCAAAATTCAACCGCCTGGTTCAAACAGACGGCTTCACACCCCAGGTGAGGACCTCATGACCGATCCAAAGCTGAACGCGGACCAAATCGTTGAAGCGGTCGAAATCCTTTCCCGGCGGATCTACGAGCGTTTCCCGCAATCTGGGCTGTATCAGGTCAGCAGGCAGTTGATCGCCGTCAGCCAGGAAGCGAAAGAACGCGCCAACTGGATCGCCCGCCCGATCCTGATCTTACGCCTGGGTACCGGCCTGCTGATCTTCGTGTTGATCATCGGAACGCTCTTGCCGATCGTGGCTTTTGGGCTTCCTAACGAAATGCCGGCTTTCATGGAATTCATCACCGTGCTCGAGGCCGGGATCAATGACGTCATCTTCATCGCTGCGGGTATCTTCTTCCTGGTAACCCTGGAGGCCAGGATCAAACGCGGGCGCGCCATGGACGCCTTGCATGGTTTGCGTGTGATGGCGCATATCATCGACACGCACCAGCTGAATAAGGATCCCGAACGCGTGCTCCACAGAGGGGAATTAACCCCCTCCACGCCGATCATCAACATGACCGCCTTTGAATTGAGCCGCTACCTGGACTACTGCAGCGAAATGCTGTCCTTCACCGGAAAAATAGCCGCCATCTACGCCCAGGAATTATCCGACTCCGTGGTGACCAGCTCGGTCACCGAGATCGAAATGCTGACTTCCGGGATTTCCAGGAAGATCTGGCAAAAGCTGATGATCTTGCATACGTTGGATTCGCAGTTGAAATTAAACCAGGATACCCCTTTAAAGGTAAAACCAGGATGACCGGCCTTCACCGGCCGGCCGAGACAAATAACTACCCTCTCGAACGCTCGATAACCGAGCTTACCAATAGGAGCACACGATGAACGCTTCCGTTCATGGTCTTCACCACGTAACCTGCATATCCGGGGATGCCCAGGAAAACCTGGATTTTTACGTCGGCGTCATGGGCATGCGCATGGTCAAGAAAAGTGTAAACCAGGACGACCCCGGCACCTATCACCTGTTTTACGCCGACAGCGTCGGCAACCCCGGCACCGACCTGACCTTTTTCCCTTGGTCGCAGATGCCGCCGGTGCGGCTGGGCATTGGCCTCACCGTGGAGGTCCCTTTCGCCGTCCCGCCCGGGGCGCTGGGGTACTGGCGTGATCGTCTGGAGGAGAATAACGTAAAAACCGGCGAAATCGAAACCCGCTTCGGGGAAAAAACCATGCCCTTTATAGACCCCCACGGGCTGCAGCTCGCCCTGGTTGAAACCGGGGACGAGCGAACCTTCGTCCCCTGGGAGGCGAGCCCCGTCCCAGCCGATTGCCAGGTGCGCGGCATGCATGCCGTGCGCCTGTGGGAGCGCCAGTTGGATCGCACCGCGGCCCTGCTCACCGGCGTCATGGGCTTTAGCGAGTTAGGCGAGGAGGAAGGCTGGCGCCGCTTCGGCGCAGAAGGCGGCGGCTCCGGCGCGCTGATAGAGATCAAAGAGCTGCCGGGTGAACGCCGCGGCCAGTGGGGCACCGGCGGCGTTCATCACGTCGCCTGGCGTGTGAAAGACACCGAGGAGCAGATGAGCCTGCGCCAGGCCATCGTGGAGCAGGCCGGCTTAATGCCCACTCAGCAGATCGACCGCTTTTGGTTTAAATCGGTCTATTTCAAAGAACCGGGGGGCGTGCTCTTCGAACTGGCAACGGAAGGCCCCGGCTTCGACCGCGACGAAGACCCGCAGCGCCTGGGCGAAAAACTGATCCTGCCGCCCTGGCTGGAGGTGCACCGCGACGAGATCGAGGCTGCCCTGCCGCCGCTGGCAATGCCTGGTATGTGAGCCTACCAGCGGAAATGAAGGAGAACTTCAAGTGAAGGAACTACCTGAGGTTGCGCCGGCTTTCATCGAGATGGCTCACCGCATCGTCTGGTGCACGGCCGCGACGGTCGATGCCCAGGACCGGCCGCGGTCGCGCATCCTGCATCCGATCTGGATTTGGGATGGCGAGCGTTTGATAGGCTGGATCGGCACCAGCCCGACGCCCCTCAAACGCGCCCACCTCGACGCGCATCCCTATATGTCCGTTAACTATTGGGCGCCCTCGCACGACACCTGCGCCGCGGAGTGCCGGGCAGCCCTGGTCTTTGACGATCAAATCCGCATCCAGGTCTGGAACCTTTTCAAAGCGGGTCCCGAGCCGGTCGGTTACGACCCGGCGATTGTCCCGGCCTGGGGCAGCCCCACCTCGGAGGCGTTCGCCGTCATTCGCCTGGACCCCTGGCGGCTGCGCGTCTTCCCGGGCAGCGTGCTCTTGGGCCAGGGGGGGCAGGTGCTAAGCTGGCAAGAATGATCTTGGATTTCGATTTAATCGGTATGGGCTGGTCGAAATCACATGCGGTCACCGCCGCTGACCGATATCAGCTGGCCGGTCACCCAGCGGGCCTGTTCGGAGGCCAAGAATACCGCCACATCGGCGATATCTTCCGGCCGGCCCAGCCTGCCGAGCGGAGTGTCGGTGAGGATCGCCGCCTCGATCGGCGGCGTGATCCATCCGGTTTGCGTCGCGCCTGGAGAGATGATATTGACCGTGATGCCGAACTGGCCCAGTTCCGTTGCTGCGCTCCTGGAATAGCTCTCGACCGCCAGCTTGCTCGCCCCGTAGCTGATCTCCGAGGGAAAACGGCGCGCCCCATCCGTGCTGATGTTGATAATCCGGCCCCAGGTCCGCCCGGCCGCGAGGCAGCGGTTCGCAATTTCAGCCATCAGCAAGGCGACCGCCCGCATGTTCACGGATACGTTAACCTCAAAGCTCTCGGGGGTAATTTGCCTGGGCCGGTCCGTCCATTCCTCGACTGTTTTATTGGGCAGCTCGTAGCCACCCGGAATAAAGGTATCCGCCCTCCACGAGGCGGCGTTGTTGACCAGGATTTCGACGGGGCCGAGTGACTTCTCCGCTTCATCGAACAATAGGGGAATAGCCTCTGGATCCGAGAGGTCAGCTTCCCAAGAACCTGTATCGACGCCAAATTCGGCCAGGGAGGCCAGCACTTCTCCGGCATCCTTCGCGTTTTGAGCCCGGTAAAATCCTTCCCCAGGCGGCTGGTCATCTGCATCTTCCGGCCGGAAACCTTTCTCACGGTTCTGGTAGAAATGAACGAAAACCTTGGCGCCCTGCGCCGCGAAGGCGCGGGCGATCGCTGCCCCGATGCCATGCGGATTGTTCGCGCCGGTCACGACGACGACTTTATTGGTTAGCCCAGGATCGATCATCGGAAATTCCTTAATAAGTTTAACTTGAAGCGTTTGGAAGAAAGAGTAGGCGCTTATGGCAACCCGGCGCTCTGGTCAATCCAGACGCGAATGAAGTGCGCCCAATAGCCGATGTTTTCACCGTAGCGCTGGCCTCGCCTTTCCCCAGTGAATACGGCCTGGCAACAGGCTATCACATTGGGAGATACTTAGAGGCGTGGTTTATAACCGGGAAGCCACGTAATAATGGGCTTCCGATCGCCAATGCAAATCCTCCCCGGATCGAATCGGCATTACGAGAAACTCCTGTCCTGCAATTGGATCGGCCCCATTTCTTTCTATGATCAGCCTAAAGGGCACCTGCAGAGGTTCAGGTTAAATCTAAAGGTAAAATCTAGATTGAACTGATGAAACCTCATCGAGGATAACACCGAATCCGGACGTATGATGATTCACCTGCCCAAAGATTTCACCCGCCGCATCCGCGGCGCTTTCGGCCCGGCCGGCGCGGAGTGGTTGGACGGCCTGCCGGCGCTCCTGGAGCGGCTGCAAACTCGCTGGCAGCTCCAACTGGAACCTCCGTTCGCCGATATGGCCTACAACTACGTCGCTCCCGGAACTTTGCGGGACGGCGCGAAAGTCGTCTTGAAAGCCGGCGTCCCTAACCGCGAACTGTACACCGAGATCGCCGCGCTGAAGGTCTTCGACGGGTCAGGCTGCGTCCGCTTGCTGGACGCCGATCCCGGCCTGGGCGCGCTGCTGCTGGAGAGATTGGAACCCGGCGAACCCCTCTTCAACCTGGAAGATGACGAAACCGCGACCCGCATTGCCGCGCAGGTGATGGGCGCCTTGTGGAAGCCGGTCCCCGAACGCCACGACTTCCCCTCTATAGCGGACTGGGGCCGGGGTTTCGAACGCCTGCGGGATACCTTCGACGGCGGCGCCGGCCCCTTTCCGAAGCAGATGGTCCGCAACGCCGAAGCACTTTTTAACGAGCTTCTTGGTTCGATGGAGCGCAGCGTGCTGCTGCACGGCGACCTGCATCACTGGAACATCCTCTCCGCAGCAGGGTCCGCGGATTTCCCCGTTCAAAACCAGGCCTGGTTAGCCATCGATCCCAAGGGGGTGATCGGCGAACCGGAATACGAAGCAGGCGCCTGGCTGCGCAATCCCTATCCCCAACTGCTGGCCTGGCCCGATCCGCAGGGGGTCACCCGGCGGCGGATCGACCAGTTTACCAGCTTGCTGGACCTGGACAAAGATAGAATCACCGCCTGGGGCTATGCCCAGGCGGTGCTGTCGGCTTGGTGGGGGTACGAAGATCAGGCCGATGATTGGGGTGACTGGCTTGCCGTCGTGGATCTGTTCGCCATCGACTTCTAAACGTTTACCTCCACGCTGTGCAGCCCGGTTGCGCCGCTGGGCCGGTTGGGGTGCACCTCCTCGATCTGCGGGGTGCCGTCGCCTTCCGCGCAGCGCACCTCGAAGGTGTGCGAACCCGCCTGGAAGGGCCAGTCGTAGCGCCAGATCACCCAGGTCGTCTCAGAGAGCGGCGAGCGCAGCTGTGCTTCCTGCCATTCGCCGTCGTCGACGCGCAGCTCGACCTTGGAGATGCCGCGCGCGCCGGAAAAGGCGATGCCGCCGATCGGCACCAGCCGCTGGTCTCCATTTTCGATCACGGCGTCCACCGCAACCGTATCGATCACGGAGGTCGTCTTTACCTGGGCGACCTCGTCCCAATTGCGCTCAACCCAGTAACCTTCCTGGTATTGATCGGTAATTTCGATGCTCGTAATCCACTTCGGCTGCTTCATGCCGTAACGGTCCGGGATCCAGATGCGCAGCGGAAAGCCATGGTCGACCGGCAGCGGGTTGCCGTCCCAGTCATAGCAAAACATGATGCGCTCGTCCGAGGCGATCAGGTCGAGGTCCACGGTCTCGTAATACCCATCCCCAGAATTGATGATCATATAACGGGCGCCATCACGGGGCTGCGCCTCAGCCAGTACGTTCTGTACGCTGGTGCCCGTCCAATAGGTCGTGCCGATCAGGGTGGTGGCAATCCGTCCGGAAATACAAGAAATGGTCACGTACTGGTCTCGCGACGGGTAATTATTGCGCAGATCGTCCAGCGTCAACATGAGCGGGTTGTCGACCAGACCGGTGATGGGCAGCTGCCAGGTATTCCCATCGATCTCCGTCGGTGTGAGCTCGATAAATACCTTGTAATGGTCCTTCAACGGGGTGTATTCCGGGCGGGTGCCGGGCGCCGGCATGACCGGGTCGTTGGCGTTGGGGAAGGAAGCCCCCTCCGGCCCCTCTGACCGGTGCGCCATGGTAGCATCCAATGCTTCATTCTGCCGGCGGCGTTCCTGGCTCGCCAGCAGCGCGCCCACCCCGCTGCCGATCACCGTGATCGCCGCCGCGCTGCCTCCCAAATAGATCAAAAATTGGCGTCGGTCGACCCGCTGAACCTGCCGGACCTCGCCTTCCGCAGCCGGCGCCTCTGGCGCGCCGGCAAACACGCGCCGGTACGACCAGCTCAGGCTCCATCCCCAGCCCAGGAACAGCGCCACCAGCCACAGGAAACTTATCACCGCGTTGGCTCTGTAAGTGCCCAAGGCGATGCTGATCGTGACGATCGGCAGTCCAAAGATGCCCCCGATGACCAGCCCGCTGAAGCGATCGACCTTGATCCGCCGGATATCCAAAATCAAGAAGAAGATCGCTCCCGAGACGATGCCGATTACAAAGAATACGCTTACCGCCATGCCCTGCTCGGCCAGTTTGGCTGTGTCGGCGACGTTAATTCCCAGGAACAGCAGCGTATCGATCATCAAGTCGATGCCGAAAGTGATCACCGGGCCGGGCAGCATCCGCGAGATCCAGTCGAACAGGTCGAATGGGGCAAACGGCAGTCCGGCGAGCTGATCGCCCAGGTACATTAACCCAATCATAGGCGCGGTTAAAAGGCCGCCGACCAGTGCCCCCAATGCTGCGACGTTTCTCTTCATTTAAGTCCTCCTTAGCATGCTTTCTGGCTGGGTAAACGCATGGTGTGTGGAACTCGCCTCTTCCCGGTTGATCGAGGTCGCCCCGACAACCCTTCCCTCCCGCCAACAAGATTGGCTCGTTAGGCTGATCACCCTGATTATAAGCTTGGTTGACCCTAGTTTAAATGAAACTTATTAACGAAATCTTGCGTAAGAGTTACAGCCCGCGCAATATTTTGCACAATTGAAAAGCCATCTTCCTACAGGTTGGTTAAAATGTAACCATTCCCGTCCAACTTATCTTGTGGTGTTTCAAATGGTTAATTTGCACTTGAAATCTGCCTCTGCCCGGCTATTTGCGCTCAGTTTTCTGATCCTCTTCTTTGAACTGGTCTGCATCCGCTGGCTGTCCTCTTATGTGCTTTACCTGGGCTACTTCACCAATTTAGTGTTGCTGGGCGCCCTGCTGGGAATTGGCGCCGGGACTTTGATCTCTCAAAAGCCTTACCGTCTGTTCAGCAAAGCCCCACTGGCGATGTTCCTCTTCTTCACGGTGATCCTGTTCACGCGCGCCCAGGTAGACCCGAACTACGAAAATTTCGTCTTTTTCACCACCAGCGAAGCTGCCGTCCGCTTGCCAGCATACGTGCTTCTGCCGCTGATCTTCATCGGCGTCACCGCCATCTTTACCTTCCTCTCTCACGATCTGGGCCATCTGCTGACCCAGTTCGCTCCGCTGCGAGCCTACAACCTCAACATTCTAGGCAGCCTGGCAGGCATCGCCGGCTTTACGGCGATGAGCTATTTTTCGCTGCCCTCCTGGGTATGGTTTCTGGTCGCTGTATCCTTCCTCATCGTTTTGCTTCCCGCGGAGCGCTCCTTCGGCCCCAACGTTTTGCTGGCTTTGGGACTGGTGGCGGTGATCGCCAGCAGCGACTACGCCTTCGCCAACATATGGTCGCCTTACTACCGGCTGAACATGCTCTCAGTCGACGGAGAGACAGCCCAGCGAGTGCGCCTGGGCTCCTCATCCAATCCGGCGGATCGCTACGTGCTGCACGCCAACGGGGTTGCTCACCAGGCCTTGACCAACTTCGAGGAAAGCGAGCCGTTTTACAACCTGCCCTATACGGTGTTTGCCGAAACACCAGCATACCGTAACGCGCTGGTGATCGGTTCAGGAGGCGGCAACGACGTAGCCTTCGCCCTGGCGAACGGCGTCGAACAGGTCGACGCGGTCGAGATTGACAAGCACATCATTGAGTTGGGTCGGCGCTACCACCCGGAAGATCCCTACGCCAGCCCGCACGTGACGGTGTACAACGACGACGCCCGCTCCTTTCTCAAGAAGGTAGACCGGCAGTACGACTTAATCATCTTCGCCCTGCCGGATTCGCTGGTCCTGGCGACCAACAGCAGTAACTTGCGCCTGGAAAGCTATTTGTTCACCGAGGAATCCTTCCAGAGCGTCGCGGATCATCTGGCCCCGGACGGGCTTTTCGTACTCTATAACTACTACCGCTACGACTGGCTGGTGGGCAAGATCGGCTCCATGGCCCAGCGCGTTTTCGGCCAACAGCCGCTGTACCACCGCATGTCCGACCCCAATTACGAATATTTCGCCTTCGCCACCATCTTCGCCGGTCCCAAAGCTGCCGAGATCGACCATAACCAGGCAGGCTTCTTCAAGCTGCCCTCTTCCGGCTTGACCCCGGCGACGGACGATTGGCCTTTCCTTTACCTGCGAGAACCCGGGCTGCCCGGCCAGTACTCGCTGACCCTGGGTTTCATCCTGCTGGCTTCTTTCTTTTTCATCCAACGTCTGGCGCCCAAAGGCGCTATCCGCCAGCACGGTCTGCCTTTCTTCTTCATGGGCGCGGCGTTCACCCTGCTGGAGGTTAAAAGCATCGTCCAGTTCCTGCTCTTGTTTGGCTCCACCTGGATCGTCAACTCTTTGGTCTTCTTCGGCATCTTGCTCGTCGTGCTGTTGGCCAACGCCCTGGCGGCGCGTTACCGGTTTACGCGTATGTGGCTCCTGTATCTGCTGCTCTTCCTGGCTTTACTGCTCAATTATGCAATTCCGCTCAAGACCTTGCTCGTGGATGACCTCATGCTTCAGTACATCCTGGCGACAGCTTTTTTGTTTTCGCCGATCTTCTTCGCCAACCTGATCTACAGCACGACCTTCCGCGATACGCAGCAAGCCGATATCTCCTTTGGGGCCAATCTTTTGGGCACCATGGTCGGCGGCGCTGTGGAATACCTCTCGCTTTACTTCGGATACCAGAACCTGGTGATCATCGCCGGAGCCTTCTACCTGCTGGCCTTCGTCTTCTTCTACCAGCTGTATCAGCAGCGCAGGTTCGGCCTGGCCCCTGGCGATTAGGCTGTTTTTTCATCATCCTGAAAACAGCTCCACGCAGACGTGGGGCGGTTTTTTTTAATTTCGGAAGCAGAATGCGGGCGGTTTGCCGGACTGCCGCTGTTGTATAATAGCCGTCGTATGACCCAAGCGATCTTTACTCCCCCTTACCCGCTCTCCCAATACATTGAATGCATCTGGTATCAGGATTTACCCCTGGACTACTCTCGCGAGCTGATCCTGCCCACCGGGACCATCGAGCTGATGATCAATCTGGGCGCGCCTCACCAGGTCATCGACCGGGGAGATTCCCGATGCAGCGAACGGCACCAGGATGCCTGGATCGCCGGTCATCAGACCGGAGCGATCCTGCTCGAGTCCCAGGACAGCCACATGATCGGCGCGCGCTTCAAACCCGGCGGCGCAGCAGCCCTCTTCCCGTTCCCCATTGACGAGCTCACTGACATGGTCGTGCCCCTGGATCTGATCTGGGGTAGATCGATCCACGAGCTGCGCGAGCGCATCTGGGAAGTAGAATCTCCGGTTGAACGTTATGGTCTGCTCGTCAAAGCCCTGTGCGCCTACCTCCAGGAACCCCGCCAGCCGCTCGACGTTGTCCTGGAAGCGGCTCGCCAGATTCAGCGCTCCCGCGGGCACATGCCCATCCAGGAGGTTAGCGCTGCCTTGGACATCAGCCACAAACACCTGATCGACCAGTTCAAACAAAAGGTTGGTCTGAGGCCCAAGCAATTCGCCCGTATAGTGCGCTTCAATCACATGCTGCACAGCATCGATTTCTCTAAGTCTATGAGCTGGAGCGAAGTCGCCTTGCAAAACGAGTATTACGATCAGGCCCACTTCATCAAAGAGTTTTACGAATTCGCCAGCCTGACCCCCGGGGAGTACCGGGGGTATCTGAGTGAATATTATCCTGCCGAAGACCAGCAAGACGTGGCGGTCAATTTCGTGCCCTTAGGTTAATTTTTTACAATACACATACGGGCAAGCGGGCTAAAATGGCGACAAATTTTAGCCCGCTTATCTATATTAGAAGTTACGCAGTTCACGAGGGAATCGAGGTTGTTTTGGCGGGTTGTGCCCGCCAAAACAACCTCAACTCTCCCCCAAGTGCGTAAGTCCTATATTCATTGCAGGAGGGTAAATGTTTCGGATAATTCTAGGCATCGTGGTCGGATTTGTGCTCTGGAGCGTCATCTGGCTGGGAGGCAATCCCTTAATCCTCAGGCTCTTCCCTGGAGCGGTTGACGAGCAAGGCGAGGTGCGCGGTGCGGGAGTCTTGCTCGCCTTGTTGGTTTTAAGCGTGATCGCTTCAGTGGCTTCGGGATATCTCACAACCGTAATCGCCCAGGATCCCAGCATCACACCAGGCCTGATCCTAGGTGTGATCCTGCTCATCGTCGGGATCTTGGTCCAGCGCAGCGCCTGGAATCTCATGCCCTTGTGGTATCACCTGGTTTTCCTGGGGCTGCTGATCCCCGGCTCAGTTCTCGGCTGGTGGCTTAGAACGTAGATCGCCAGACCAAACAAGTTCGAAGTTACGCAGTTCACAAGGGAATCGGGATGTTTTGGCGGGCTGTGCCCGCCAAAACATCCCTTACCCCCCAAGTTCGTAAGTCCTTCAAGTTTTAACCCGGGTTCGGCTCTGCTTGGCTTTTTGGGGGCGAAAGGATCGGATGATGTATAATCGTTCATCCGAGGTCGTTTGATTCATCACCGAACCAAACCAATTTGATGAGTTTCAAAGATCATTTTTCCAAACAAGCGCGCCTGTACGCCGAACACCGGCCCACATATCCGGAGGCTGTGTTCGATTACCTGGCTGGTCTGGTCCCGGCCCGCGATCTAGCCTGGGATTCCGGCACCGGCAACGGCCAGGTCGCGCTGCAGCTTGCCCGGCATTTCCATCAGGTCATCGCCACGGACGCCAGCGCCGAACAAATCCAGAATGCCTTCCCCCACCCCAAGGTGCAGTACCGGGTGGAACAGTCCGAAAAGACTTCCATGCTCACGGACTCGGTGGATTTGATCACCGTCGGAGTCGCCCTGCACTGGTTCGATTTCCAACCCTTTTACGCTGAGGTGCGCCGGGTTGGCAAGCCCGGAGCCGTTCTCGCCGCCTGGACTTACCATCTGCCTTCCATTGCGCTTTCGATCGATGATGTCTTGCAGAAGTATTACCAGGTTACCCTGGCGGGTTACTGGCCGGAGGGTTTCCACTACTTGGACGAACGTTACCACACCTTGCCCTTTCCCTTTGAAGAGATCGACCCGCCGGCCTTTGACATGGAAACCGAGTGGACCTTGTCGGAAATCGTCGGCTTCCTGGCCAGCTGGTCGGCGACCCAGCGCTTTCTAGCCTCTCAAGGCCGGAACCCCCTGGACGAAATACTGCCCGAACTGCGGGACGCCTGGGGCGACGAAGACCAATCGAGATTGGTAAAATGGCCGCTGTATTTTCGCATCGGGCGCATTTCCGCATGACATCAGGAGAGAGGTCTAAATGACCATCGACACGAACGAGGACCTCGAAATGCTCGCCCGCATCGGGCGCATCGTTGCATTAACGGTGCAGGCCATGGCCGAAAAGCTCCAGCCGGGGATCACTACCGGTGAATTGGACGCCATTGGCGAGGCCTACCTCGAGAAACATGGGGCGCGTTCGGCGCCCCAGTTGATCTACAATTATCCCGGCGTTACCTGCATCAGCGTTAACGAGGAAGCCGCGCACGGTGTCCCGGGAGAGCGCGTGATCCAGGCCGGCGATCTGGTCAATATCGACGTCTCCGCCGAGCTCGACGGCTACTTCGCCGATACCGGCGCCTCCTTTCCGGTCCCGCCGACCACGCCCCTCCAGGAGCGCTTGCTCACCTGCACCCGGCGTGCGCTGCAGAGCGGAATCGGCGCCGCCCGGGCTGGGGACAAGATGAACCGCATCGGACGGGCCGTGGAGGTTGAAGCGGGGCGTTGTGGATTTTCCGTTGTGACCGAACTGACCGGCCACGGTGTCGGGCGTCACTTGCACGAGGACCCGCGCGCGGTCTTGAACTATTACGAGCCGCGCGACCGCCGCCGGATGCGCAAAGGCATGGTCTTCACCATCGAGCCCTTCCTGAGCACCGGTGCCGGAAGGGTCGTCGAAGGCGCGGATGGCTGGACGCTGAGCTCTCCGGATGGCAGCCTGATGGCGCAGTACGAACATACCATCGTGGTTACCGAGGGCAGCCCGATTATTGTCACGCAAGTTTGATCCGTTTGGAGGGATTGCATGTCGCAGGAATCAGGAAATGAGGATCCTGTATCCGAGGCCTGGCGAACCTACCTGACCACCGGGGAGCCTCCCGACTATTCGGAATTCTACTGGTACAAATTCCAGGACCTGCGCAGGGTCTTGGGATTGCTGCCCAAAGACCCGCGCTGCCAGGTTTGTAAAGCGCCGTTTGAGGGCATTGGCGGAGCCCTGGTCCGTCTAACCTTGGGCCGGAGCCGCTCAAAACTGAACCCGCACCTGTGCAACATTTGTGAAAAATTCGCCGATGTCCACCAGGGAGGCGCCGAGATCGAGCTATCCATGCTCTTCGCCGACATACGCGGCTCGACCACCCTGGCGGAGGGCATGAATTCGACCGAGTTCAGCCAGCTGATCAACCGTTTCTACCAGGTAGTAACCGACGTTCTCATCCAACGCAACGCCTTGATCGAGAAAATGATCGGGGACGAGGTGACCGGCTTGTTTGTCCCCGGCTTCGCCGGTCAGGAGCACGCCCGGGTAGCCGTGGACGCAGCTGTCGAGGTCCTTAAAGAGACGGGCCACGCGGATCCCTCCGGACCCTGGGTGCCGCTCGGTATCGGCGTGCACACCGGTGTGGCCTTCGTGGGCGCGGTGGGTTCATCGGGTAGTTTAACGGATATCTCCGTGCTCGGCGATGCAGCCAACACCGCCGCCCGCATCGGTTCCCAGGCGGCGATTGGCGAGGTGATCATCAGCGAGCAGTCTTATCGAGCTGCTTTCGGGGAGGATGCCCGGGACGGCGTAGAATCCCGCCGGCTGCAGCTCAAGGGGCGCAGCGAAGCCGTGGACGTGCGCGT
>CAYNWK010000068.1:0-22312 GCA_964400875.1 uncultured Anaerolineaceae bacterium | reverse complement strand
AGAATCACGTCAGATTTCTGTATGCCAAAGGCAGCATGTATTTGGTTCATAACGCCAACTTGCTCTATCATGGATGTATACCTTTGAATCCTGATGGCAGTTTTTCACCGACACCTTTCGCCGGTCCCAGCAACGCTCCAAAAGTGATGTTAGACCGGATCGAACGCCTGGTTCGCCAGGCATATTTTTCTACGAGCGATCCCGAAAGAAAACTCCTTGGTTTGGATACCATCTGGTATCTGTGGAGCGGCGCGGATTCTCCGCTGTTTGGCAAGGATAAGATGGCGACCTTCGAACGCTACTTTATAGCCGAGAGGGAAACTCATCAAGAACGTATGAATCCTTATTACGACTATCGCGACGAGCCAGAGACCGCCCGGCGGGTGTTAAAAGCATTCGGACTAGACCCGGAGAATGGGCATATCATTAACGGTCACGTACCGGTAAAAGTCAACCAAGGTGAGAACCCGGTCAAAGCTGGCGGCAGGCTGCTGGTCATTGACGGCGGTTTCGCCAAGGCTTACCAGGCGAAGACCGGGATCGCCGGATACACCTTGATTTTCAACTCATACGGTTTACTCTTGGCCGCTCACGCTCCCTTCGTATCGACTCAAAAAGCCATCCAGGAAGAAATCGATATTCACTCAAGAACCGAAATTCTGGAGACGAACACGCAGCGGATCCGGGTGCGCGATATCGATCTGGGCAAAGAATACCAAGCTCAAATCGAGGATCTTAAACATTTGCTCGAAGCCTATCGTCAGGGCTTGATCAAGGAAAATCCGGTTTAGAGGACAGCCCTAACCTTCGTCATTAAAATTTGTTACCTTTGACATTAGTCGGAGATTGGACGTTTGTGTTAGCTTAAGACGAACAAGTCACGCAGGATAGTGAGGAAACTATGCTCAATATTGGGATACCGTATGAAGCGCTGGACCCGGAAATCCGCCAGCTGGCTCAAGAATACGACAACGATCCTGAAGCGGTGTTGGAAATTTTTCAGACGCTTCAAGCTCGTCATGGAGGTCTTACCGAAGGCGCGATCGAAGATGTCGCTCGCGCCTTGCAGATCAGCAGCGCGCGCGCCTACGGGGTAGCATCCTTTTTCACGTTGCTCTCGACTGAAATCAAGCCGAATAACGTCTTGCGAATCTGTGACAGCCCCCAATGCTGGTTGCGCGGCGCAAATGACTTGCTGGCCGCCGCGCAAGGCCATTTTAGTGATGGCTGGGAGGTAGAACGAACGAGCTGCCTGGGACTGTGTGATATCGCACCCGCTGCGCTGATCAACCTGGAACAATTCGGCCCTTTGAATAGGTCGAATTTACCAGATCTCCAACAAGGATTGCAGGGTGATGTGCCTAAATACACGACCCCGATCCCAGGGGAAACTCGCGTCATGCTCCAGGATGCCGGCAGAATCCAACCCCATTCACTCGAGTCTGCACTGGAGTTCGGTGCATATCAAGGTTTGATCAAAGCTTTGAAGTTATCGCCGGAACAAGTCGTTGAAGAAATGATCGCCTCAGGTGTGCGCGGCCGCGGCGGCGCAGGATTTCCAGCCGGAGAAAAATGGAAATACGTCGCCATCCTGGAGCGTAAACCGAAATATATCGTCTGCAACGCCGACGAAAGCGAGCCCTTGGTTTTCAAGGACCGGGTGTTGATCGAGAATAATCCGCACCAAATCCTCGAAGGAATGGCGATTGCCGGGTATGCTGTTGACGCTGCGGTAGGCTACATCTATATCCGAGGAGAGTATGAATCCCAGGCCCAATTGCTGGAGCAGGCTATCCAACAAGCGGAGAAACACGGCTTTTTAGGCGAACGGATTAGAGGCACACAATTCAATTTCAAAATCCACGTTCACCGGGGCGCTGGAGCGTATATTTGCGGTGAGGAAACTGCTCTGCTCGAATCCTTGGAGGGCAAACGCGGCGAGCCTCGCGTGCGCCCTCCTTATCCCACCACTTATGGATACCGGGGTATGCCAACTGTGGTAAATAATGTAGAAACTCTGGCCATAGTCCCGCACGTGTTCCGAAACGGCGCTAAGTGGTATCAGGGTTTGGGGAACGCAGACAGCCCGGGAACCAAGATATACACTTTGGTTGGGCATGTTAAACGCAACGGTTTATTCGAAGCGCCGTATGGACTGACCTTACGCCAGATCATCGATGAGTTCGGAGGGGGTATGCGTGATGGGTCTGAATTCCACTTTGCGCTCACCGGAGGTGCGGCGGGGACGATCGTTCCTGACGCTCTGCTTGACGTCCCTATCGATCACCTTTCTACTGCAAAGGGAATATCCCTTGGCGCCGGGGCCTTCATGATCTGTGATAAGACCGTTTCTCCGGCCGTGTTGCTGCGCGAATTGCTCCACTTCTTCGAGAGTGAATCTTGCGGCAAGTGCACGCCCTGCCGGATCGGCACGCGACAAGGACGCATCATGCTCGACCGCCATCTCAAAGACCAAAGCCAACCGGAGTTAATCACCTCATTGAGTTCACTGGCGGAAGTCCTAGAACAAGACTCACTTTGCGGATTAGGTCAATCAGTGGCTTTGCCGATCAAATCTGCGCTGAAGCGCTTCCCCGACGAGTTCCAGGTTGTAGGAGGTTGAAGAATGGGTGTGAAGCTGACGATTAACAATCAGACAGTTACCGCCGAGACAGGTCAAACTGTGCTTGAAGCTGCACGATCGGCCGGGATCGTCATCCCGACTTTGTGCTATCACAAAGACCTTTCTCCGGTGGGTTCTTGCCGTTTATGCATGGTCGATGTAGAGGGTTGGGGACGTGAATTAGCCGCCTGTACGCTAGAGGTCAAGCAAGGCATGCAGGTCAGTACAGAGACGCCAGCGCTGGCTCGTTCTCGTCGTCAAGTTCTCGAAATGCTGCTGTACCATTATCACGAATCGGGATACGCGGCAAACGACCGCCACGAAACCGAATTTCAGCACTGGGTCAAACAATACGGGGCCAGACTCCCCGCCGGCTTTGAACCGCAGACACGGTATGACGTCAACAGCGATCCAAACCCCTTTGTTTGGGTTGATCTGAATAAGTGCATTCTATGCACTCGCTGCGTCCGAGCCTGTTCTGAAGTTCAGGGAAGGTTCGTTTGGGGGGTCGGGGAACGCGGCGCTGAAGCAAAGATCATTGCAGGAACAGATACAACCATGCTGGATGCGCGCTGCGAATCCTGTGGCGCTTGCGTCGCATACTGCCCCACAGGCGCGCTGGACGATAAACTTTCCATTGGAACCGGCCTGCCGGAGAAAATTGTCACCACGACATGTCCTTACTGCGGCGTCGGCTGCAATTTCGATGTAAATGTGAAGGATAATCAGATCATCCGTATCACCTCGCAGCCAGAAGCGCCGGTCAACGGAATGCATTTATGCGTCAAAGGCCGCTATGGGTATGACTTCGTGCACCACCCGGAGCGTCTGACCTCTCCTAAAGTGCGACAATATTTGCTCGAAGGTCACACGCGTAAGTCGGAAGAGGCGCGTGGCCCCTGGGTTGACGTCGATTGGGACACCGCCCTCGACTTGGTCGCCGACAAGCTGTCCACGATCAAAAAGGAGAGCGGGTCGGACGCAATTGGGGTCCTGGCGTCGGCCAAATGCACCAACGAAGAAAATTACCTCATGCAGAAATTCGCCCGCCAGGTGATTGGCACCCATTCGGTGGACCACTGCGCCCGGCTATGCCACTCATCCACTGTGGCAGGCCTGGCGATGTGCTTTGGTTCGGGCGCGATGAGCAATACCATGCTAGATGTGGTCGAAAATGCAGAGAGCATCCTGATTATAGGATCCAATACCACCGAGCAGCATCCGGTCTTCGGTTCGATGATTCGGCAAGCCGTGATCAATCGTCAGGTTAAGTTAGTAGTCGCCGACCCGCGCGCCATCGATATCACCGAATTCGCAGCGCTGCATGTTCGGCACAAACCCGGCAGCGACGTTGCGTTGATCAACGGTCTGATGCACATCATCCTCGAAAATGGCTGGCAGGATCAGGAATTCATCGAAACGCGCACGGAAGGATTTGAGGACCTCAAAGCTACCGTGGAAAAATACACGCCGGAACTCGTCGCAGAGATCACCGGAATTTCAGTGGAAGATTTGCATACCGCGGCAGAAATCCTGGCGTTGAACAAGCCAATGGCCGTCATCTGGGCGATGGGCATTACCCAGCACACGACCGGCGTGATGAACGTCCTCAGCCTGGGAAACCTGCAAATGCTGCTCGGGAATATGGGCGTTCCAGGCGGCGGCGTCAATCCGCTGCGCGGGCAAAACAACGTGCAAGGCGCATGCGATCTAGGCGCATTGCCCAACGTCTTCCCAGGATACCAGCGGGTGACCGATCCGGCCGCCCGTGAAAAGTTCAACCGGGCCTGGTCGCTGGCAGGTCAAGATGGCACAGCTTTGGACCAATCGCTGTTCGGCGAAGAGCCCGGCTTGACCGTGGTTGAATTGGTTAACTTGGCTGGTGAGGGAAAAGTGCGCGGCCTGTACATCCTGGGGGAGAATCCCCTGATGACTGATCCGGATAGCAACCACGTGCGCGAATGTATGCAGAAGGCTGAATTTATCGTACTGCAGGAAATCTTCCCCTCAGAGACTTCGGAATTCGCTGATGTGTTGCTACCCGGCGTGACCTGGGCCGAGAAAAATGGGACTTTTACCAATACTGAACGCCGGGTACAGCTGATCCGCGCGGCTGTCGATGCGCCTGGAGAGGCTCATTACGATTGGACCATCACAGCTGAACTGGCCAAACATGTTTTGCAGTTGGAAGGTCGCCAACCCGCTGGTCCACAGGCGCAGTGGGAATACACTTCAGCAGCGCAAATTATGGATGAAATTGGAGCGTTGACGCCCTCATACGCCGGTATCAGCCATCTGCGCCTTGAAAGAGGCCACCAGTTGCACTGGCCAGTAACCAGTCCAGATCATCCGGGTACGCCTATCCTGCACGTTGGCAGTTTCACCCATGGGTTAGGCAAATTCCACGCTTGCGAGCATTTGCCAGCCGAGGAACTTCCCGACGAAGCGTACCCGTTCTATTTGACCACTGGTCGAGTGCTTTATCATTGGCATGGCGGAGAGATGACCCGCCGGGCAAAGGGACTCTTGGAGGTCTATCCTGAGACTTTGGTCGAGATCAGTCCGGAAGACGCCCTCAAGATCGGATTGAATGGAGCGAAACTGGTGCGCGTGGTTTCCAGGCGCGGGGAGATGACTGCGAAAGCCGCCATAACAAACCGGGTCTCCCCCGGGGTGATCTTTGGGAATTTCCACTTTCCTGACGAGCAAAATGTAAACAATCTGACTATCGCCGCGCTCGATCCGGTCGCCAAAATCCCCGAATACAAGGTCTGTGCTGTGAGGGTCGAAGCGATCACATAGCAAGATCGGGTATACTTACCTGGGAAATGTGAATCCCCCGGTGGCGCTTAATCGTCGGGGGATTCCGTCATTTTATTCGTCGATTTCTGATTACACGCGATCACAATTTAACGATGGCAGATGAATTTGTTCTATACACCTCGGCCGCATTCGATCTGAGCGCAGAACGCGATTTAATCAGCCGGACAGTAGTCGAAATCCCCACTTCGTTGGTCTGGCGTATTTACCTTACCCCCCATCCCGGCGAGGTCCCTAATTTGGAAGCCGTCGCCCAGGCGGACGCCTTTCTGTTGTTGATCGGTGAGGATATCCGTGCGCCGATCGGTACAGAGCTGTATACCAGGCGTCAAGCTGGCAAGCAAGTTCACCTCTTATTAAAAAAAACTGCCCAGCGCACGCCTGCGGCGCAAGTGTTCGTACGAGAGATGGAACTCTACGGGCATTGGGAATCTTATGAAGACGCGCGGGATCTTCGAAAAACCGTTTTTCAAATTATCACCGAGACTATTCTCGACCGCGCAGCCTATTTCCAGTTATCCGATGCCGAATATCAAAAATTGAGTAAATGGCGGTCCGAGATTGAGGAGAATGCTAAGTCAGGAGAAGCGCTGGTTGCCGGAGAGGCCGGTGAGAGCAGCGTGATCTTCTCACCTGAACGCTTCACCCCATCCGGAGGAGTTCTGCTCGAAAATCCGAATAGCGAGAATTCGGATTAGCCTGTTAATCCACAGGAGGGAGCATGGTCAAAATTATCACGGACACCACGGCTTGCCTACCACAGGATTACGTGAATCAACACCATATTCCTGTGATCCCTCAAATTGTTAATTTCGGAGAGGAATCTTATTACGAAGGGCTCGAAATCGACAACGCCACATTTTTGCGCCGTTTGCAATCAGCGAAAGAGCTCCCGAAGACAGCTGCGCCCCCACCGGAATTATTCCGAGAACAGTTTGAACGTCTCACCACCTTCGAGGAGGCGATCTTCTGTATCCACCCATCCGCCGAGGTGAGCGGTACGGTCCGCTCTGCCACTGTGGCAGCTCAAGATTTCCCCAAGGCTGATATCCGCGTGATCGACTCCAGGCTTGTCGCCAGCCCTTTAGGCACGTTGGTCCAAGAAGCCGTGAAGATGGTTGAAGAAGGGTTTGAGGCTGACCAGATCGAAGCCTACCTGACAGACTTACGAGAACGAGCCAATGTCTACTTTCTGGTCCCCACATTGGAATACCTCGCTAAAGGCGGGCGAATTGGTGGTGCCTCCGCGCTGGTCGGCAGCGTTCTACAGATCAAACCCATCCTCACGATGAAAGACGGTATCGTGCAGCCATTTGATAAAGCCCGCACTCAGAAAAGAGCGCTAGCCCGGATGGTCGAGATCGTAGTGGACGGTTATCCCTCAGACGAGCGCGGATTTCTATCAGTGATGCAGGCAGATGCGACCGCACAAGCCGAAGAGATTGCACAGACACTGAAAATAGCACTGGGCCTCGAAACCATACCCATCTACAACCTGCCCCCGGCGATCGTTGTCCATGGAGGACCTGGTGTGCTAGGGGTAAGTTTCTTTTCTGCTAAGGATGCAGCGGTATGAGGCGCTGGAACGGCTGGGGGGACGAGGCTGTCAACATTCCCCTTGAAATATCCGCCCTGGATTACCTTGAAAAATGCCTCGATCCGG
This sequence comes from uncultured Anaerolineaceae bacterium, assembly GCA_964400875.1. GTDB lineage: Bacteria > Chloroflexota > Anaerolineae > Anaerolineales > UBA4823 > CAYNWK01. Next base: position 15,206 of record CAYNWK010000068.1, on the reverse strand, counting down.
GCTTGAAGTTGGAGGATGCCAGTCTGGAGCAGGTTTTGGTTCATGTAACCGAATCGCGCTTGCCCGAGAATTCTGCGGTGTTTACCGATTCTGAGGTACGCGTTCGTCACGCCAGAGGGCAAAGCTTGCCGGATTGGATCGCCATCAATTCGGGTAAGATCGGCGTCTTTCCGGACGGTGTCTGGTACCCCACAAGCGCTTCGGAGGTACGCACAGCCATTGAATTTGCCTCACAAAACCAGATTTCAATTATCCCTTATGGTGGTGGGACCAGCGTCGTCGGGCACATCGATCCGATCGACTCTGTCTCTCCAATCTTGACGCTCGACCTCTCCCATATGAACTTGTTGCTCGACCTGGATCCGTCCAGCCGCCTGGCAACTCTCCAGTCAGGGGCGAGCGGTCCAGCAGTGGAACGCCAGCTACGAGGACACGGCTTTACACTCGGACATTTTCCGCAATCTTACGAATATTCTACGCTGGGAGGATGGATAGCCACGCGATCCAGCGGGCAGCAATCGCTGTATTATGGCCGAATCGAAGACACTTTCGCCGGAGGCAATTTGGAAACCCCATCCGGGAGCATAAAGCTGGCTACACTCCCGGCGAGCGCTGCCGGACCTGATCTGCGGCAATTAATTCTAGGCTCCGAAGGTCGTTTAGGCATCCTGACCGAGGCAACGATGCGGGTAAAACCAATCCCGTCTGCGGAAGGGTTTTATGCCGTGTTCTTCAATGATTTTCTCAGCGGCGTCGAAGCAGTCCGGATTGCAGTTCAATCTGGCTTGCACCTGTCGATGTTACGATTGAGCGACGCGGAGGAGACAGAAACGACCCTGCAGTTTGCCGGAGAGGATAATCGGATCACCTGGGGTAAACGTGGGTTGAGGTTGATTGGCTACGGCGAGGGTCGCTGCCTGCTGATCTTCGGAGTCAGCGGCGGGCGGGTGGAAAGTGGGCGATGGCGTGATGAGGCTAGCGCTCTCTTCCGCAGTCATGGCGGCTTTTATGTCGGCAGTATGATCGGAGAGGCCTGGAAAAAGTCTCGCTTCCTGACCCCCTATCTGCGCAACACATTATGGAAAAAGGGGTATGCGACTGACACGTTAGAAACCGCCTTAATCTGGAGCAAGGTGATCCCCGCTTGGAAGGAAATCAAGGCCTCGCTCCAAAAGGCGATTGAGGCGCAGGATGAAAAGGCGTTGATCTTCGCTCATCTCTCGCATTTTTATCAGGATGGCGCCAGTATTTATTTCACTTATATCTTCCGCCGCGCGGCGACACCAGAGGAAACTCAGGCTCGCTGGGAAGCCTTGAAGCTCGCCGCTTCCAACGTTATACTCGAGAACGGAGGTACGATTAGCCACCATCACGGGGTTGGAACGGATCATTTACCATACTTACCAATCGAGAAAGGACTGTTGGCGGTAGCAGCACTGCAAAATTTTTCGAAAGCGATCGACCCACAGGGGATCTTGAATCCGGGAAAACTATTCTAGCGATGTGGCAAGCTCACTGGCGGGAGGCAATCTGGGAGCAATTAAACCAGAATTGGGATTTGATCGTTATCGGAGGCGGGATCACCGGCGCTGGCATCCTGCGCGAGGCCACCAGAGCAGGATTACTCGCCTTACTCGTCGAGTCTAACGATTTTGCAGCGGGTACCTCCAGCAGGTCTTCGAAATTAGTCCATGGGGGATTCCGCTACTTGAGAAACGGGCAGGTAAAACTGACCTTTGAATCCGTCCGGGAGAGGGAAAGGCTGCTGCGAGAAGGACGCGGCTTGATCAACCGGCTGAGCTTCTTGATCGCCCATTTCGAAGGGGACCGGATGCCTCCTTGGCTGATTGGGCTGGGTCTGACGGTATACGATATGCTGGCATTAAACTGGGGGCACCGCTATTATCCCGCAGACGGACTGCTCGAGCTTTGTCCGCAATTGTCTGCGCGAGGTCTCAAAGGCGGTTATCGCTATTTCGATGCCCTGACCGACGATGCCAGGTTGGTCTTGCGTTTGATTCGGGAAGCTGTTCAAGATGGGGGTACCGCCTTGAATTATGCATCGGTAATTTCGTTGTGCCGCGATGGACGCGGCCAAGTGTGCGGTGTCGTCCTGGAAGATCGCGTTGGGGAGGACAGCGCTGCGCGCGCCTGTGAAGTATTCGCGCCCGTAGTGATCAACGCCACAGGTGCATGGTCGGATACATTGCGTAAGCTAATTGGCGGGCAACGGAAATTGCGAAAGCTCCGGGGAAGCCACCTGGTTTTTCACGCTGATGATCTGCCCCTCACTCGGGCAATAAGCGCCTGGCACCCGAGGGATACACGCCCGATTTTTGCCTTTCCATGGTGTGGGGTGACCATTATCGGTACAACCGATGTAGATCAGGGAGAGGATTTGCCGGTCGATCCGAGCATCAGTATGGCTGAAGCCGAATACCTGATGGAGGCGGTCCACCACACGTTCGCTTCCCTTTCTTTGGATCTGGATGACGTTCAATGTACTTTTTCCGGTATCCGCCCGGTAGTGGATACCGGAAAAGCAGACCCATCGAAGGAGTCTCGCGAACATGCGTTGTGGGATGAAAATGGCCTGCTGACCATCACCGGGGGAAAATTAACTACGTTTCGTTTGATGGCTCACGACGCCTTGAAAGCAGCGCGAAATTATTTGCCCGGGCATCCAAAATTGAATAGAAATACGCGCATGTTAGAAGAACCCCCTGAGATTGCCAAGCAGAATTTTGACTTAGAACCCGCTACTCGCTTGAACTTGCTCGGGCGATACGGCGCGGACGTCCTGGAACTGCTATCCTCGGCGAAGACAGAGGAACTTACACCTATCGATAACACCTCAATTTTATGGGCAGAGTTGCGCTGGGAAGCCAGGACCGGAGGCGCCATCCATCTGGATGATCTGCTCTTGCGGCGTGTGCGGCTTGGGCTGTTGCTCCCCGAAGGTGGAGCAGGTTATTTTCCTCAGATTGGCGACATTGTTCGGGCAGAAACTGGTTGGAGCGAAGCGCGCTGGCGCCAGGAGACTACCGACTACACGAAATTGTGGCAGTGTAGCTATTCCCTCCGTGATATCGAACAATGACCCTCGCACCATTGCTGAGCCGCTGGCGGGCAGAACCCACAATTGCCGGAAATATCACAGACTGGCGCGTGCTTCCTCGACGCCTCCCCCAATTCCGACAGTTTCCTGATGGTCTGCATCCTTCCCTGGTAAAAGCTTTGCTTGCCCAGGGAATAAATCGCCTGTATTCCCACCAATTTGCTCTATGGGAACAGGTGGCTGCTGGACACCATCCGATCTTGGTGACCGGAACAGCCAGCGGCAAGACACTGGCATACAACCTGCCGGTTCTAAATCGTATGCTTGCCGATCAGGAAACGCGCGCGCTGTATTTGTTCCCCACCAAGGCGCTCACTCAGGATCAAGCCCAAGCGCTCAATCAACTCCTGGCGGACGAGGACCATATCCCGGTTGCCGTCTACGACGGCGATACCCCCAGCCAATACCGCCCCGGAATTCGCCAGAATGCACGGCTGTTGCTGACCAATCCGGACATGCTTCACGCCGGAATCCTGCCCTATCACACGCGCTGGGCGGACTTTTTCCAGGAACTGGTTTACGTGGTAATCGACGAAGTGCACGTTTATAGGGGGGTCTTCGGATCCCATTTCGCCAACGTCATTCGCCGTTTAAAACGCGTCGCAAATTTTTATGGGGCAAAACCACAATTCATCCTCACCTCGGCGACCATCGCCAATCCCGTCGAACTGGCAGAGAAGCTGGTTGAGGAAGAAATCCAGCTGATCGACGAGGATGGATCGGGGCGCGGGCCGAGGAACTTCCTGATCTATAACCCTCCGGTGGTTGACCGGGAACTTGGGATCCGCCGGAGCGCGCTGCTGGAAAGCGTGCGATTGGCCGAGGATTTGTTGACGTACGATGTGCAAACCATCGTGTTCGGACGGACACGCCGGTCCGTCGAGTTAATCCTTACGTATTTGCGCGAACGTGCAGCTGGGCAAAGTTCCCAAGTCGATGGGAGGATCGCAGCCAAGAACCTCCAGGAAACTGGCGAACTCGAGACGATTCGAGGCTACCGCAGCGGATATTTGCCCCGCCAACGCCGGGAGATAGAACAGGGGCTGCGCCGCGGTTCCGTGCGCGCAGTGGTCGCGACCAATGCGCTCGAATTAGGCGTCGATATCGGGGGCATGGGCGCTGCTGTATTAGCCGGATATTCCGGGACCATCGCCGGCACCTGGCAGCAAGCCGGGCGCGCCGGTCGTGGAGCAGAAGACTCGCTGGCGATCCTGGTTGCTACCGCCAGTCCGCTCGACCAGTACTTTGCGCTCCACCCGGATTACTTTTTCGGGCGTTCCCCCGAACACGCCTTGATCAATCCTGACAACCTGTTGATCTTGCTCTCTCATCTCCGCTGCGCCGTCTTCGAGCTGCCTTTTAAATCGGGCGATTCCTTCGGCCGTGTCGCCGCAGCATTAGTTGAAGAGTATCTGCAATTTCTCACCGAGGCAGGCGTCGTTCACCAATCTGGGGAGAAGTATTTCTGGATGGCAGACCATTACCCGGCGGCAGACGTATCCTTGCGCAGCGCCTCACCCGACCGGGTCTTGCTGCAAATACCGGATAATGGGCAGTGGGTGACGATCGGTGAGGTGGATGTCGAGAGCGCTGGCAGCATGGTGCATCCCCAGGCAGTCTATTTACACGAAGCGCAGACTTTCCTGGTTGATGAGCTCGACTTGGAACAAAATATCGCTCAGTTGCGCCCGAGTGCCGTGGATTACTATACGCAGCCGCTGGTGGATACAAACGTGCAGCTGCTCGAAGTTAAGGAGCGTTCTGGGATCATCGGCGGTGAACGCGCCCATGGAGAGATACTAGTAACCTCCCAAATCAAAGGCTTCCGCAAACTCAGATGGTTTACCCACGAACAGCTGGTCCAGGGGGAACTCGACCTGCCGCCAACCCAATTGAACACCACCGGATTCTGGCTCTCCTTGAACTCGCCAACCGTTGAACTGCTGAAGGAATCCGGCGCCTGGACCAACGATCCCAACAACTACGGGCCGAATTGGTCCGCCCAACGTGACCTGGCTCGCGCTCGCGATGATTATCGCTGCCAGCTTTGCGGGACTCCTGAAGGCGGTCGCTCCCACGATGTCCATCATAAAATCCCATTTAGGACATTTAGCTCTTACCTCCAGGCGAACCAGCTGCAAAATCTAATAACTCTATGCCCTTCCTGCCACCGGCGGGCGGAGACAGCCGTGCGCATGCGCAGCGGGCTCTCCGGCCTGGCTTATGCCCTGGGTAACTTGGCACCGATTTTCCTGATGTGCGATTCAAGAGACATTCAAGTTCATTCAGACCCGCGCTCGCCGCTTGCTGGAGGCGATCCGGCGGTGCTATTATACGAATTGATCCCTGCTGGGATAGGCTTTAGCCAGAGACTATACGAAGTCCACGATGAATTAATCAGGAATGCGTATGAACTGATCGAATCCTGCCCTTGTGCGGAAGGATGTCCCTCCTGCGTAGGACCGGCTGGAGAAAACGGGTTCGGCGGGAAACAAGAAACCCTGGCGATCCTCAAAGCCTTGTTGTGGCATAATTAGAACAACAGTTTCCTTCGGCAACATCTTACTTCTGACGCGCAACTCTTTGCTTATGCCTTCCCTGTCCGACAAACTTAAATCTCTGGGAGTAAGTCTCGGCGCTGAGGAACTCTCCTCAGAGAAGAGACGACAGAAATATCCCATCGAAGAAGTCCTTGAAGGTCGTGTTCAACAAACCCCTTATGGCGAAGCATTTATCGTTCAGGCCGATTATCCCGAGGGATACCTGCAAGGAAGATCCTCCCTATCACCAACCCAAAAATTAAACACAATCTCTAGTTGGGCCAACGATCCGCGGCTCAGCGAGCTCCCACCCAATAATTTCGTCTTCTTGGATACGGAAACTTCCGGCCTGGCGGGCGGGACAGGAACTTATGCGTTCCTGATCGGTGTCGGGCGGTTTAACAGTACGGGGTTCGAATTAATCCAGTATTTCATGCGCGATCCACTGGAAGAGTCAGCTCAACTCGCCGCGTTAATGGGTTATCTGGGTGAACAGGATGGGCTAGTAACGTTTAACGGCAAGAGTTTCGATGTGCCTCTACTAAATTCACGTTTCACTTTCAATGGCGAGCCAACCCCGCTCAAATCATCCGCTCACCTGGATTTACTGCCGCTGGCGCGGCGTTTATGGCGGGACCGCCTGCCCAGTAGGTCCTTGGGATACCTGGAAGAGCACATCTTGGAGGTTAAACGCACAGGTGAGGATGTGCCCGGTTGGCTTGTCCCTCAGCTTTATTTCGACTATTTGCGATCGGGGGATGCGAGACCTTTGAAGAGTGTTTTCTACCACAATGCCATGGACATACTTTCTCTGGCTGCGTTGCTCAACCACATGGCGGCGATCCTGGAAGAGCCGGTCATCCGGGAAGAACTGCACGGTATCGATTTGATCGCCACGGGCAAGCTCTATGAAGACCTCGGGGAATTGGATCAAGCAGAGCGAAGTTATGCGGCCGGGTTAGCCCACGATTTACCGGATGACATTCGCTCGCAAGGTATGTATCGCTGGTCGATCATGGAAAAACGCCGCGAGAATTACACACGCGCATGCGAACTTTGGATTATGGCCGCTGAGGAAGAATATATCTTCGCTTTTGAAGAATTGGCCAAATATTACGAACACCGCGAAAAGGATTATACGGAAGCTATTAACTGGACAGAAAAAGCCATCTTACTTATACGTGCGGAAGGTTTCTCGCGTATCGAACGCTATCAATGGCTTCCGGCTTTTAAACACCGCCTGAACCGCCTGCAAAGAAAATTGGACTCGAGCAATACCGGTAATGGATAACTCATTAACCTTCGGAAGAGTCTTCGGCATTCCGCTCAAGCTCCATTACAGCTGGTTCCTTGTGCTCTTGTTGATCGTATGGTCTCTGGCGACGGGTTATTTTCCCCAGGAGTACCCTGGCTGGACCCGGGTTAGCTACTGGTGGATCGGAGTAATCACTTCGGTATTTTTTTTCGGATCGGTCCTGATTCACGAGCTGGGACACTCCATCATCGCACTTCGAGAAAAAGTACCGGTCCGAAGCATCACATTATTTATCTTCGGAGGTCTAGCTCAGATCGGACACGACCCGGACACTGCCGGAACCGAATTTCGCATCGCCATTGCCGGGCCGATTACCAGCCTGCTCCTTGCGGGCAGCTTCTTCCTCGGAGCTCTGATTACACCTATCAGCGAAGAACTTGGCGCTTCAGCGCGTTATCTTGCCCGGATTAATCTGCTCCTGGCAACGTTTAATATGATCCCAGGGTTTCCACTGGATGGTGGACGCGTGCTGCGGGCGATCCTGTGGAAGTTTGGCCGCAGTTTCTATAAAGCGACACGTTGGGCATCTTATGTTGGGCAGGGAATCGCTTTACTGTTCATCGTTTATGGCGTTTTTTCCATGTTTCGAGGCGGATTTCTCAATGGGTTGTGGATCGCCTTCATCGGTTTTTTTCTAAACAACGCCGCAGAAACCAGCTTCCGGCAAGTCTCCGTGCGCGAATCGCTGATCGGCATCTCTGCAGAACAAATAATGTCAGACCGATTTATGATCGTATCGCTGCACATGCCGCTTGCAGATCTGGTAAATGCGCACGTTCTAGGGAGAGGCGACCGCTGTTTCTTCGTAATCGAACATGGGCGTCTACTTGGCATGCTCACATTGCACAGTATCAAAGCAGTAGCAAGAGAGTCTTGGAGCACATTGACCACAGGCGACGTGATGATTCCACTCGATCAGCTCCTTAGTGTCGGTCCAAAAGAAGATGCCTGGACTATCCTTCGAAAAATGGATGAAGCCGACATCAACCAGGTCCCGGTGATGGAGAAAGAAACTTTGCTCGGAGTGATCACTCGTGAACACCTTTTGCATTACTTAAGGGCACGCAGCGAACTGGGGGTATGAAACAGATGAAATTGAGCAAAAGGATATAATTAATCAGGGAAGCACAGCTGTCCCACAACGGTTAAATTATTTCCAGGAGCAGAACAGTATGGTTCACGAATGGCCGAAAAGAATTGGCGTCCTCACGAGTGGTGGCGACGCCCAGGGAATGAACGCCTCTGTGCGCTCTGTCGTGCGTACGGCATTGGATAAAGGCCTGGAAGTCTACGCGATCTACGAGGGATATCAGGGAATGGTTGATGGCGGGGATCAAATCCGCAAGATGGATTGGGAATCGGTTGGCGGCATCCTGCACCAGGGCGGCACAGTGATTGGGACAGCGCGATCCCAAGCTTTTCGCACCCGAGAAGGCCGCAAACAAGCAGCCAAGAACCTGCTCGAACACGAAATCGACAACCTGGTTATTATAGGCGGAGACGGCAGCCTCACCGGTGCGAATATATTTCGCCAGGAATGGCCTGAATTGCTCGCTGAACTGGTAGAAGAAGGGATTGTTGAAGGCGACGTTGTCGAACGACATCCTTATTTGTACATCTCCGGCTTGGTAGGGTCCATCGATAACGACATGTTCGGTACGGATATGACCATCGGAGCCGATTCTGCACTTCACCGGATTACTGAAGCTATCGATGCTATTATGAGCACGGCTGCCAGCCACCAAAGAACCTTCGTGGTCGAGGTTATGGGGCGAAACTGCGGCTATCTGGCCTTGATGAGCGCATTGGCTACCGGCGCGGATTGGCTGCTCATTCCTGAGAACCCCCCAGACGTGGAAAATTGGGAAAATACCATGTGCCGGATCGTGAAAGCGGGACGTGATGCGGGTCGTCGGGAAACCGTTGTGGTCGTTGCAGAAGGCGCGCGGGACCGCCAGGGCAATCCGATACACAGTGATTACGTCATGAAGGTACTCGAGGAACAGTTATCCGAGGATGTGCGCTTGACGATCCTGGGGCACGTGCAGAGAGGCGGCTCTCCAAGCGCGTTTGACCGCAACCTGGGCACCCTTTTAGGCCATGCTGCCGTCGAGGAGCTGGCGAACGCAAATCCGGAAAAAGAGACCGAATTAATTGGTTTGCGCGGCAATCGCATCACCCTGTCACCGTTAATGAGCTGCGTAAATCACACGCGCGAAGTCGCTGAGGCCATTGCTGAGCATGATTACCAAAAAGCGATGGAGTTACGCGGGGGCAGTTTTAAGGAAGCCTTCAAAACCTTCCTTACAATGGTTCGTTCCCTCCCCCACCCACCAGACCCTGGGCAAAAACGATTCCGTTTCGCAATCGTGCATTCCGGTTCATCCGCACCAGGTATGAACACCGCCGTGCGCGCAGCAGTCCGAGTAGGCCTGGATCGCGGGCATATCATGTTGGGTGTGCATAACGGGTTCTCTGGGCTGGTCTCCGGGCAGATTGAAGAACTGAAATGGATGAGCGTCAATGGATACGCCTCGCGCGGCGGCGCAGAGCTGGGCACCAACCGGCGCGTTCCGAGCGGCAGCGATTTCTACGCCATCGCCCGCAGCCTGGAAGAAAATAAAATCGATGGGCTCTTGATCATTGGAGGGACGACAGGCTACCAATCCGCGTATATGCTGCTCAACCAGCGGAAAAACTTTCCGGCATTCAACCTGCCCATGGTTTGTTTACCGGCATCCATCAACAATAACTTACCCGGTTCCGAGTTGAGCGTAGGAGCGGACACAGCCTTAAACAGCATCATCGAAGCGGTTGATAAGATCAAACAGTCCGCGGTAGCACAGCGTCGCTGTTTTGTCGTCGAAGTGATGGGGCGCGACTGCGGCTATCTGGCTCTGATGGGTGGACTTGCAACAGGAGCTGAAAAGGTTTACTTGAACGAAGAAGGGGTCACCCTGCGCGATCTCCAGCAAGACGTCGAATTGTTAGTCACCGGTTTCCAACACGGCAAAAGACTCGGCCTGATGATCCGTAATGAGAATGCGAACCCAATTTATACGACCGATTTTATGACCTCGCTCTTCGAGGAAGAAGGCGGCGATCTCTTCGATGTGCGCCAGGCAATCCTCGGGCACCAGCAGCGCGGCGGCGATCCATCCCCCTTCGACCGCATACAGGCAACGCGCTTGAGCACAAAATGCATCGAATATCTGATCGATAAATGTTCTCAGGGGCTAACCGACAGCGCGTTCATCGGCCTGCAAGGGAAGGAATATAGATTTCAAAATTTGGAAGACTACCTGCGCATGTTAGACGAGGATCATCAGCGACCAAAAGTACAATGGTGGCTCGATCTTCGCCAGATCGCCCGTGTCATGGCGCAACCCGGCCCTCATCCTCACCAGGAGTAACCCATCGCTCGTGCGATCTTCTAAAGTTACTTTCAAAGATCAACTCGTTGAAAAGACAGGCGAGATGCTGAAAGGCGTCTTCAAACTGGTAAAGAATAACCAATCTGTCTTGGAGGCAGTTGAAATCACCCGGTTGCAAGTTACGCTTCCAAATCTCGAGCCTGGATTCGATGGCTTTCGCCTTGTCCAGATCAGCGATATCCACTTAGGAACATGGGTTAACCGGACTCGCCTGGATGAGATCGTCGATCTGGTAAACCAGCAAGAACCAGATGTGATCGCGATCACAGGAGATTTCATTACCTACAACAATGAGCAGATTCAGGATGAGCTCATCGCCGGGCTGAAAGGTTTACAGCCGCAGGAGGTGACCCTCGCAGTCCTGGGTAACCACGATCATTGGACGAATCCTGGTGCAATCCACCGTATCCTCCCAAAATGCGGAATTATCGACCTGAGCAATCGGGTGCATACAATCCGCAGCTCAGTTGGAAGCGAACTTCATTTCGCAGGCGTTGATGACTACCTCGAGGATCAGGACCGTCTGGATTTGGTGCTCGAACAATTGCCCTTACCCGGCGCGGCAATCCTGCTGGCGCATGAGCCTGACTTTGCAGATATCAGTGCGGCGACGGGACGTTTCGATTTGCAGATTTCCGGTCATACACACGGAGGTCAAATCCGCTTCCCCATGATCGGACCTATCTACATTCCCACGGGTGGGAAAAAATATCCTTTGGGGCGTTATCAAATCAACGGCATGGTACAGTACACAAACCGGGGGATCGGTACTTCAGCGATGCAGTTCCGCTACAATTGTCCTCCAGAGATAACAGTATTTACGCTGCATCCATTAATTTAAGGAGTTATGCAGCTCCGAAATAGTGGGGTTGTGTGGACGAGCTTCACCCGTCCCAACACCCCCTTTCTCGCTCAAGTGCGTCAGTTTAAAAATTAAAACCCGGCGCGAACCAGGAGGAATTCGAACCGGGTAGAGCGAACCGAAGGTTAATACTTAGAATTTTTTCGCCTGGCGATGGGAAGTCCGATTCGGTGACGATGGGGCGCTCATCGATACGGGATGATAGGTCGGTTCACGACGCTGAGCCGGTTGAGGCTTAGGCGCAGGGCTGAACCCTGCTGACGCTGTGGCCGTTCTCGGCATGCTGCCAATCCGGGCCCCGTTCGTGGATTGCAGGCGCGAGCGGAATAAATTGTAATTGCGCTTATCCGCTTGTGAGAAAAGTCGATCGCCTGCGAGTGAGAAGGTCCCGATGATCAAAACGCGGATCAACCAAACCATGACAGCTACAAAAATCGGCACCATCCGAAGCAACGTACCGCGGTCGATGATGCTGTTGCCGAGAGTTTCGTGGGAGAGCACGGCGATTGAAACACCCCACCAGGTGAGCATGGCGTTCATGGTCGCGGCTAGTAGCCAAGCCCCGAACAAGTACCAGACCTCAACGGGCTCATCCTCTCCCTGTTCAGGTGTAAACAACCGGGCGATACCGGCAAAATCGATTCCGCAAAAAGCGATCGCCAAAATCGTAGCCCATCTGATTCCAAAAAAATCCAGTTCGCCCAACAAATCTCTCAACGCATAATCCGTTGTACTGTAATTGAACACCTCGAAGGCTAAAAGAGCCACTATGATCATAAAACCAAAGAGTAAACCTCTCTGAATCCTGATCTGACGAAATTGTAGGCTTGTGTTGGTTGTGTTCATCTCAGTTAACTCCAGTTGGAGCCAGTTAATCGGTTAAAATTTGCGTCGGAAATGTGGACCTGTATAAATATTAGAACATTTGTTCGATTTTGTCAAGAGGGAATCGCCAAATCGTGACGACATCAGAGCTCGAATATACCCACAACCGTTTTGCGAGTCAAAAAAATATCTGGTTTGCTACCGTCAAGAAAAACGGGCAACCACACTTGGTCCCGGTGTGGTTCGTTTGGTTTGAAGATAAAATTTACGTTTGCATCGAACCAACCAGTGTTAAGGCGAAAAACCTCGATTTAAGTCCTTTCGCCACCCTGGCGATTGAAGATGCCAGCAAACCGATAATTTGTGAGTGCCGGGCGAGAATTGTCCCTGAACCATGGCAGCAAGAAATCTTCGAGCTTTTCGAACAGAAGTACGATTGGGATATCGAAGCAGAAGAGCAATACACTCAATTGATCGAAGCAACCCCTCTTAAGTGGCTTGCCTGGTAATCCAACTGGGTTGAGGTAGTGGATGAGAGTAATATCGCGTTCAGGATGGTTCATCGGATTGTTCCTCTCAGGGATGCTATTAACCCCGATTTCCCCCTCAACGAGTTATTCCAGGACAATTGCACCCTCAGATGCTCTGCGATCGGGCAACGTGGTGGTGCGAGTAAAATCCGCCGGCTCCGAAAATCCCATCCCTGGCGCACAGGTAACAATCGATTCTTTAGGATTATCGGGGGTTTCGAATCTAGAAGGCGAAGTAATTTGGAACCAGATCCCATTGGATGCTGAGGTCAATCCATTGACGGTAGAAGTTCGTGCAGATGGCTTTGGAACATGGACTCTGAAGGATGTGCGCCTTGTCGCCGATGACACGCTCATCATCAAGCCTAAACTGACCTCGGAACCGTTTTACAGTGAAGTGCCGCCTCCACGAGCTGAGAACCCAGACTGGCCTGCTCAAGGTCTGTTTAACCCACTGGAGGTGGTTACGAGCGAGGCAGCTAGTATTCAAGCCTTTCTTCCGCTGATAGCGAACACCTTTACCGTGGATATTTTAGCCCGAAACAATGCCAACTTACCGCTCCCCAAGAAGATCCGCGTGCGTGTGGCTGGTTACCCGTACCACTGCGATACCAGCCGCCCCTATACAATCGAGACGATAGATTTCAAGGACTACGTCAAGGGGGTTTTGCCGAACGAATGGGGAGCCACCTGGCCGGATGATTCACTGCGCGCCGGGGCAATGGCAGTCAAAATGTACGCTTGGTCCTACATTTCTCTGGGTGGTAAATGGCCCGATGCTGATGTATGGGATAGCACCTGTGACCAGGTTTATAACCCGAACTTTGAAAGCGCCAAAGCTAGCGCTGCAGTGGATTACGTCTGGAACAACGTCATGGATACGGACGGACTGCTGACCCATGCATCCTACCGGGCTTATTATTCACAATGTCTAGCCGCAAATAAGGAAGGACGCTGTATGGGGCAGTGGGAATCCAAGGATATGGCGGAAGATGGTTATTCCTGGGTTGAGATCCTGGAATACTTCTACGATGGCCTAATAGTCCGGCTGGCAACTCCAAGACCTACCTCCGGATACATGCTGCGTTTCAGAGGGCAGATCGGAGATCTGGACGAGAACCGGGTGCTCATCCCGGTTGACGATCCAGCAAATTCCAATCCGGGACCTGCTGTAGATGTCGGGGGAGAAGATTTCACCATTGAATGGTGGATGAGAGCGACCGCAGTAGATAATAACTCCCCCGCAATCAATTGCGGGGGGAACGCAAACTGGACGAATGGCAATGTCATCCTCGACCGATCAAGGTTGAAGGGAAACCGGGGATACGGCGTATCGGTCGCCGGAGGGCATTTAGCGTTCGGAATCTACGGGGAGGCGGTCGGGGCTTACACGCTGTGTGGAACGAACTCAATCCTCGACTACCAGTGGCATCACGTCGCCGTGCAGCGCCAAAGGTCAACCGGCAAATTATGGATCTACATCGATGGCGTCTTGGATGGAACGACAGATGGGCCGACGGGGGATATCAGTTACCCAGATGGCGGAGAGCCGCTGCATCCCAGCGATCCCTATCTGGGCATCGGTGCATGGAAACAAGACGTCGATCAGCAAATCCACCGCTTCTACCGGGGCTTTATCGATGATCTACGCTTTTCAAATGAATTACGCTATACGGCTGACTTCACGGTTCCAAACACGCCGTTTTCTCCTGATGAGAACACTGTCGGACTTTATCCCTTTGATGAAGGACTGGGTGAACTGATTATCGATGAGGCGCTGGTTTCCTCCAAGCCAAGTTATGGGATCTTAAAGTATGGTGGTTTTTTGCCGGGTCCGGTGTGGTTGACCTCGGATAACTTTGTTATCCCATAATCATCTAGGGGCTCTATTAGACAACCATTAATGTCGTGTCGTCTGAGTGCAAGCATACCCCTGTTGTGCTACACTTAATCCCGCAACTTCTGGTCATCCCCAGGCTGGCGCCACTTCGCGCATACTAACCAAAAGCCGGCCCTATTCGAAACCTGAGCCATGGCTTTTCCCAACCCAACCTCGGAAACCGAACAACTCGAAACGAATTTAGCCTATTATTTACAAAATAGCGAGCCCGGCGACCCTCAGGCGCTGAAGCTGTTGATCGAAAATTACGGCGCTGATCTGATGCGCCTGGCATATGCGCTCCTGGATTCGAACATGAAAACGCGCCCGAGGCTCGGGCGCGTTTTAGATCTTACGATAACTACTCTGGCAGCAGCCCACCGAAGCCTCGACCGTTTTTGGGGTGAGTCGAACGTACAGACATGGATTTTCCGCCTGATGGTCTCTAACTATCGGCGCCAGCTAAAACGCTTCATCGATCCGGAGAATCCCCTGCTCACTTCACTGCCAGGTTTTGATGACAATCCAGCGCGCAACAAGGAAGAAGCTTCGTTCTGGTCCCAAATAGACTCCTTACCGGATCAACAGCGCTCACCGCTTATTCTGCGCTGCCTGCCCGGATTAGCCGTACCAGAAATCGCCCGGAGCCTTTCGAAAAGTCCCAAAGCAGTCGAAAAACACCTCACTGCAGCGCGCCGCAAGC